>JAZLHD010000161.1:0-3424 GCA_045616645.1 Paludibacteraceae bacterium
CAACGGAATGGTTGAAGGATACAACAACAAACTCAAGGCGATAAAGAGAATTATGTATGGTCGAGCCAGTATACACCTACTCGCCGTTAAAATGTACCTCTCTGAACGACTACACCTTCACGAAATGTGACGAAGAACCCGCATATAATGCACGCAAAAGGAACATAACATATAGGCAATAAAGAGTCGTGAAATGTCGTGAAGTTCACGACTTTTCATGAGTTCACGATTTTGTTCTACAGAAATATCATTCTTAAACTCAGCAAGTTACAATTTTAATCCGAATTTTCACGGACAGAATTTTAGCGACTGTCGCTACCCAGCATTTACAAACACAAAACGCCCCCGAAGGAGCGTCTGATGAGAGTTTATCTATCTCCCTCCCTTGCCCTATGAGGGAAAGGGTTGGGGATAGGGTCTGTTATCTTACCTTTTGTCCGGTGGGGGTGTACTTGATACCATTCCGCTCGATGATGAGGTTGCCGTTGTGGAAGTATTTTGTGGCTCTGATATTGTTGTGAAGGTTAGTTAATCCACTTTCCGCTTGTTTGAAAGTAGCCGTAATCTCTGTATCTTGCATAATCGTCAAGATATAGGGATTTTCAGTGTTGCCATCACTCCATTGCTCAAACTGGTAGCCTACATTTGGTGTTGCAATCAAGGTAACCTGCTCACCTTCTCGATATTGTCCGGAAACTTCTATATTTACACTACCATTCTCTCCTGCGATAACAGTCAGTGTATAGATTGGACGTGGATCTTCGGGAGTTAGGAACTGTACTTCTTCACCATAGTACGTTTTTCCTCCTGCGATTGCGTAAGCACGGCAGGTGTAGGTTGAACTATAGGCAAGGTCTTCAAGTACTGCGGTCATCACTTGTCCCGAAGCGGTTACGCGATAGACACTGTCAGCAGTTGCATTCGGAATACGATGTGGGGCTTTTTGACCACCATTGAACCAATATTCAAAACCTTGTTCGGTCACATCGTCTGTGCCTGTCATCACGTATCCACGAACTTGGACTTTGTTGGCAGTAGGTGAGGTTGCCAAAGCGTAAGTATGAACAGTCGGCTCAAAGTACGAGAAGTCGCTTGGGTCAAAAGTAATCCACTCTCCGTAGTAGCGCGTGCCATCAGCTGCCTCGTAGTAAGGACGCACATTCCAGTAGGAATCAGTTCCAAGATTAAGCAGTTTACCCTCCATCATTCCGTTGTAGAGTATTGCCGCGCCACTCTTAGACGGCATAGATTCTGGAGCATCGTATTTGCGCCACTCGAAACCGACGTTAGTCTCATAATCGCTTATATTTGTCTCTGCTGCTACAATGGCCGTACCTGCGGAAACGACTTTCGGAACGAGAGTGGTAAAGTTAAGTTTAGGGAGTTGTATCTCCAATTTTGCACCTTCCTCCCAATCGTCTTCTCCTATTTTTTTGCTTGTGTAGTAGATGTTGGCTTTCTGATTAGGGGTGAGACCTGTAAAGATAACGTGGTTTTGAGTAGAAGGAGTCAATATGTTTTCAATATCATTTTCTTCTCCAAAGTAATCAATGGAAATACTATCATACAAGTGAGTTGTGGGAATATTCGTTAAGTCGATATCCATTTCGATGGTGGTAGGTGTCGTAGTCCATGTTGCAACTTCTGCGAGTTGAGGAATTAGTGTCGCTTGATATGAAGCTTCCTTGATAATAGGATTGATAACATCCAAACTTTTAGGATTATTCTTGTATTCAAATGGGGAGATTACGACATATACCGTGTTTTCTTTGCTAGGGCGATAGCCAAGCCCACTAGAACTTATTGATCTTATCCAATTCGGTATAGTGATAGAGGTTAAACTAGAGCAATTCTCAAAAGCATCATATCCGATAGATTCAATAGAATAAGGAATAGCAATAGAGGTCAATTTGGTACATGCCTTGAAGGCTGAATTCCCTATCCATCTTGTCCCTTCTCTTATTGAATAGGAGGATAACGTTTTATCTACTGCTTCGATTAGGTACGTATCAGCATATCTAATGCCACCTATTACAGGGAGAGATGTACACCTCTTAAAAACGTCTACACCAATTGACTTAACAGATTTAGGGATAGTAATTGATGTCATATTTGAACAATCCCTAAAAGCTTCAAAGCCAATCCATCGCGTACCCTCTTTAATGGTATAGGTCGATAGAGTCCTATCAACAGCATTAAGTAAATATGTATCTGCATACCTAATACCGTCAATAATAGGAAGCGAGGTACAATGATCAAAAGCACTATTACTAACTGATGTTACGGAATTTGGGATGGTGATAGATTCTAGACGAGAACATCTCTCAAAAGTAGATTCCTTTATTTCGGTGATAGAATTTGGGATATCAATTGAAGTTAAACTAGAGCATCCGTAGAAAGTATAACTTCCAATCTCTGTAATAGAATTAGGCAGATTTATTGATATTAAACCAGAGCAGCCATAGAAAGCATACCATCTAATCGTTGTGACAGAATTAGGAATCGTAACTGATTTTAAATTAGAACAACCAGCAAAACGTCCTATAAATTCTACACCTTCAGGGATATTTATTTCCGTCACTTCTTCATCGTTAATATATAAATTGTGGCTATAAAACGTAGGACAACTCAAAAAATTACCGTCAAATCTAATATTGCACCATTCAGCAATAGTTCCTGTAAAATTAGTTTTCTTTAAACTTCCGCAACGTCCGAAAGCTTCATTTCCAATTTCAATAATAGTTCTTGGAATAGTTATTGAGTCCATTTTCCCGCATGATTCGAAGGCATGATCCTTAATCCACCTAGTTCCTTCTTTAATTGTATAAGATGTTAAGGTTCTATCTTCTACTTGTATTAAATAGGTATCTGCATACCTAATATTATCAATTATAGGTAGAGATTCACATCCACTAAAAGAATCATGACTAATCGAAGTAACAGAATTAGGAATATTAATCGTAATTAAACTACTACAATTAAAGAAGGCCTTCTCTCCAATCGTTGTGACGGAATTGCCTATCGTTACTGAAGTCAAACCGGAGCAATTATAGAAAGCATTATTTCCAATCGTTGTGACGGAACTACCAATCGTTACGGAAGTTAAACCGGTGCATTCATAGAAAGCATCCGTTCCAATTGTTATGACGGAATATGTGGTGTTGTTATAAGTTACTGTTTTTGGAATAACAATTGAGCCAGAGTATTCATTATCGTAAGAAGAATAATAACTTCCTCGATATGTTACTGACGCTGTCTTAGTTGAGGAATTAAAATTGTACCAAATGCCATCGACTTGAATATCAGAGGCAAAAAGGGAACTTGCGCAAATGAGCGCCACAAAAAGAGATAAAAGTTTGTGTTTCATAAAGTGTTTATTGTTTTTCTGTGCCTACTCTTTGACGGATTTTCGGCTTACTCCGTT
>JAZLHD010000162.1:0-1276 GCA_045616645.1 Paludibacteraceae bacterium
TTGTCCGCCTACTACGGCAGTGATGTCTTTGGACTGGCCGTAGGCATCAGGGTTGCAGTCTGTGCCAAAATAACTCTCGCGCGCCGTGTGTTGAAACGATGCGTAAGGGGTTATATAATGCTTACTGTCAGCGGTGTAATAATCCCAACGAAGACTACCGGCATTGATGTTATGCTTGAGTTGTTCCGTCAAAGGCGACTCGTGCGGTTGCAACGAGTCGATACCATAGCCACCACGGCGGAACTCCGATGTGTGGTGGTATTCCGCCGTTATTTTGGAATAATCAGATGTCTTGAAGAAGCTGCGAAACCCCAATGTTGTTGTTTGCAGTTTAGGTATATCGCTATAACCATCACCGTCTCGGTCATATTGTTTGCGGTCGCGTCTAACGCCAAACAGATACACCCCTACTTTTTCATTGGGAGAGAGCACCGAAGCGTTCAAATTGGTATTGATATCAAACGAACCTGTCTCCGTAAAGGCACTTTGGTTATTCAGATTGATATAGTTGCGGCAAGGTTCTTTGGTAATGATATTCACCACACCACCTATTGCATTTGCGCCAAATAGGGCACTGCATCCACCGCGTATTACTTCTATTCTATCCACCATACCGGTGGGTATCTGTTCCAATCCGTAAACACTGGCTAAAGAGGAGAAGATAGGTCGTGAGTCAAGCAGTATTTGACTATACTGTCCTTCCAGTCCGTTGATACGGAGTTGAGGTACGCCACAATTGCAGCATGACATCTCCACGCGCAACCCGGGTTGAAAATTAAGCACATCAGCCATCGAGTTAGAAGCGGTGTTTTCTATGATAAGTGGGGAAACGACATTGACAATCGTCGCCACTTCTTTTCGCTTGCCGGCGTATTTATTGGCTGACACCACTACATTATCTAATAAATAACTCGCCTCTTCGAGGCTCACATTACAAATGTATGTGGAGTCGGCAGTAATATGAAGAGGTATTTCCTGCGTTTTATATCCAACAAGGGAAAAGACAATGGTTTGTTGCCCTAAGGGCACATCTTTCAGTAAGTAATGTCCGCTCTCGTCAGTAGCGCTACCGATAGTAGTGCCTTTGAGTTGAACATTGATAAATTCCAAGTGCTCTTGGGTGGCAGCGTCCAGTACATGTCCCATAATATGGGAGTCGGTTACAGCATATAGGTGTATGGTGCACATACATAATGCAGCCATACAAAAGATTTTTTGTATTGTTGACATAGTAAAAAGTAAGTTGAATAAGTTTAACAA
This sequence comes from Paludibacteraceae bacterium, assembly GCA_045616645.1. Classification (GTDB taxonomy): domain Bacteria; phylum Bacteroidota; class Bacteroidia; order Bacteroidales; family Paludibacteraceae; genus Colicola. The sequence goes on from JAZLHD010000162.1 coordinate 1,261, forward strand.
GTTTAGCAGGTTTAGC
>JAZLHD010000163.1:0-16783 GCA_045616645.1 Paludibacteraceae bacterium
TTATCACCTTTTCCTTCATCGTGTCCCAAGTTGCTTGTTCCGGTTACGTAGTATTGTGTAAACTCATCAGCGTAGCGCCACTTGTCAACAGTGATATTCATTTCTTTGTTAGTAGCATCACCTGTCGAACGAGTAACTTGATTATCACTATTATCTACCTCGTAGTTGCTGGTATTTTTCTTGTTATAGCAACGGAAATTGCGTACTTCGGTTGATGGAATAATGCCAACAAAGGTGTTATCGCCTGTTTTTACACATTTATGAGCACGATTCGCATCCGTGTCCTTACTGCCCCAATGTCCCATTAGATAAACCTCTTTGGTGCCCTCCGGAGCCGTAATATTAACGGTGATATATTCATTCACAGCAGCACCATCAACTTTGGTCATAGTATTAAAGTTGTTGTCATCTTTCGTTGTTTGGTTATCCCACGCTCTTCCCCAAGGATAAAACTTAAACTTCATCTCATCCTCATTCGTACCGATTCTCGCTTGGAACGTCTTGGTAGTCTCGGTACTTTCGACTTCAACCATTCGTATCATAGAGCCTTCTTGCCAATCGTTATCTGCAAACTTACCTAACACATACACTTTCTCTGTTGTTGCAGAGCAAACAAAACGAACGACATTACCATGTTTGGCGCATTTGTTTTTCCATTCAGATACAGTGCGATTATAGCCATCAGCATCATCATAATAAAAATCGCCCTCTTTTTGCTCATAGTCATAACTCTGTCCGCCTGCAAGGAATTTGAATTTCTTTTTATTCTTATCAGATGGCATTTCATCTGGCACCATAATAGTGCAAGAGAAAACGCGATTGTCAGTCGTGGTGGATTCCAAATCCATAGGGATAATATCCTCCAATTTCCAATCATTAAACGTACCTATAGCGTAACATGCCTCGGTTTTTGCAGGAACCGTAACGGTCAACTTCTGCGCATGGTCCGCCATCGCAAAGGTAGCGAAGCCTAAGAGGCAGAAGAGACTTAAAAAAATCTTTTTCATAGTAATAAAATTATAATATTAAACAGATATCGTTAATTTATAAAGCCGTTCCAAATACCGAATAGCACTTGTTGTCTCTCAAAATAACCACACGACCATCGCGAATAATCTTCTTCGCCGGTGTGCTAATCGTTGTTTGACGCAAAGCGGTAGGAGCCACTTCCTCTGCAATCACTACGTGTGATACCGAAGCAGACACATTGAAATAGCCATTCAAAGCATTGACGGTTGAACCGGAGATGTTTTCTAAGTCATTGCCCATGCCAACTCCATAAGCCTTTGGCTCATTGATCGTCTTTGGAGCAAAGACACTAACAAAAGTAATATTATCATCTCCTACCGAAGTGATAGCAGGATTAGCAATCGTCATACTACCAAAGAGTGGATTGACAATCGAACTTCCTTTCACTTTGATTAGATAAGGTTCACCCGCCTTGATGGCGTTAACATCCTTGAAATAGAGCAACAACGAGTCATTGCTGACCTTACTTTGAACAAACTGCTTAACGGTAGCTCCTGCCAAAGGCGAAGAACTGATGTTTGCCACATCGAAAGGCAGACTGATAATGTTCCATCCGCCGGAGGGTAGAGTGCGCCCCACTAATGTCTCAACAGCATGAGACCCCTTATAGCGTTCCATGATAGCGTTCACATCGGTTTCTTCTCTTACGCCTAAACGATAGACGTTCTGCCAGTACGCCACCTCCATCGTAACCTCTGCATTACCATCATACTCTAAGTGACGATCCTCCGGCAGTTGAGAACCCTGTGCATCGGCAGTCTCCACATAAAGCCATTCCAAACTCGCGTCTTCTACGATGCTATTGACGAACTTAAAGTTAATCGATTTCAAGTCTTTCAAAACAATCTGGAACTTGCGGTCTGCCACTTTCGTACAAGCGATACCTTGACTTAACCACCATTCTTCAGTCCAATATTGTCCGGCTCCGACCATATACACCTCTTCTGTTCCGGGAGGGGTGATGATATTTAGTGTTACATCCCCAATCGTGATAGCGCCTTTCCAATAAGCAACGGTGATATTCATTACATTATCCACGGCATCGGCTGTCGTACGCCAAGCGTCCAAATCGTCCCCTTCTGCGTTCTTTGCTTCTGCATAATCGAGGTCATCTAAATTGTAGCACTTAAACGTAGCTACTGCCGTAGACGGAATAATACCCACAAACTGAGTATCGCTCACCTTAGCGCATTTCAATGCGGCACCGGTGCTCACGCCTTTGCCTGTCCAGTTTCCCATGAGATAGACTTGCGAAGTACCTTCGGGAACGGTGATGTTAACGGTGATATACGGATTAGTCACCGCGCCGGAAGCATCCTTGGTCATGTCGTTGAACTTATAGTTGGTTTCGGTGGTCTGATTATCCCACTCGCGTGCGCCTACGAAATACTTAAATTCCATATTATCTTCGTTCGTACCTACACGCGCTTGGAAAGTCTTGGTCGTAGCGGTTTTTTCCACTTCAACCATCGGAATCATAGCCTCTTTGCTCCAGTCGTTGCCGGCAAACTTACCTCCGAGATACACTTTCTCAGTGGCTGCGGAGCAAGTGAAACGAACCACATTGCCGTGCTTAGCATATTTCTTAAAACCGGTCACGGTCTGCGTGTAACCTTCGTCATAGAAGAAGTCTCCTTCTACTTGCTCATAATCCCAACTCTGACCTCCACCCAAGAATTTATATTTGCAATGAGCATGGTCGCTCACGTCCTCGGGTACGGTTATTTGGCACGTAAAGACTTTTGTGCCATCGCCATTGACTTTGGCTAAATCCATCGGAGTGATTTCCTCTAATTGCCAGTCTTCTCCTTTCGCATTAAGACTAAACGAACCAATGGCATAGCACGCCTCGGTTTGTGCCGGAACTGTGACGGTTAATGTCTCTTGATGATCCGCCATCATGGTGCCTACCATTCCGGTAAGCATCAACATAGATAAGTAAAGTTTTTTCACGGTATTTATAAATGGTTAAAGTTATTGTGTTATTTGTCCTTGGGCATTATAGACTTTGCCCTCACGGAGGATAAATAGTTGTCCGTTTTGTATGGTTTTCTTATAACCTTTCTCAACACGATTTCTATCAAAGGATGTTGGGTTTTGTGCTTGTTTTCTCCAGTAAAGTACTTGTATCGTCTCGGTCTTGGATTTATTATAATCGGCAGTGCGGTTATTTGGGCGTTTAGTTCCCTTATCATCAATCGCCTCCTCATAATCCCACGTCTCTTGCCCATTGACTTTCCAACGATTCCAACACTTATATTCAAACGGAGAGGTACGAGGTACAAACCCTTTCCATGTACCATCATCTTGACGCTCACAAGGGATGTTATCCCTCAATCGCCAATCGCCATTACTCCAATTTCCTACTAAATAGATGGAATCCGTTCCCGCAGGAGCCGAAGTGATATGAATCGTTACACCTTTCTTATCCGTTGGGTCAGGGTCATCCGAAGGAGTCGCTTGTTTTGCCCAATAGAGCACTTGGATGGTCTCGGTTTTGGACTTATTATAGTCAGCCTTACGGTTAGACGGGCGCAATGTCCCTTTTTCGTCTATCGCCTCCTCATAATCCCACGTCTCTTGCCCATTGACTTTCCAACGATTCCAACACTTATACTCAAACGGATCCGTCTCGGGCACTAACCCTATCCATGAACCATCAGCTTGACGGGTGCAAGGGATGTTCTCACTCAATTTCCAGGAACCTCCCCAACTGCCAATCAAATAGATTGAATCCGTTCCTGCGGGAGCCGAGGTGATATGAATAGTAACACTCGGGTCTTTGACCGGTTCTGCATCTTCCGAAGGACATTCTGCTCCTACCCCCGACAGGAGGACTGACGTGGCACCATTACCACAAGCCGTTACCGTGCAATAATGATTATTATACACCACATCCAATGTGCGGTCGCCACCATCGTTGTAGATGATAAGTCCTAACGAGCCATCGGGATTAACAAAAGCTACATGATTCAGACCATCGCCACCCGAAGAAGCTATGCGACGAGCGCCCCGTTGTACCACGCGCGAACCTTGAGCAATAATATAATAGCTCACGTTCCGACTGGAGATAGAGCCGTTATTTAATGTCAATGCACCCAAACACGAGTTACAACCACCTTCGGTATGCATGTTACAACCCGGGTCACTGGCAAGGTTCCACTCAATACAAGCGCGACCATAGTTGGTCATGCTACCAATCACCACCTCTTGCATGTGCCACTTGAAATCGCCACCAAAATCACCGCCTTTGCCTGTATATTGCTCCGTGAAATAAACATCTTTTTTGCTCTGCTTATAGACCGTCTTCATGGCAGAGATATTTCCACCATACAGATGGAAAGCGGTTCCACTCACATATTTGCTCTTGGCTACATAAATGGGGAAAGTTGTGTTGTCGCAGTTGTGGTCAAAACCAATGATCTTCACGTCTTGGTATCCATTATTAGCCAACGTAGGACCAAGATGTTTCTCTGCAAACTCGTACATCTCTTCCTTGTTGTATATCATACTTGGATTATTTCCGCCATTCTCAGGCTCGTTCTGAATACTAACCGCATTGACATGTATTCCTTCCGCATCCATCGCTTGCAGATACTTCAAGAAATACTTGGCATAGGTGGCATAGTAATCCGTGTTCAGTCTTCCGCCCGACCAATTGTTGATCGTCTTCATCCATTTGGGAGCCGACCATGGCGCAGCCATAATATAAATATTGGGATTGATAGAGATTATCTCCTTTAGTACAGGAATCAAATAGTCCTTGTCGGGACCATTAAGCGAGAAACTATTCAAACTCTCATCCTTGGTGTCGCAATAACTATAACTCCATTCGCTCAAGTCGCATGCACCAAGGGCAATACGAACAACGGTAGAACGGCAGGTTCCTGTTGGACTATACAACTCTTTTAAGAGGTTCGTCCTATCGGATTGAGACATCTGCATCATCATTTTTCCGGTAGCCTCGGTCAGCATCCAACCAAAACCATCTACCGGCTGGTAGTAGGTCTCAGGATCCAGCGTTATCTTCGCCGAACTCGAACTCGTTCCCGATTTCATGTTAGAGGAACCGGATGCAGAAAAATACTTACCTTTAGATGACGAGGTTTGCCAACTTTGATAGGTCTGAGCTTGCATCGTACTCCATGCACAAACAATGGCACAGAATAAGAAAAGAGAAATGTGTTTTTTCATAAGTAGATTTTTTGTGGTTTTCGAGTGCAAAATTACTACATTTTTTTCACGTACGCAAGGACTGGCCTATATGCATGAGAAAAAAGTAGACAAATAAAAATTATAATTCTCTATTTATCTGCGACTTACAAAAAGCAGATGCCAAAAAAAAGTAGACCCTAAATTTGTTAAATTAGCAAGTATATGGAATAAAAGATGCCTTCTGCGCAAGTAAAATTACAAAAATATTTGCGTATATCAAAAAAAAGTCGTACCTTTGCAGGCGGAAACGAAGTAATCGTGCCCTTTAGGGGCTAAGAAAACGTAGAGACAAACTGTTTTGTATGAGCATTCTTCGAACCACATGTAGTGCGAAGTTCCACCTTTTCGGGGGGGGGGGGGCGTATATTCGCATATAATTACAACTACAAATAATTAAGATAGGTGATGCCTATCCTGACGCTTGTCGGGATAGGCATTGCTGTATTTTTAGTGTCAAAAACGAATACTTTTGTCTATAAATGATACTTTTATGACTAACACCATTCTACTTGAGATTCCTCCTTTGTCGGATAAAGATGTCCTCTATATCGTAGAACGATATAAGCGCGAGTTTACGTTTCCAATCCACAAACACGAAGCTTGTGAACTGAACTTTATCTATGGCGGTGAAGGGTTGAACCGCATCGTCGGGGATAGTGCAGAGAAAGTATCTGATCTGGACTTAGTACTGATTGTGGGGCCGGTAGAGCACGCTTGGGAACAGGGAGACTGCACCCATGACAATATCCGCGAGATATCCATACAGTTTGCTTTGGATTCGATAATTCCCCCTTCACTACAGGATAAGAACCAATATATGCCCATCTGGCAGATGATAGAAAAAGCCAAGAAAGGGCTTGTCTTCTCCCGCCCCGCCATCATGCGCGTTTTTCCTCTGTTGGAACAGATGTTGGAGACAAAGGATAATTTTGATAGCATTCTCGTTTTTTTGAACATCCTAAATATACTGGCGCGAGATAACCATAGTCGCGTGTTGTCCTCCGGTGCTTTCTCGCAACAAGAGATCAAACCCGACTCACGTCGTGTACAAAAAATCATGCAGTATGTGGATGACCACTATTTCGATGATATCCGCTTGTCTGAATTAGCTCGACTGATCAATATGACTCCGGTCTCGTTAGCGCGTTTCTTCCAGCGAATGACGGGACAATCCGTGTTCTCGTACGTTAAAAACGTACGGCTCGGAAACGCGGCCCGACTGTTGGTGGATACCTCGCGCAGTATATCCGAGATTGCCTACTCCTGCGGGTTCAATAATCTAAGCAATTTTAATCGCCAATTCAAAGCGATTAAAGGTATCACACCCAAAGATTTTAGACGTATTTACAAGAAAAATAAGTTGCTGATTTAAGGGGGAAAATGTTTTTGTATCAGTCTTTGATAAGATTGTGCATAAATTATTCTCAAAAAAGCAGTACCTTTGCACCGATTTTTATTATAGAAAAAATCGGGGCTTTCCCGTATAGTCAATATTTATGTTTTAACTTTTAATTTTATCAAACGATGAAAAAAACTTTATCTGTTGTTTGCGCTCTTGTAGTTAGCGCAATGATGTTCGCTCAGAACATGGATCTTCCCATGAGCAAGTGCGGTCAAGCTAATGGCGGTACCGATTGGGGAGGCGTTACGGTTAGTGGTAACACGATTCATTTCCCGATGGCTTGGGAAGGTGGCGCCGGTTGGTGGATCGGCGGAGAGCCTTGGACCAATTACAATGCTGTTGTTCTTGAGATTGAGCCTGTAGATTGGAAAGTAGCTATTAACGTTGAGTATGGTACTGCTGATCAATCCCATGGTTATGAGCAAAAAATTGGTACCCCGGGTAACGGAACCATCCGTATTGATTTGAATGCAGCTAAGAAGAATGCTGTTCAAAAAGTGTATATCCAATCCGAGATGATGGGTGATGTAGTGGTTAAGAGCTGCACCGTAGAAGGTGGTGCTGATCCTTACGATATCTCCGGTGCTACTGAGGTTCAACCGATTGTTGGCGGCGTTGAGAACGGTGACTACGGAATTAAGATCTTCCAATCGCAATTAGAGGCTATGAATCCCAACGACGTAGTTGTTTTCCGCATCAATGTGCTCAGTGGTGAAAAGAAATTAGGTTACGGTATTGCTAAACTCGTGGCTATGGATGACTGGTACAATCCTCAAGAGGAGATTGGTAACATCCTTGATGGTACGGGTGCTGCTGACTACAAATATTTAGTTAAAGACCTCATCAAGTACGCTAAGAAAGGCGGAAGCACTTGGGTTATCGGTGCTGACAGCCAAGCTGCCGGTGTGATCCTCAACACCTACGATGGTGAGTCCGAACTCGTTAGCACGAAGTTCTACTCTAAGAATGGTGGTACCGGTCTGAACAAAGTAAAAGCTAACCAAACTGCCGTTAAGGTGTTCGAAAACGGACAAATGGTTATCAAACAAGGTGATGTTCGCATGAACGTTTTAGGAACTCAGTTCTAAGATTATGGTTACAGGTCATTGGTTTGGCCTGTAATCTCTATACATTATTAATTAACGCGTACACGCGCGAATGAAGTTTATGAAAAGACACAGTTTACTCATCTATCTTTTGTTCTCATCGCTGATAGTGATGGCGCAAAACCTTGAGATTGTTGGAACGGTACTGGACGGAACGAACAGCAACGAACCTATGATTGGTGCTAATGTGCTGGTAAAAGGTTCCTCTACAGGTACGATTACAGATTTTGATGGCCGGTTCTCCTTGACTATTGCTAAGGGGTCCACATTAGTTATTTCTTCTATTGGTTATAAGACGCAGGAGATTGTAGTTAACAATCAGTCGCCTCTCACGATCACCCTCAAAGAGGATGCCGAAGTGCTTGACGAGGTAGTGGTAGTGGGTTATGGTACGATGCGTAAAGTGGACCTGACCGGTTCGGTGGGTTCGGTGACGGGAGATAAACTGCGTCAGACTGTTTCGGTGAATGCGGATCAGATGATTCAGGGTCGTATTGCCGGTGTCCAAGTGGCCTCTAACTCCGGTGCTCCGGGTGCGGCTTCCAGTATCCGTGTGCGCGGTGCTACCTCTATCAATGGTGACAACGAACCGCTCTATATCATCGATGGTATCCCCATGAACGGTTCGGGAACGAGTATTGCCGGTTTTGACTGGGCGGGTGGTTCTAATGGTCAGAACCGCGTGAGTCCGTTGGCTGCTATCGCTCCGGGAGACATCGTTTCTATGGACGTACTCAAAGATGCTTCGGCTTGCGCTATCTACGGTGCTGCCGGTGCTAACGGTGTGGTCATCATCACCACCAAACATGGGTCGGAGGGTAAGATCAATATCTCTTACGATGGATATGTAGGCGTGCAGACGTTTGCAAAGAAACTGCCGCTGATGGATCTGCGCGACTATGCGCAGTATCAGCAGGACCTCTATAACGAGGGAAGTGCTTCGTCTATCAACGAGGCTTATCGCGATTTGAGTTTGTTAGGTGCCGGTACGGACTGGCAAGGAGCCATCACGCGCGATGCGCTGATGCATAGCCACACACTCTCGCTAACCGGTGGTGTGAAAGGAACGCAGTTCGCGGTGTCGGGGAACTACTCGATGCAGGATGGTACTATCATCGGTTCCAGTTTTGAGCGTTTCTCGCTGCGTACGAACATTGACCACGAGTTTAATAAATACGTTAAGTTAGGCGGTTCCCTCTCGTACGCTCGCACGAAGGAGAAGATCATTCAAAACGACGGACAAGACGGCGTCTTGATGCAGTCTCTCACCATGCAACCGGATATCCCCGTACAGGACTTTGACGGCAACTGGTCGGGTCCCTCTACGGTGAACTCCTCCACCAGTTACAACCCCGTAGCCATGGCGTTGCAGAAGAACAATAACTTAGTTCGTGACCGCGCCATGGGCGGTTTGTATGCGCAGTTTAATATTGTGCCCGATTATTTCAATGTCCGCACCGAGTTCTCGTTCGATGCTAACCTATCCAAGAATACCGGTTTTGTGCCGACTTATAAGTTCGGTAGTATCGAGAACAACATCAATAAGATCATGGAGCAGAACGACCGTTCTACCTATTGGTTATGGAAGACGTACGGCACTTATAACCAGACTTTCAAGGGCAAGCACACCCTTGGTGTGATGGTGGGATTTGAGATGTCCAAGTCGGCTTGGGAAGGTTCGTCTTTGCAGAAGAAGAACCTCAGTAATGACGATATCCAGGTCATCACCACCGATGGCGAATATGTCACCAACAACGGTTGGAAAGACGATGCCCGCACGATGTCGGTCTTTGGTCGTTTCAACTATAACTACGATAACCGTTACCTCGCTACCGTAACCGTTCGTGGGGACGCGTCTTCTAAGTTCGGTCCGAACAACCGCTGGGGTTGTTTCCCGTCTGTAGCATTGGCTTGGCGTATGAGTCAAGAGTCTTGGCTGCGCGATGTGCAGGAGATATCGAACTTAAAGATCCGCTTAGGCTATGGTCAAGTAGGTAACTCGAACATTGACAACTACTTGTATGGTTCTGTGATGATGCCGGTGATGACCCCGATGGGTACGAGTTATCGTATGTCTAACTTCTCCAATCCCGACTTGAAATGGGAGGCTTCCGAGCAGTATAATATCGGTATCGATATCGCATTGATGAACAGTCGTATCGACCTCTCGGTGGATCTGTATAACAAGGACACGAAAGACTTATTACTCACGCCCTCGGTACCGTCTATCTTAGGAGGTGAGGCGCGTTGGGACGGTATCGCCACTCCGATGCAGAACATCGGTAAGGTGCGTAACCGCGGTATCGATATCGCACTGAACGTCGTGCCCGTGCAAACGAAACTTTTTGAATGGACTAGTAATATTGTTGTTTCCCTCAACCGTAATAAGGTGTTGGCTTTGGACAAGCAGAACACGCCTATCTATGGTAAGTTAGACTGGTACTCTGAGTTCCAAACCGCCACCATTATCACGGAAGGACGACCGATGGGTTGTTTCTACGGCTTCGTGACCGATGGTTATTTCATGAACGAGGACGAGATAAAGAATGGTCCCGTCCAAGTGGACGACGGTAAGGGCAACAACCGCATCGACAAATCCTCGGGTGTGTGGGTAGGCGATATCCGCTTCAAAGACCTTGATGGGGATGGGCGTATCACGGATGCGGACCAAAAGATCATCGGGGACCCGACACCTAAGTTCACGTTAGGTTGGAGTAACTCCTTCCGTATATGGGACTTTGATTTAGGAGTGAACTTCGTAGGTTCTGTAGGAGGACAGATTCTCAACTACACCCGCGTGAAGATAGAAGGGTTGAACTCGCTTTGGGACAACCAAGCCAAGAGTGTCACCAACCGCGCCCGCTACGCATACGTGGATGGGGATGCGTCCAACCAAGACATATCGAACGTGTATATATCCAATACCCCGTCAATGCCGCGTTGGTCCACGATTGATGTGAACCGCAATAACCGTATGTCCGATCGCTGGTTGGAGGATGCTTCGTACCTGCGTATAGCGAACCTGACGTTGGCGTATAACTTCCCCTCTGCGTTACTGAAGAAAGCACACATGACGAGCCTCAAGCTCTATTTCAATGCGCAGAATGTATATACTTTCACCAAGTATTCGGGGTACGATCCTGAGATAGGTGCTTATAACCAGCAAGCCGGAATGGCGAACATCGATATGGGGCGTTATCCTGCTCCGCGTGTGTTCACGTTTGGTGTTAACGTTGTTTTCTAAAATTAGGAGGATAGTATTATGAAAAATATAGTTCGTTTCTTTTTCTCGCTCACGTTGATAACCGGTTTGGTGGGGTGCAGTTTCCTTAATAACCAACCGCAGGACACCCTCACGGCGGATAACTATTACACTTCTGCCAAAGCCATTGAGCAGAACTGCTATTCGCTCTATTCCGCTAAGACGTGGAGTAATTTTCAAATGAGTTTTATGTGGATGGCAGGGGATGAGTTAGCCGGGGATTTGTTTTATACTTACGACCAAGAGGGTCAGTTCTACTACATGACTTTTGGTTCGAACAACACCTACCTCACCCAAGGTTGGACGGGTTTATACCGCGTCATCTCGTTTGCCAATAACATCATCAACGATATGCCTGCCGCTGCGCGTAAACATAATGTGTCGGAGGAGGCTATCAAACAAGGCTTAGCGCAGGCGCGTTGTGCGCGTGCCCTCGCGTATTATTTATTAACGGAGTACTGGGGTGCCGTCACCATTGTGGAGGATAACCTTAATATGATGAACACCACCCTCTATCGTAACAGACAAGAGGATGTGTACCGCTTCATCGTTGAGGACCTTGAATATGCTCAATCTATCTTACCTACCACCCAATCCGTTCGCGGACTGGCTACCCAATGGTCAGCCAAAGGTCTGCTGGCGAAGGTGTATCTGACGATGGCTTCCCACCTAACGAACGCCCAATCGGAGGCGTACTTCGATAAAGCCAAAGCGTATGCTAAAGACGTCATTGAGAACTCCGGCTTGAACCTTTATCCCGACTATTCGACGCTCTTCGATATCGTAGCAAATAACTGTGACGAGTCGCTTTTTGCTATCCAGAACATGGTCGGTGGCTATGCGATGGGAAACAGTCGCACCGCTCACTGGAGTCGTAGTACGTTCGTCAGCGACATCGCTTGGGGACAAGGTAAGGGACCGACGTTGAGTCTGCAAGAGAGTTATGACCCGGCCGACGCTCGTCGTCCATGGGTGTATATGACCTTAGGCGATTATTATCCTAATATCAACAAAGCCGAAGGCGGTTATACCTACTATTTCGTTCGTCGCGATGAAGCGGGAAACAAGTTAGAGGATAACAACGAGGTCTTGGCTAACGTCAAGAAATATGTGCTTGGCAAGTCCGCTGACTGCGATGGTGGAGTAGGGGACCAACAGGATGCCGGTAACAACACTTACCTGCTTCGTTTGGCAGATGTGTATCTATGTTACGTAGAGGCGTGCATCGGCAAAGGGGAGACCACTTCTGACGCGTTGGCACTGAAGGTGTTCAATCGTATCCACCACGACCGTGCCCAACTGCCCGAAGTAACCTCTATCAGCTACGATGACCTTATCCTTGAGCGCCGTTGCGAGTTCGCGTTGGAGGGCATTAACTTCTTTGATATCAAACGTATGTCCTACCGCGATGAGAAAAAAGCCGTGGCATATCTCAACCGCATGGAGCGTCACCGCTCGTATTATCCGGACGAGACGATTCGTTCCTTAACGAACGAGAACACGTGGGAGCCATATATCACTCCTAACCCCTCTTACGAACCGATTATTATCACAGCTAAGATGCTCACGTTACCTGTTCCGGGATCGGAGATAACGGCGATGCCCAGTTTGAATGAGGAACCTAAACCCTATTATAACAATTAAGTATGAAAGCGCATTATTATATCTCTATCGCTTTATTAAGTGCGATGATGGTCCTGTTTGCTGCCTGCAAGAAGGACGAGTTAAAAGGAAATGGTAAACCGGCGGTCATTGATTACATCCGTATTACCGACCCTGCCAAGGCGGACTCTGCTATCTACAAGGCCGAGAAACTGCAGACGATAGTTATTGTAGGTTCCAACCTGCAAGCGGTCAATCAAGTGTATTTCGATAACGACAAGGCTACGCTCAACTCTACTTACGTAACAGCCAAAGCGATTATCTTGTCCGTTCCTTTCTCGGAGAATCACACTTATCGTTTGCGTGTCATCACCGCCGATAACTTGGAGACCTCGTGTCCGTTTGAGACGTTTATTCCGGCACCGCGTCTGGACCGTTTCAAATGCGAATATGTGCCCGATGGCGAGTTGGCTGTCATCCGCGGTTCGTTCTTCTATGAGCCTATTCAAGTGTGGTTCCGCGATACTTTGGGAACCGACTCCATAGAAGCAACCGTCACCTCTTTTGATGGTAATAACATCTCTTGTGTTGTGCCCGAAGGCAGTGGCGAAGGACCCATCACCGTCAGCAGTAAGTACGGACAGACCCGTTCGCTCTTCCGCTTCCGCGATAAGACGAACATGATTATTGATTTCAACCATGGCGAGGAGCCTTACCAAAACGGATATTACGGCAACCCGTGGAAGATTGGCCGTTATTCCGATGAGAACCCTTGTGATGGCTACTATTGCCTTATCAAGCGTGACCAAGTAGCCGAGTGGTTCTGGAGTCAAGAGGACCTTGCCGGTTGTTATTGGGATCAGTATCAAGAGATACGTCGTCCTTACCTCAAACCTGCCGGAGCGGATATGACGAAGTACGGTTTGCGTTTTGAGGCGAATGTTATCTCGTGGACGGATATACCGTTGCACTTCTGGTTTGAGCCTATTGCCGGTCAGTTCTCGTTAGGCGAGGATGGTGCTGCTACCACGCCGCAAGCTCAATGGGCTCCGTGGCTCGTGGATGGCGACGCTAAGTCGGATACTTGGACCGTCAAAGAGTTCAAGACCGATGGCTGGGAGACGTTCACTATTCCGTTGACAGACTTCAAGTACGATAAGTTAGGTCCTTTCTCGGCAGATGGGCGTACGGACTTGATCTTAGATGATTTGTCATCGAAGACGTATGCTAAGTTTAACATGATCTTGTTTGGTAAGTGCTGCGATGCACCGAACAAACATAATGTACATATTTGCATTGATAACCCACGTATTGTTCTTCTAGAACCCACCAAATAAAGAATGAAAAAGTATCTTGTATTGTTCCTACTCTCTGTGGTCACGTTAGGTGCGAAAGCGGACTATACCCTTCCCCTGTCGGGCTTGCAAGACCTCTGGTCCACATCCGTCAATGGTTCCACCGTCACGTTCTCTAACTGGGGAGGTGCCGGTTGGTGGTTGGGTGGAATGAACTGCTCCCAATATAACTCGGTAGTGGTCAATTTCTATTCGGCTAACCAAGGGGGAAACTTACAAGTTTACTACACCGGTGATAGTAATCCCGATGTGAAGATTGATTTCGGAGTAGGAGCGACCCGCGTCGCTGCCGAGTTGAATGCGGGTAAGAAACACTCTGTGGAAAAGATCGTCATCAGTTGCGAGTCGGGTTCGCTCACGATCTCGTCGGCTTACCTGAGTGGTAGCGGAACCGGCGGTGGTGGCGGTGGCGAAGTGACGCCTCCTGTGGGTACGCATGGGTTCATCGTCAGTGGAACCAAACTGCTGGATGCTAAGAATAACGAGTTTGTCATTCGTGGAACGAACCTCGCTTTGGCGTGGTATCACCAATATGGTTACACGCGCCAGATTGCTAAGATGAGCGAGAAAGGGGCTAACGCTGTGCGCGTAGCTTTAGGGGCAGGGTTGCAGTACTCCAAGGTGCCCGCAACGATGTTGACCGACATCATCTCCTGCTGCGAACAGAACAACATGATTCTGATTGTGGAGGTACACGATGTCACCGGTTCGGACGATATAGAGAACCTCAAGACGATGGCGAACTATTGGGTGGGCGTGGCTTCCGCGCTGAAAGGGCACGAGCACACGGTGATTATTAACATCGCTAACGAATGGGGTGGCAAATGGGACTCTAATAACTGGGAAAAAGGGTATAAAGCGGCTATTAAGATTATCCGTGATGCCGGACTCAAACACTGTTTGATGGTGGACTCCGACGGTTGGGGACAGCACGCTACTACGGTGCCTTCTCATGGTTCCAATGTCCTCAATGCCGATCCTGATAAGAACGTGATATTCGCCATTCACATGTATGGTGCCGCCGGCAAGTCAGGGGACGTGGACAGTAATATCCAAAACGTACTCAACCAGAACCTCTGCCTTTGTATCGGTGAGTTCGGGTGGTACCACTCCGACGGCGATGTCGATGAGGATGCTATCATCCGCAAATGTAAGGACAGCAAAGTGGGATGGTGCTCATGGTCCTGGTGGGGCAACGGTGGCAAAGTGGGGTACCTCGATATGGTCTCTGACCAGTATAACGGCACACCGGCTTCCCAATCGGCGGACGGACGGCAATGCGACTGGGGACAGAAGATTTACGACGCTTGGGCAGCGGATAGCAAGACCTGCACCGTCTATACGGGAGAACCCTATAAACCCGATCCACAACCTACACACTTGAACTTAATCAACCAAGATAATAACACCACTAAACTCTATCGCAATGGACAAGTTTATATTGTACGTAATCGCGTTCTGTATGATCTGCTCGGTCACGCTGTTGAACAGCTGTAACCCGAAGAACCCTCCTGCCGGAGAGGAACAGAAACAAGAGCAGCCGAAGGACACCACGCCTGTCAATCCTCCTATCGTTGAGGACACCCTCTTTGCGTGCGATCCACTCTGTACACCTAATCCGAGTAAGGAGGCGCAGAATGTGTATAATTTCTTACGTAAGTGTTATAAGCGTAAGATCATCTCCGGTGCGATGGCGTGTGTGAGTTGGAATACCAACGAAGCTGAATGGGTGAACTACCACACGGGGCATTATCCTGCCCTCACGTGTTTTGACCTTATCCAGGCTACGATGACAGATGACTGGGCAAAGAAATCCTACGCCTCTTACGAGCCTTACGAGCAGTGGTGGCAGAACAACGGACTGGTAGCAGGGATGTGGCATCACATGGTACCTAAGAGTCAGGCTACTTCGACTGCCTCTTCCAATGCGACCTATAAACCCAACGAGACCACTTTTGTGCCGGCTAATGCCCTCAAACAGGGAACGTGGGAGAATCAGATTTTCACTCAAGACTTAGCGACTGCGGCGCAGTTCCTTAAGGGTTTTAAGGATAGGAATATCCCCGTTATATGGCGTCCTTTCCACGAGGCTTCCGGTCAGTGGTTCTGGTGGGGTAAGAGCGGCGATGCCGCTACTGAAGTGGCTTTGTGGCAATTTATATGGCACTATTTCGTGGAGACCTGCGGACTGAATAACCTCATTTGGGTGTGGACCACGCAGGGTTCTGACCAGAAATGGTACCCGGGAGATAAGTACGTGGATATTATTGGGCGCGATATATACAATAAGACGGCTCCGTCGTTCTATAACTATTTTGGTTATGACGAGGCTATCTATCCGAATAAGATGATTACGCTTTCGGAGTTTGGGAATGCGAGTGATATAAAAGAGATCTGGGAGACGGGAGCTACGTGGTCGTGGTTTATGCCATGGTACGATAGCAATCGCACCAAGAGTGCCAATCCTAACTCGGTTAAGTTTACGGACACCACCACGCCGCACCAGCATGCGACTATCGAGTGGTGGAAGAACGCGTGGACGAATGACTATGTCATTGACCGCGCCCACATGCCTAATCTGAAGTGAGAGGTTAGAGGACGGCAGCAAGCTGCCTACAGGACGGCGCAAGCGCCTACTGGTTAGAGGCGGAGAGGCGGATAGGCGGAAAGGCGGAAAGGATTTTTAGTAGAGATTTTTGTATAGATTTTTGAATGATTTCTGAGGGCGTAGCCCGAAATAAGAAAAAAGGATATGCTCAAAAGATTTTGTACGGATTTTAAGTAAAGATTTTCTTTGATAGTCTGACCTTAC
>JAZLHD010000164.1:0-2059 GCA_045616645.1 Paludibacteraceae bacterium
ACTGATTGTACAGGATACGGTGGCTATCGACCGTTACGAGCCTAACGATGTGCCGGAATTGGCGACACCCGTGGCTGTAGATTTTGAAGATCGGGATACGATAATGGTTTTTGTCAATAACGCGTCTATTCATAGTGAAGAAGATATTGATTATTATGTTTTGCAACTCTCTCAAGATGAGGGCTATGAATACGAACAGATAGCGGATGCTGCTTATCCGGAACATTCGTATATGGAAGCATCGGTAGATGTGCTTCAAGTGGAAGACAAATGGTTAGTCGTTCCTCAATCGGAAGGCATAACCGGGTATTATGGGCTTTGGTTTATGGTAATACGTAAGCCGACTTCTGCGCTGGAAGAGGTGCATGGTTCACAATGCACAATGCACGGTGCAAAGTTCCTCCATAACGGGCAACTCTTTATCCGCAAAGGGGAGAAGACCTATACGATTGAAGGATTGAAGATTGAAGATTGACTATTGAAGATTGAAACTAACAACGAATAACAATTATGCGTAAATTATTTATTGCCATTATGGCACTCGCAGCTATCGCATTGGTAGGCTGCAAAGAAACGAAGGAAGATCCGCAACCACAACCAAAAGACGGTATCATTCAAGTCACTCATCAATTAGGAGAGAAAGTAACCAACCCCCTCAATTTACAATGGTGCAAGCCTGCAACAGCGGAAGCAACGTTGTCTTCTCTGCGTTGCATCTCCGACATTTTCTACTACATGGACTTCCAAACAGACATGCAGTTAGACAATCTGCTTGCCGGTAATTATCGTACTCGCGAGGCATTTGATGACGCCTTTAACGATATGATGTTCAATCCGGGAGGAGAAGACCCCGTATATGCTCCTAAAGGAATCGCTTGCTCCGGATTCGTTTGCCATAACGAACAAGGCGAAGTGCTGTTGGGACGGAACTTTGATGGCGATTTCGGCCCGATGGTGATGATATTTAATAGAGCGAACGGGGCTAAGTATGTGCAAATGACTGACCCTTGTTATAACTCAATCATCTATATCAATCTTGAAACAAGAAAAGCCGACGGTACCCTCAGTAATGGCACCGCATCGCTTCACCGACTGCTACGACAACCTTTGCTAACTATGGATGGTATGAACGAATACGGATTGTGTTTTGGTGCCTTCCAATTGCCCGCATTTGATGAAGTGAATATCTTTCCTATCAAGCAAAACAATCATGGCGACGCAATGGGAGCCAACTTGTTCCATAATTTGATTTTAAGCCACTGCAAAACGGTAAAAGAAGTGGAAGAGTTTATGAGCAAGCACGATTTTGTTACCAACAACATGACTCTCAATGTCCATTGGCTGATGGCTGACGCAACCGGTGATTGGGCAATGTTTGAGTTCTGGGAGAATACACTAAATGTCTATCGTGAGGATACACTCTATAAAATGTGTAGTAATGTGTGCACTCCGATTCCGTATGAGTGGTACAACATAGAAAATTACTATCGTTCTTGGATACCTTATACGTCTTACCCCAAACCGGGAGAAGCTACCAAGTCTAATTGGCAATCTTATTTTTCATCGAAAGTACGTGCCACTCACATGATGAACCACTACGTTCCTGTTATGAACGAGATGGAAGCATTAAAATGCTTGCAAGAAGGTCGATACAGCTTGGAGGTTCATAATCAATTGACCAACTGGTCGTGTGTCTATAATCCCAAACAACGCACCGTCCTCTTTGCTCATCGCAACGACATGTCCAAAATATATAAATTGGATTTGAAGAAAGAATTATAAATCAGTTGACGAAAACGAAAACTAATAACCAATAATCAATATGAAAAAAGTAATGATTTTATTTGCCGCCTTGACGCTATGCGCAGGACTGTGGGCACAAGACAATTGGGAAATGACTAAAACAGAAGCCATCGAAATTGTCAATAAAACCGCTGATGAAGCTAACACTGAAATCCAAAATGCGTCAACCGAGCCAGTCGCCAAACCCATTCAAGATAAGGCAATTGTCGAGATCAACAAAGAAAGAGATGAGGATCTCAGAGATATAGGGAGAGCC
>JAZLHD010000165.1:0-56925 GCA_045616645.1 Paludibacteraceae bacterium
AAAAAAAAGTTGTAATTTTGCACTCGCTTTCGGAAAGGAAGGCGAAAAATGAACTAAAAAATACTGCTTCCTTAGCTCAGTCGGTTAGAGCATCTGACTGTTAATCAGGGGGTCCTAGGTTCAAGTCCTAGAGGGAGCGCAGGAAAGACGACAAATTTGTCGTCTTTCATTTTTTTAAAAAAAAATTCATTTTCATTTTCATATATGAAAAAAAAGTTGTATCTTTGCACAATTTTACAGATAATAAACATTTTTGATATATGAAACACGGACTTTTTTCCTTCACTCAAGAAATTGCGATTGATTTAGGTACTGCAAACACGATTATTATTTATGAAGATCAAGTGGTTGTAGATGAGCCTTCTGTTGTGGCCATTAGTGTGGCAGATAATCGTATGGCTGCGGTAGGACGCAGAGCACAGCAAATGATAGGTAAAGGAGGTAACATGATTCGTACCGTTCGTCCTTTACGCGATGGTGTTATCGCAGACTTCTATGCTTGCGAGATGATGATTCGTGGCATGATTCGCATGATCCCACAACCCACTCGTCTTTTCGCACCAAGTATTCGTATGGTGGTTTGTATCCCTTCGGGCAGTACCGAAGTTGAAATACGCGCGGTGCGAGATAGTTCGGAGCACGCAGGCGGGCGCGAAGTGTATATGATTTATGAACCAATGGCAGCTGCTATCGGGATGGGAATAGATGTAGAAAGCCCAGAGGGGTGCATGATTGTTGATATTGGTGGTGGCACTACGGAGATTGCTGTTATCTCGTTGGGCGGTATTGTTTCGAACAAATCCATTAAGATAGCCGGAGATGATCTCAATGCTGATATTATTGAATATATGGGCAGAATACATAATATTCGTATTGACGAACCTACTGCTGAACGAATAAAAATACAGGTGGGTTCCGCCTTACCCATATTAGAGGATGCTCCGGAGGATTATATTGTGATAGGCCCTAATAAAGTAACAGCCTTGCCAATGCAAGTTCCTGTTAGTTATCAGGAAATTGCACATTGCTTAGAAAAGAGTATCGCGAAGATAGAGGGCGCTATCTTGAATGCCTTGGAGTCCACTCCAAGCGAATTATATGCCGATATTGTTAAACGGGGAATTTATTTGGCTGGCGGTGGTGCTTTGTTGCATGGTTTAGCTAAACGTTTGAGCGACAAAATAACAATCCCATTCCATGTGGCAGAAGATCCTTTACATGCCGTGGCTCGTGGTACCGGTGTGGCTTTGAAGAACGTAGATAACTTCGGATTCCTTATCCGCTAATCTTATTCCCGTGGAGAGTTTACTTAAGTTCATAGGGAAACACAGCAACTTCCTCATCTTCTTGATTTTGGAAGTTGTTGCTTTTTTGCTTATTAGTAACTATAATACTTATCCACAAAGTAAGATATTATCCTCTTCTAATGCTTTTTTGGCATGGCAAGACGAGAGGATAAGCAATGTAATGGATTATTTTTCCTTGCGTTCGGATAATGCGCAATTAATGGAGGAAAACGTTCGATTGCGTGCCACTCTTCATGGGCTGGATACAACAGACGTGATGGTAGCTTATACACACTCTTCTATCACGTATATTCCGGCAAAGGTAATTCGTTTTACAAGAAATGGTATGCGTAACTATTTGACGATTAACAAAGGCTCTTTAGATAACATAACCGTAGGTATGGGGGTTCGTGATAACCAAGGAACTGTGGGCGTGGTTTGTACCGTTAATGAACATTATTCGGTTGTTTTGCCGATTATTCATGTGGATGCTCAACTTTCTTGTCGTTTTTTAAAAAATGATTATTTAGCTATTTTGCGATGGCAAGGAGGGGATCTTGCTTATGCCTCGCTGCAAGATGTGTCGTCCCATGTTCCTGTATGTGTGTCAGATACTTTAGTGACGAGTGGATTAACATCTAGTTTCCCAGAAGGGATCCCTGTGGGAAAAGTAGAAAATGTGATGCTTCAACAGGGTGATTCGTATTATACCATTCGAGTGAAACTAAATACAGACTTCCATAAAATTAAATATGTTGAAGTGATTAATAACAACCAAAACGCGTTGATACAAAATGGTATGGAGTAAGGATTGGATACGACTTCTTTTGGTGCTGTTCCTCCAAATTCTGCTACTGAATCAGTTGCAGTCTTTTGGGGTGTGCCGTCCTTATGTGTTCATCCTTTTCTTTTTAATGATGCCGATTACTTTACCCTCTTGGATGGATATGTTTATTGGCGCATTGATTGGTTTATTGATGGATATTGCTTGTAATTCGTTGGGTGTACATGTGGCCGCTTGTGTTTTATTGACCTATATTCGGCGTCCCATCCTTCGTCAGTTTGTTTTGGAATATGACAGGTTGAATGGCGATGTTTGCCGCCATTCAATAGGTGTCAATGCTTTTGTTAAATATACCATCTTATTGGTTTTGGCCTATCATCTTATCGTGTTTATGTTAAGTGCATGGGGATTTTCCCATTTAGGATGGGTGTTGTTGCAAACTGTTGTAAGTTCAATCGTAAGTATAACCCTAATTTTAGGGTATGATGCGTTGCGTAAATAATGGTAGAAGACAAGTATTATAAAAGGCGTTATGTGATAGGCGGCCTAGCTATTTTACTGGTTGCTATCTATATCATACGCCTTTTTATACTCCAAGTTATTGATCAATCCACAAAATCTCAAGCGGATAGTAATGCGCTGGTAAAGCAAACGATTTATCCTGCACGCGGATTAATTTATGATCGCAATGGCCAATTGCTCGTTTTTAATCAGCCGATCTATGACGTAAATGTGATTGTACATGAGATGGGACACCATTTTGATACAATAGCTTTTTGCGAAGCATTAAAACTAAATAGAGAAACTTTTGATGCAAGAATGGCTGAGATAAAAAGCCGTAAGAAGAACGCAAGCTATTCCGCGTATTCGCTACAAACTTTCCTTACACAACTGAATAAAGAAGATATCGCACCCTTACAGGAAGAGTTATACCATTTCCCCGGGGTGTATCTTTCTCGTCGAACATTGCGCGATTATACTTATGACGCAGCCTCACACGTCTTAGGAAGCGTGGGGGAGGTGAATGGACAGGATATTGAGAAAGATAATTATTATGCCCCAGGAGATTATGCAGGAAGAGATGGTGTTGAACGCGTTTATGAAAAACAACTCCGTGGTACAAAAGGGGTTAATATCTTAATGCGCGATTCGCGGGGACGATTACAAGGCGCATATCAAGAGGGACGTATGGACAGACCTTCTATTGCGGGAGAGGACTTAACAATGACGTTGGATATCCAACTACAACTGCTTGCGGAAAAGTTGTTACAAGGGAAAGTGGGTAGTGTGGTCGCAATTGAACCTTCTACGGGGGAGATTTTAGCCTTGGTTTCTTCTCCCAATTGGAATCCCAAACGTTTAGTTGGCAAAAGCCGTTCCGAAAATTATGTCCGCTTACTTAAAGACGAAACCAAGCCCATTATGAATAGAGCGACTCAAGCACTCTATCCTCCCGGCTCTACATTTAAAACCATTCAAGCTCTCGTTTGTTTGCAAGAAAAAGGTATCACCCCTCAAACCGAATATCCATGTTTTGGACTAGAGTCTTCTTGGCAACAACCCATCAAGTGTACACACCATCATGGTTCTCCGAATGACCTTATAAAAGCACTTGAACAAAGTTGTAATCCGTATTTTTGGTGTGCTTTTCGTGACATGCTACAACGTGATGGCTATGGACCTAATAATGAAGTATTTAAGAAACGTTATGACTTATGGCGAACGGATGTAATGAGGTTTGGGTTAGGGGAGCGTTTTACCGATTCTGATATAAGCGAGCAATCTGCAGGATATATCCCACCACGTAGTTTCTATGACAAAATGTTTGGCGAACTCGGGTGGAAAGCGATAACCATTCGTTCCTTGGCAATAGGACAAGGAGAAATATTGGTGACTCCCTTACAACTTGCGAATCAGGCTGCTATCATCGCTAACGAAGGATGGTATATTACTCCTCATCTAAATAAAGCCGATTCTATGAGAACTCACCTACATTATACAGCGATAGATGAACCTTATTTTGATTTTATTAAACAAGGAATGCATGCCGTTATGACCAACGGAACGGGTAGGTGGTATAATATAGACTCTTTGCAGATGTGTGGAAAAACAGGTACTGCTCAAAATCCACATGGTGACGACCATGCTATTTTTATTGGTTTTGCTCCGATGAAATCGCCAAAAATTGCAGTTGCAGTAGTAGTGGAAAATGCGGGATTTGGAGCTACTTGGGCAGCTCCTATCGCAAGTTTGATGATGGAACAATATTGTACAGGTAAGATATCCAGACAATATCTTTTTAATCGATTAGCAGAAAAAGTGATCAATCCAAATGTCGAGAAGCGGTAATGTCATAAAAAATATAGACTGGCTGACATTGATTATGTATCTTGGTCTAGTGCTGTTTGGGTGGCTGAATATTTATGCCGCTAGTTATAACTATGACCAAACTAATATTTTTGATTTTAACTTACGCGCAGGAAAACAGTTCGTATGGATATTATCAGCATTGCTAATGGGAGGAGCCATTCTTATTATTCAAGACCGCGTATATGATCTATTGGCTTATCTACTTTATGCGATTATGATTGTTATTTTGCTTATTACTCCTTTCTTTGCTCATAATGTTAAGGGTTCATTAAGTTGGTTGTCGCTGGGTCCTATAAGTCTTCAACCTGCGGAATTTGCTAAAGTAATAACAGCTTTGGCAGTGGCTAAGTTTATGGGTAGATATGAGTATAAGGCCCATTATTGGAGAGATTGGATAATCCCCTTTGTGCTTATTGGACTGCCGGCAGCCATAATTATGGTGCTTCAACGAGAGACAGGCTCGGCACTGGTAATGTTCGCGTTTTTGTTGGTTTTCTATCGGAAAGGAATGAGTGTATATGTCCTTTGGGTATGTGCCATGGCAATTGTGTTTTTTATCATAGTCATTCGTTTCGGGCAAACAACAGTTCCATTGGGCAGTGGCAATGTTGGGTTGTTGATATGTGGCCTGATGTTGATAATTATTGAACTATATTTTATTCATCAAAATCATAAACAACCCGTTTCAACTCTCATTATCCTTGGTTCTATCGTTCTAATTTATGCGATTGCATGCTTACTATGCTTATGGTTTACGGTTAATATAAATGGTATCACCTTTTCTATTGTAGCATTATTAATTGGTTATATCGTTTTTCTTTCTGTTCGATATCGTCGTAAGAATCTTCTTCTTGTTGTGTTTTTTGTGTTGTTTAGTTTTGGGTATATGCTAACGGGTAATTTTGTCTTCCAAAAAGTATTGCAACCCCACCAAAGAACACGTATTGAGGTCTTGTTGGGGATGAAAGATGATCCTTCGGGAGCCGGATATAATGTGAATCAAGCTCGTATTGCCATTGGATCTGGCAGATTCTTTGGAAAAGGCTATTTACAAGGAACACAAACCAAGTTAAGGTATGTTCCAGAGCAAGATACTGATTTTATTTTCTGCACAGTTGGCGAGGAGTGGGGATTTGTAGGATCTTGTTTTGTTTTGCTCGTTTATTTAGGCTTTATACTTCGATTGATATTTATTGCAGAACGACAACGTAATCAATTTAGTCAAATCTATGCTTATTCAGTGGCCTGTATTTTTCTTTTTCATCTTATCATCAATATTGGCATGGTTCTTGGATTATTGCCGGTAATAGGTATTCCGTTACCATTCTTTAGTTACGGAGGAAGCTCTTTATGGGGATTTACGATATTGTTATTCATTTTACTTAAATTAGATGCTGCACGCGTTGATCAGTTACATTAATGGCTATTCATAATAACATAGGATGGAACGGAGAGGCCATGGCCGCTCAGATTATGGAAGAGAAAGGATATTCTGTGCTTGACAAGAATTGGCACATTGGGCACCTTGAGGTAGATGTGATAGCATCAAATAATAAAGAAATTGTTTTTGTTGAGGTCAAAACACGAACCTCTTGTTTTGGGAATGTTCATCCGGAGGAATATGTTGATGAAATCAAGAAAAGACGCATCATAGCTGCTGCCAATGCCTATATTAAATTTAATCATATAGACAAATCGCCACGATTTGATATTATAGGCTTACAAATAAATCCTAAAACAGGTGAGTTTATATATATAAATCACATAGAAAATGCTTTTGTGCCTAGAGTTCGAACAATTCATACAAATAGTTTTTCCGGACAATTTAGATGGAAACATAAAGGACATATAATCAAATAGTTATGGAGTTTATTTATGATGTCATAGTAGTAGGTGCAGGTCACGCCGGATGTGAGGCGGCTTGTGCGGCAGCTCGAATGGGTAGCAAGACCCTACTCATCACAATGGATATGAATAAAATAGGCCAAATGAGTTGTAATCCGGCGGTTGGTGGTATAGCTAAAGGGCAGATAGTCAGAGAGATAGATGCTTTAGGTGGGTTTATGGGACAAGTGACGGATAGGTCTGCTATTCAATTCCGAATGTTGAATAGGTCAAAAGGACCGGCGATGTGGAGTCCTCGTAGTCAAAGTGACCGCAAATGTTTTATTGAAGAATGGATTCGTGTTTTAACTTCCCTCAATAACCTTCAATTGTGGCAAGATGTTGTAACCGAATTGGTGATCAAGGAAAATATTGTTCAAGGGGTTAAAACGGCATTGGGAATTGAAATGCGAGCGAAGGCTGTGGTTTTAACGAATGGAACGTTCCTGAACGGTTTATTACATTTTGGAAAAGCACAAATTAAAGGGGGAAGAATCAGTGAACCCGCATCGTATGGCATTACCGAACAACTTGTACAACTTGGGTTTGTAAGTGATCGAATGAAAACAGGTACTCCTGCTCGTATTGATAAACGGAGTATTGATTTTTCTGCGATGACAGAACAACCTGGCGAAACCGATTTTCACCAGTTCTCTTATTTACCCACTATCCACCGGCTGTTAAAACAAATGAGTTGTTGGATTACTTATACTAATCCTAAAACTCATGAGGTGCTGCGCTCAGGACTAAATGATTCTCCCTTATATAATGGACAAATAAAAAGTATTGGTCCTCGTTATTGTCCGAGTATTGAAACTAAAATAGTTACATTTGCAGACAAGTCTGCTCACCAGATATTCTTGGAACCGGAGGGAGTTGATAGTAATGAATATTATGTAAATGGGTTCAGTAGTAGTTTGCCATGGCAAGTACAGTTATCGGCAATGAAAACAATTCCCGGCTTAGAAAACGTGGTTATGTATCGTCCAGGATATGCTATTGAATATGATTTCTTTGATCCTACACAACTTCATCATACATTAGAAACAAAACGTATAAAGAATTTATTCTTCGCCGGACAAATTAATGGAACAACAGGGTATGAGGAGGCGGCAGGACAGGGATTGGTGGCGGGAGTAAATGCGCATATTAATGTGCACGGTGGCAATCCTTTTACTCTTTCTCGCAACGAAAGTTATATTGGTGTTTTAATAGATGATTTAGTGAATAAAGGAGTTGACGAACCCTATCGAATGTTTACTTCTCGTGCAGAACATCGTATCTTATTAAGACAAGATAATGCAGACGCTCGACTTACAGAAAAAGGAGCTGTTATTGGAGCAGTGGATAATGATAGGTATAAGCTATACCAAACAAAACAAAAGTCGATACAAGAACTGAAAATGTGGTTTGATACAACTCCTATTAAGCCCGCTTTGATAAACGGATGGCTTTTACAACAAGATATTAGTCCCCTACAACATGGCTGTAAACTAACAGATTTGCTTTTGCGTCCTCAAATCACAATCTATGGCTTGGCGAGCGTCTTACCGGAAGTCTCGGAGCGATTAGCTTGCATCAAAGATCGAAGGGAGGAGATTGTTGAAGCGGTAGAGATAAATATCAAATATGAAGGTTACATCCATAGAGAGGAGATGGCAGCAGAAAAATTACAACGCCTCGAACAAATCCATATTCCTATAGATTTTAATTACGAGAGCCTCCAATCTTTATCTACAGAGGCAAGGCAAAAATTGAATCGAATTAAACCATCAACCATTGGTGATGCTGCGCGTATTCCGGGAGTTAGCCCGAACGACGTAAGTGTGCTTCTAGTGCTAATGGGAAGGTGATGTTCCACGTGGAACAATTATGTAACTATTTGTTTTATAATAAATTGAGAATGATAAAATTATAATATTATGACAGCAGAACAAGTAAAAAAAACAATTCGTAACATTCCGGATTTTCCTGTTCCTGGAATTCAATTTAAGGACCTTACCACTGCTTTACGAGAGCCTTCTTGCTTGAAATGGATGAAAGAAGAGGTGGTAAAAGAATATGCTGACAAGGGGATTACCAAGGTGTTGGGCATAGAATCTCGGGGTTTTATTTTAGCCCCAGCAGTTGCGATAGAGTTGAAAGCGGGGTTTGTGCCTGTGCGCAAGCCGGGTAAATTACCGGCAGAGGTAATAGAACAGGCGTATGCCAAAGAATATGGGGTAGATCGTATCCAAATTCATAAAGACGCCCTTAATGAGCAAGATGTAGTGCTTATTCATGATGATTTGTTGGCTACCGGAGGCACGATGGCAGCAGCAATAGAGCTTGTGAAAAAATTTAATGTAAAAAAGATTTATATCAATTTTGTAGTGGAATTAGATGGCTTAGAGGGACGAAAAGCATTAAAGAACGTGGATGTAACGAGCCTAATACATTTCCCTGATAAATGAAAACGAACACCCACATAGAAACAATTCTGCGGCAATTGCCGGAAAAACCGGGAGTGTATCAGTATTTTGATGACTCTGGGGTGGTTATTTATGTGGGTAAAGCAAAAAATCTAAAGCGAAGAGTGTCTTCTTATTTCCAAAAAGAGCAAGACCGTTACAAAACAACCCAACTTGTCCGCCATATTGCGGACATAAAGTATGTTGTAGTGGATAACGAACAAGATGCTTTTTTACTTGAAAATAACCTAATTAAACAGTATCAACCGCGGTACAATATCCTTTTGAAGGATGGTAAATCGTATCCAAGTATTTGTATCACGAAAGAACCTTATCCGCGAATCTTTAAAACACGCCAAATCCTCAAAAATAAAGGAGAATATTATGGCCCGTTTGGTTTTGGAAATACGTTGGATTTGGTTTTAGAACTAATTCACAAATTATATCCGATTCGCACATGTGTTTTGCCTATAGATAAAGAGAAAATAGCAAAAAACAAGTATAAAGTATGCCTAAAATATCATCTTAAAAATTGTTGCGGCATCTGTCAGGCGAAGCCGGAATCTGCAAATTATAATCAGTGGATACAACAAGCACGGCAGATTATCAAAGGAGACGCACACGATATTGCAAATCACTTGCAGGCGCAAATGATGGATTGTGCATCTAAAATGCAATATGAAGAGGCTCAAAGAATAAAAGAAAAACTGCAATTGTTAGACAAGTTTAATAGCAAGAACATTATCACGAATTCATCGGTAAAAGATGTTGACGTATGTGGTTATGATGAACAAGGAGATCATGTGTTCGTTTCTATGCTTCATATTCATAATGGAAGTGTGGTCCAAGGACAGACCATTGAGTATAAACGACAAATGGAAGAGACTCGTGAACAAATGTTGGCTTATGGAATTCGTGAATTACGAGATCGTTTTCATTCTACCTGTAAGGATGTTATAATTCCATTTATACCCGATGTAATCGATGAAACTCTTCATTTCTATATTACTACAACAGGAGAGAAAAAGAAACTCCTTGATTTAGCAATGCGAAACGTAAACCAGTATAAACAAGAGATACTTAAACAAACAGATAAGTTAAACCCAGACCAAAGAGCTGCTCGTATTTTGAGTGAACTACAAGACTTATTACATCTTCCAAGTCTTCCTGTATTCATCGATAGTTTTGACAACTCAAATATACAAGGATCTAATGCCGTGGGGTGTTGTGTTTCCTTCCGCAAAGCTCGTCCATCTAAGTCTGATTATAAACGCTTTAACATTCAAACAGTACAAGGTGCGGATGATTATGCCTCTATGCGCGAAATTGTACGTAGAAGATATCAAGATATTATCGATGAAAACGCTACTTT
The DNA here is from genome assembly GCA_045616645.1 of Paludibacteraceae bacterium. GTDB lineage: Bacteria > Bacteroidota > Bacteroidia > Bacteroidales > Paludibacteraceae > Colicola. The sequence goes on from JAZLHD010000165.1 coordinate 10,147, forward strand.
TCCTGATCTAATTATTGCTGATGGAGGTGTTGGTCAGATGAATGCAATTCGCGAAGCAGTAGAGCAACAACTAGGACTACATATTCCTATCGCAGGACTAAAGAAAAATGGACATCATCGTACCCAAACTCTTCTTTATGGATTCCCTCCGAAAGAATATATGTTGCCGGTTACGAGCGAGCTTTTTCGTTTGATGGTTAATATACAAGATGAAGTACATCGATTTGCTATTACATTTCATAAAAGGAAACGTAGTAAAGCTCAAACACATAGCCAACTTGATGATATACAGGGAATTGGACCTGTAAGAAAACAGAAAATACTTTCTTATTTTGGTGGTTTGAACAATGTTAGAAAGGCAAGTTTGGAAGAGTGGCAAAAATTACTTGGAAAAAACTGTGGATCAGCGATTTATAAGCAAATACAATCTAATTTATCCCTTTGAGAATTGAATATTTATCACTATGTTGACTACTTATCAATTAAAAAAAGACGTTTTTGATAACCTTTCTTTATATAACGAGAAAGGGAAGTTGATTCCTGTACTTCAACTTTTAGAAGATGCAGGTGGAAAAAAAGTTTTTGCTTTTGATGGTCCCATGGGGGCGGGTAAGACAACTTTACTCAAATACCTATGTCAAGCAATGGGCACTACGGATGTGGTTAACAGCCCGACATTTGCCATCGTTAATGTTTATGAACTTAACGGAAAAGCTGCCACCGCGTATGGAGATGAGATTTATCACTTCGATTGTTATCGTATAAAGGATGTTCGCGAGGCGCAAGATTTTGGGGCGGAAGAATATCTGTATTCTGGCAACTATTGTTTTATTGAATGGGCGGAAATGATAGCTCCCTTATTGCCTGATAATATTGTCTCTGTTCACATCACGACATTAGATAATGGTGATCGTAAAATAACGATGGAAGTATGAAGAAGTTTTTTTTAATCATTGTATTTATTCCCTTTTTGATTCAAGCTGCCCCCGTAGAACACGAGAATATCTTGAAAATCAAATATGGTGGGGTTTGGCAAGTAGATCCTTATTTGAGCCCTCTTCGTTATATCGGCCAATCGGTGGGGTTGGGTAATGAGTGGTGGCAGCCCTTTTGTAAGCACGAGCATTGGGCACATGTAGGTGCGATTGGTATAACGGGTCAGTGGTCTTATAATGCCTCTAAAACCAATCGTCTTTTGGGATTAGGAGTGCAAACTGGTTGGGGAGCTTATCGTCATTGGGATTGGAGAGATAGGGGATTACAAGTGATAGTGGGCCCTTATTTGGAAGGCGAACTGATGGCTCGCTACTTAACTTCTAATATCAACAAGCCCTACTCTATGGATCTTGGAATACAAGCTCAAGCAATGGCGGGAATAAGTTGGTCTTTTGCTGGGAAAAAGACTAGTTATCGTTTACGTTATTTAGCACATCTTAACGTGATAGGTGTCGATTTTATGCCCGACTATTTTGCCAGTTATTATGAACTGTCTAAAGGGGTGTTAAAAGGAACTGTTCGGTGTGCCGGATTATGGAATCACCAATCTTTGCGCCACGAACTAACACTAGACTTGCAGTTTCCTCACTCTACTTGGCGCGTGGGAGCTGAACATGTGTTCCTAAATTATGGGACCAAAGAAATGCAATTCAATCGCAATCAAGTGAACCTCATTGTGGGGTGCCTCTTCCGATATAAAATTAAACCCGCTGAAAGATTTAAGTAAAATGAAACATTATATATATATATTACTTCTCCTTGTTTCTTTGAGTGCGTGCAAGAGTAGGAACGAGGTGATTTATTCGTGGGATGCAGAAGCGAACATAGAATCACTTTGGCAGACAATAGACACTAAGTATTGTTTTTTAACAGAGAAAGGAATAGATTGGGACGCTATTCATGAGGAATATATCGCTCGTGCTCGGCAGTTTAATACGGAGAGTCATAAGGACTATCAAGTTGACCTTTTTGACCTTTGTGCATCTATGTTAGATAGGCTCAAAGACGGTCACGTCAATCTCTATTCGTGGTTTGATGTGTCGGCTTATTCGGGATGGTATGATAGCGTCCCAACGAATTTTAACCGTTCGTTGGTGTTCTCTAAATATGTGCCTTCATACCGAGTTGCCGATGGGTTATATTATGGTCGTTTATCGAATGAATTAACCACTGATACAATAGGGTATATTTATTACTCATCTTTTAGCAATAGTTGTGTTAATATTGCCGGCGTACTATCTAAGTTGTCTGATTGTAGGGCGGTTATTATTGATGTTCGAAGTAATGGCGGAGGCGATTTGACAAATGCCTATGAATTAGCAGCTCCTTTCTTTGAACGTGAAATAGTGGTTGGATATTGGCAACATAAGAATGGTCCGGGGCATAACGATTTCTCTCATCTAGAAGAACTAAAAGTGACTCCTAATCAATATGTTAAATGGCTACGTCCTGTTTACGTGTTAACCAACCGTCGTTGCTATTCCGCCACAAATATGTTTGTTAATTGTATGTCTTATGCAGAACATGCAACCATCATTGGTGATATAACCGGAGGTGGCGGCGGGATGCCGCTTAGTTATGAACTTCCTTGTGGATGGATTGTTCGTTTTTCCAGTGTTAGGATGTTTAATGCTCAAAAAGAATCGATAGAACAAGGTATTCAACCAGATATAAGAATAGATATCATCGATCCTTCACAGAGAGATGATATGATAGAGAAAGTAATTTCATTAACCCATAAACAGAGAAGGTATGATAGAAGTTAAAAATGTCAGCAAGTCGTTTGGCGACTTAAACGTATTGCAATCCGTTAATCTTATAGTCGAACCTGGTGAGATTGTTAGTATAGTAGGAAAGAGTGGTGCGGGTAAAACAACCTTGTTGCAAATCATTGGCACGCTTGATCGTCCTACATCGGGTACCGTGTTGATTGATGGGGAAGATATATTCCGCTTGTCAGACAAACAGTTGGCAAAGTTTCGTAATCACCATATAGGATTTATTTTCCAATTCCACCAACTCTTACCAGAGTTTACGGCTTTAGAGAATGTGATGATGCCGGGGCTTATTGCAGGGGAACCGCGTGAATCTGTATATACACGTGCAGAAAAACTCCTTTGCGATTTAGGTCTAAAAGATAGAATGGAGCATAAACCTTCCCAATTATCTGGCGGAGAGAAACAACGTGTTGCGGCAGCAAGGGCGATGATGATGCAACCTTCTATTATCTTAGCAGATGAACCTTCAGGCAGTTTAGACGAGACAAACAAAAAGGAGTTACATCAACTTTTATTACGCATGAGGAAAGAGTTTGGTCAAACCATTCTTATCGTCACTCATGATAAAGAATTAGCCGAGATAAGCGATCGCATTGTTGAACTCAAAGATGGAAAATTAAATTAAAAATGAAGAAATATATAGGCATATTGTGTTTCCTGTTATTGCTAATGGGGTGCCAACCAAAGGAGCGCTTCTTTCCTACAGAGATGCAGACTATAACTGTCTGTCTTCAACGTTTTGACAATGCTCTCTTACAAGTAAGAGAAGACTCTGTTCGCAAAGATATTAACGGATTATATCAACACTTCCCTGACTTTATGCCTGTTTTTATGGAGGATATATTGGGGATTGATCGACAAGATACAAACTATCTTTGTTCTGTTTTACCGGCTTTCTTAAATGATACATTGTATGGTTTTCAACAAACCAATCAATATGAGCACACCCTTTTCCAAGATGTTTCCGATATAGAAACATCTTTATCTGATGCGTTGAGTCGTATTCATTATCTCTATCCAACATGGCATATCCCTTCGTTATATCTTTTTGTTTCGGGTTTTCAAACCTCACTTTGTTGGGTGGGGGAAGATCTGGCAATAGGGGCTGATATGTATTTGGGAAGTGATTATCCTTATTATAATCGTGTAGTGCACCATTATCAAAAACAAACAATGCGAAAGGAATGTATTCCTGCCGATGTTGTTAGCGCATATTTGTATCGCAATATCCCTTATCCTTGTCATCAACGTCGTTTATTAGATAGAATGCTATATCAAGGAAGAATAATGTTTTTGCTTTCTGCATGTTTCCCTAATTTACCAAACTATGAAGTGATGGGATATACAAAAGAACAATGGCGTTGGTGTGAACAACACGAACAAGACATTTGGAATATGATGATGGATAAAAAAGACCTCTTCAAATACGATAATATGACGCTCGCCTCCTATCTTAACGATGGACCATTTACATCGGAAATATCTCAACAATGTCCTGCCCGAATAGGAGTGTGGATGGGGTGGCGAATCATTGATAGTTACGTTCAACATCAAGACACGATCTCCCTCACGACACTCATGTCGCAATCGGATAGTCAATTGCTTTTAGAACAAAGCGCCTATCGACCTTCAACACCCGCTCCCACCTTGCGGTAAGAGTGGAGATCAAGGTTATCACTCACGTATTTGAGAGAACAAAGACGACTAAAGCCCATTCCGGCAATAAATGCCACTTCCATGTCAAACGCACAATCGCGGAAGATACTTTCTGTCACGAAGTCAACTCCGGAATAACAAACCGCTTGATGCATCATGTCGGCAATCGCGGGCGTTACACCAACCTCTTGGGCGCGAATGTTTAATAACATGGTGGGTTCGGGATAAGTTACTTTTGGGTGATGAAGTTTAGCTTCGGTCACATCCACCCAACTACCAATCTCAAAGTTACTACTACCGGCATAACCGATATTAACCACCAAAGCATCCTTGGGAATAGAACGAGTCGCGTGCATAATATTTAGAGCTCCGACACCCGTAATAACCACTTGCCATTCTTCGGTGCAAAGTCCCAAATCCTTAATAAGCTTAAGTTCTTGCTCTTCCGCAATTAAGATATATCCTTTCATTTCAATATGATTTGATTTCGTTTGTTTGTAAAGTTGTGTGCCTATTCCTGCGACGATGATAAGAACAACCAAAATAATAAGTGTAGTATATTTTTTCATGCGCAAATAATTATATTAAACCCTTCTTGTTGTAACGGAGCCGCAATGGCCTCCATCTGAAAATGGTTAATCTTTTCCAATGTCTTCACCGGTGTGGCGCGATCAATGACATAAATCATTACCTGTTTTGGGTGTAAGTCACGTACAATTTGTTGCCAAGCCATCACTTCTTTTTCAGTTGTATTATCTACCAAAGTTTCACCCACTTGTCCCTTGACAAAACATGTTTGCAAAGTGAAATCTCCTTGAAAGATTCGTAACCAATCGGCTATCTGTTTTACTGTTAAGTTGTTATTTACCGGTTGATCAATTAGACGCATCGTTTGGTCTTGGGCCGAGTCTAACTTGAGAATACGCTTATCACATAAACGCAAAGCCCTAACCACATCTTCCCTTCCTAATTGGGTGGCATTGGAAAGAACACTCACCTTCGCTTGCGGACAATAGCGGTCGCGTAAAGAACAAGTATCTTCAATGATTCCTAAGAAATCGGGGTGAAGGGTTGGTTCCCCGTTACCCGAAAAAGTGATGACATCTAATGGCGCATTCTTCCCATTTGTAGTATAAGCAAGTAGGATTTGTTCCAAAGCTGTTTTAACCTCTTGTCGAGAGGGTAGGTGGGGATGTAAAACGGGGTGGTTGAAACCACATTCGCAATAGATACAATCAAAAGTACACAGTTTATCTGTTGTTGGCAAAAGATTGATACCTAACGAGTTACCTAATCGGCGAGAATGTATGGGCCCATATACAATACTATCAAATAACATAGCGTATTAGTTGGTGATGACGCGATTCCCTAATCGTTTGCAGAATTCATTACGTAATTGTAATAACGGAGATAATTGCGTTAAAAGTTGAATCTGTCGTTCGGTATCCTTGTCTTGTTGCGCTATCTGAATATTCTTCTCTAATTGATCAATCTGTTTTAAAAGGATAGCATATTTGAGTTCTAACAAGAGTTGAACTACTAAATCGGAGAGTTGCTTGGATTCTTTTTGGAACAACTTGCTTACTTGATACCGGTCTGCAATCAAATCCACAGCCAACGAACTAATCTCTACATCAGGGTGAAACTTGTAAAAGTTCTCTGATTGGAAATTTTCATCGTGATAATGAACGAGATATTCATCTGCAACTTTTTGGTATAAACTATTGGGCATCTTAATTTGATCTTTTTGTAACTCTTCGATGATATATTCGCCCGCCAAAATAGTTCTTTCTCCAAAAATAAAGATGGGTTTTTCTCCGTATCGAACAATTATCTGCAGAAGATTTCGGAAGTTCTCTGCAAACGTGTCTGTGTAGGAGGATGTAGCAACAGTGGCAGGATTAGGAAGGGAGGCGGCTAATTGTTGTTTTTCTTCTTTTTCTTTTGTCTGTTTGATAATTTCTTGATATTCCTCTCTACGCAAGCGCGCTACTTCTCTGAGAAGTATATACTCAGGGATGTGTAGTTGGTCGGAAGAGTCTTTGATATATACTTGCCTTGTGATGGCATCGGGAATCTTACTGATGGACACGGATACACTCTTAATCAACTCTGAACGTTTTTGAGGGTCGTTACCGGCATCAGCTCCTAATGCTTGAATTTTATATCGAATAAAATCGACTTGGTGTGAGGTGATATATTCAATGAAATCCGAAGCATTATGACTGCGAGCAAACGAGTCGGGGTCTTCACCATTGGGCAATAAGAGAACCTTAATGTTAAACCCTTCTTCAAGGAACATGTCAATTCCTCGTAAAGCCGCGTGAATACCTGCCGCATCGCCATCATAGATGACTGTGATGTTATTGGCAAAACGTCGAATCAGTTTGATTTGTGGAGAAGTTAATGCCGTTCCTCCACTACATACCACATTATCTATGCCCGCTTGATGCATGGAGATAACATCCATCTGTCCCTCTACCATATAGCATAAGTTTTGTCTTATGATGGCTTGTTTTGCAAAGAACAACCCATATAACTCGTTGGTTTTGGAATAGATAATACTATCGGGAGAGTTGATGTATTTCCCGACATGTATTTCCTCTCCGTTTTTGTCATATTTCTTTTTTAATATACGTCCGGCAAATGCCACCGTCTTACCACTAACAGTATGAATAGGGAAGATAACTCGGTCGCGAAAACGATCAAAAAACTCGCCATTATCTGTTTTTCCAACTAATCCTGTACCAAGTTTAGAATCTACATTATTGGTGATATAAGTCTCCTTAAACCCTTGGTTCTGTAGGTGTTTGGTTAATTGATTGCCTTTCTCCGGAGAATAGCCTAATTGAAACTTACGAACAATATCTTCCCTCAAACCGCGTTCCCTAAAATAACTCAATCCAATCGCTTGTCCTTCGGGTGTGGACCATAACTGTTCTTGAAACCATTTATTTGCAGCATCGTTGACCACAAACATTGATTCTCGATCATCTTGTAACTGCTGTTCTTCTTTACTCAATTGCCGTTCTTCTATGTCAATGTGGTACTTTTTTGCCACTTGCTTTACTGCGTCTGCAAAACCACATTGTTCAATATCCATAATAAAACCAATCGCATGACCGGATTTGCCACAACCAAAACATTTATATATTCCTTTGGAAGGCGAAACGGTAAACGAACCGGTTTTTTCGTTGTGGAAAGGACATAGTCCAATCATGTTTGCCCCTCTTTTCTTGAGGGAAACATAATCACCAACCACCTCTTCTATTTTGGCGGCATCAAATACGCGTTCTATAGTCTCTTTTGGAATCATAGGGTGTATTATTTATCAGATTGCCATAGATATAAGCCAAGTTTAACATACCACTGATCTTGGCGACCGCGGGTCAAACGACTATCGTATCCCACTTCGTCAAAGTTATTAATCACGTAAGGGTTAATTAAACCAAAGTCGTATCCTCCGCGAATATAATAACGTTCATATTGAAACCCAGCACCCACTCCCCATGTTGTGTTCCAACGCTTGTATGCTTTAGCCAGTTCTTCGCTGTTATAATCGCCAATTACTTGAATTGTTTTTCCTTTTTTCTCTCCATCAAACGTTTTTTCCCAATCGGTTTCATGAAGCGATAAGTTACATTGAACCGTAGGACCGGTGTATAAAATAATATAGGTGTTATGAGCAACTTCAAATTTATATTGCCAATCACAAGTTAGTTCCAATGCGTGCAAGTTATAGCGCGAACGTGTTTGCGGATAAACAGCTTCTTGATTGGGACTTTTCTTTGCCCAAGCCGTAGAACCTCCGCTGTAGGTGTAGTTCATTGCAATATAAGCACCAAACCCTTTGATGATGGTTTCCTCAAAAACAAATCCAACTTTACCGCCATTTAGATTAATCTTGCCTAAATCGTCTTTAGCGGGTTCGTTGCAACGATAGATGGATTGACTAAACCCTAATTGTAAACCAATAGCACAAGAACTTTCTTGTGCGAAAGCGATGATGGTGCAACTGACAAACACCAATGTAAATGATAGTCTTTTCATATTTCTTATAGTTTCATTACGGTTTTACGTGGACGTGGTGTCCGCTGTGGTCGAAGGAAAACATCACCTGGCTTCAAGGGGCGCTCCTGTTCCGCCCAAAAGAAACTTTCTAACCGATTAACCCCTTCGGGAACTTGATCTAAAGGATAGATGGTGCCATTCGTTTCCGTGGTGAAGCGAACATAATCTATATGCCTGTTTTGTAGGTAAATATTAATAGTACTGCTTTGCGTGGTGTTTAATCCTATAAAATCTCCATTATCTTCTTGGGGGTAGTATATGGTTAACGCATTCCCTTTTACCTCCACTTCTTTAATTTCTTTATCTCTTACGAAAGCTTTCATTTGTTTACCCGCCATTTGATTAAAAAGGGTGTCTCCTGTTTGCTGTACCATCAGTGCGGCTCCAATACCTAAAATATAATCAATCTGTTCATTCTTTAAGTAAATACGAATGGAATCGGCTGACACTTGGTTGGTATCATTCCAACAAACGGGGTCGGTAAACAAATGTATGACAGAGTCTTTGCCGTTGTAATATAAAGAGTCACACACCGCCTGAGCATCAGAGCGATAGACTCTTACATTGTAATAGCCTCGCATATATTTAATGGAATCAATCTCTTCCGCAAATAAAGTGTCAGCATGCATGTATGTGTACTCCAACGAATCAGACCAATCAACGATCAATGCACTATCGGTGGCCATGGCATATTTTGGAGTTTCGTACATCTCACAATAGTTACCATATAAAGTGATGTGGTTAGTTGTATCACTCATAACGACATTACTCCAACCTTTGCCAAAGCCATGTTTCTTGTCGTAAAAAATAGTATCTCCGGTCATCATCTTGTGGTCTTGATGAATAATCTGACTGCGGTCATACAAACGAGACTGCTCTGTTTTGGTGTTATATATCCCATTGTCAGATAAAATCGTTGTTTCTTCTTCATATACAATCGTTGTGGGACTAACAAGGAATGCGATATTCGACTCTGTGTTGTATTTGAGGGAATCTGCTTGCAGGGTAAAACGATCATTATTTAATCGCACATCCTTGCGGAAAACAGCCAACCGATTATTGGGTGTATATTGCCCCTTAACTGAAGTTAGCGTGTTCTCGTTGTCCACGATCTTGCCTTTCCATAAATAATAAGCTACGTTGTGTTTGCGGTCATAGTTCAAACTGTCCGTGGTTAATATGGTGGAACGATGCTCTAAACGAACATGTTTCCTAAATCGAGCTAATTGCTTGTTACCATCGTAATAAAGAATATCACCATAACCCGCCAAGGTGTCGCCTTGATTAAATCTTACATGACCAAAGGCATCTAATGAGTTGCGTGCATCGTAAAAATAGGCGGAATCACAATACATCCACGTAGAGTCATGTCTGAAACACACGTCTCCTTTTAATATCTGTGCATTGGGTAAACGGTTTTGGTCAAACTCCAAGGTGTTAGAGTGCTCAATATAAATGAGGTCCTCTGCATGCAACCCCAAGCTACACACTATTAATATACTATAAACTATAAACTTCTTCACTTCTTTAAACTCTAAACTATTCATGCTCCCATCCCGGATATTGATATTCACAACTCTTCCATTGAGGGTCAATATGTATGTAGGTTTGCTTAATCTTTTGAAGAATCCAATTATGAATATATTCACCCCCTTGTTTATTCTCAAGCATAGACTTAATCATCTGAAAATCATCGGACAAGTTCGCTTTGTGTACCTCTACCTTACTCCGTAACCTCACAATGGCACAAACCTCTTTGTTTTTGGATGGATCCATCATTACAAAGGGCTCGGAAATCTCACCTACCGACATGGAATAAATCTGTCTTGCCACCTCAGGGGGTAAGTCTTGATACTCAAATTTACTGGAACCTGTATTAGGATTCATCATCACCCCGGCATTCATATAGGTGTCTTTGTCTTGTGAATAACGCAATACAGCTGTTTCAAATGTGATGGTTGTATCTCTTATCTGTTGCGCGATGGTATCTAATTTTTGAAGTGCATTAATCTTATCCTCTGCCGAAGTCTTTGGACGTAATAAGATATGTCGGCAGTTGATACGATCGCCCTTCTTTTCAATAAGTTGAATAATATGGTATCCATATTCGGTCTGCACAATACGCGACACGCGCTTGGGATCGATTAAATTAAATGCCACATCGGCAAATGAACTCACTAATTGTCCTCGTCCTACAAACCCTAATTCGCCTCCTCGTTTAGCACTTTCTGTGTCTTCTGAATAAAGTCGCGCTAACATTCCAAAATCCGCCTTACCTGAGGTGACACGCTCTGTGAACTCGCGCAAAGTGGATTTGACACGCTCAATCTCTGCAATAGGAACTGAAGGCTCAAAACTCAATATTTGTACCTCTACTTGGGCGGGGATAACAGGAATAGAGTCTTGAGGTAAGGATGCATAAAAACGACGAATCTCCGCAGGGGTGGGTTTGATATTTTCCGTCAATTTGGTTTGCATTTGCTGAATAATCATTTGGTTCTTAACCGTGGTCATCATCTCTTCACGTATTTCTGCAGACGGCTTGCGGAAATATTCCTCCATCTTTTCTTTGGAACCAATCTGGGAGATATAGTAATTCATTCGCATATCAACTTGCTTACTCACCGTCGATTCGCCGACAACAATGGAGTCTAAATCTGCTTGATGCAGAAAAAGTTTCTGTACAGCCAATTGTTCGGGAATAACACAATAAGGATTGCCCGCAATCTCAACACCTTCGTATTGAGCACGTAATCGCTCCTCTTCAACTTCGCTGCGAAGAATGGCTTCGTCGCCTACTATCCATACCACTTCATCGATGATGTTATCGGCTTGTATTCGGAATACAAAGCAGAACAAAGCGCATATTAAAAGGGTGTGTTTACTCATAAATCTTAATCTTTTTTTGACGCATAGCATCCTTGTAGAGACGTTCATGCTCGTTATTCAAAAATTCGGTTTGACGTTGGTTATAGATAATCTTGGAAATAGTCTCTTGTGCATAATCAAAAGGCATAACATGACCTTTCCGTTCTTTTTCTGTTATCTGCAAAATATATTTTGAGAGAGAGTCTTGAATGATAATTAAATGGGATTGATGATTGGTTTGCCGATTGAGACTTTGAACAAAAGTGGTGTAATCACAAGGAAGCCACATTAACAACTGATTGGCGGTCGTCCAAGTGTCTAAAAAGAGTTCATAACCAGACGCGTTTTGATAGGCATACTTATCTAAAAACTCAAGGTCGTCTTCGGTGAGCTGACTTAGACTTGTGCGCACTTGTTCTTGGTTGGGTGCATCAATCGGGACAATCATCAACACTCCCTTGAAGATATCGTCTTTGAGTAATAATCGATCGGTGTGGTTCTCATAAAAAGCATAGAGTACAGAGTCGGATATGGTTGTAGATAATCGATTCTCAATAAGTTCTTTTTCGTAAGCATAGTTGCATAGTGAACGACGATAATCAATCACCATTTGCTCCATCTCTTTGGTGAGATAGGGTTCTGCTTTCTCACTGACGAGTTTGTCTATAATCCACTGATGAATAAAGGCTTCGCGAAGGGCGATACTATCTTCTCCCATCCTATTACCAATTATGTTCTGCACCTCTTCTTCATATAAAAAAACACCATTCACTTCTGCGGCAACCCCTTTGGTCTGATGCGCTTTGATGTATTTGCACCCGGTCATTAGGATGCTTATGAGCACAATATAAATCAGTTGTTTCTTCATTTCTTTATACAATATAAACGATGGTTATCTATTTCTTCATAATCTTTGGGCAGTGCAATCTTTGGCGCTGAGACCCCTTCCCCAATACATACATCACTCACCTCTATATGTATCTCATCATAAACACCACTAGCAAGGATGTGATTGAGTAAGGTTGTGCCCCCTTCTACTAAAATCGAGTGGATATCCCTCTGCGCTAAATCACTTAGTATATACTTCCAATCCGTGTTATCTCGATAAATAATCGTTGGTGCCGAATCATCCAAGATATGCAACGCCTCTCTGTTTCTCTGCCTTTCTGCCTCTCCGCCCATTAGCCTTCCGCGTCTATCCACCGTCACACGTATCGGGTTACGTCCTGCCCACCGGGTCACATTTAGTTTTGGGTTATCTTTGAGGATGGTGTTCGTTCCCACCATAATCGCCATATTCTCTGCCCGCATTTTATGCACCAATTGTTTCGTTACCGGCGTTGAAATCACTAATGGCTCTTTCAACTTTAAACTCTCAACTCTCAACTTATCAATATATCCATCAAGGGTCTGTGCCCATTTGAGTATTACGTAAGGACGATGATGTTCGTGTAGCATCAAAAAGCGCTTGTTCAATTTACGGCACTCTGCCTCCATCACACCCACTTCAACCTCTATTCCGGCCTCTCGCAACATTGCAATGCCTTTGCCCGATACTAACGGATTAGGATCTAACATCCCGACTACTACTTTTTTTACCCTTTTCTCTATAATCAGCTTCGCGCAAGGCGGGGTCTTGCCGTAATGGCTACAAGGCTCTAATGACACAAAGAGTGTACATTGGCTGAAATCGGTTATTTCTCTTTCTTCTGCATCTCGAAAACAATTTACCTCTGCATGTGGACCTCCAAACTCCTTATGCCATCCCTCCCCAACAATCTTCTCGCTTCCCTCTAAACTTTCAACTAAAATCGCTCCCACCATAGGATTTGGTGCTACATAATATTCCCCCAGTCGAGCCAATTGTAGGCATTTATTCATATAAAAGTGCGCATCCATTTGCATATTTCAAAAAAAAGTCGTACCTTTGCACTCAAATTAAAACAATTAACTTTCAACTTTCAACGATAAGACTAGACGGCTTCTTTCAACTATAAACTATTAACTAATTATGCTCAACTACATCATCTCCCGTCTCACCCCCATTTACTCTCCTCAAGAGGCTCGTGAAATAGCCTTTTGGGTCCTTGAAGAGCGGACCGGTTTAGACCGTTTCACGCTTTCAGCGTGCAAAGATACAAAAAAAATTTCAAATATCGAAATAATTTTAGAAAGAATTTGCAAAAAAGAGCCAATTCAGTATATTTTTGGGCATATTTTGTGGTTTGGACTCGACTTGAAGCTTTCTAAAGCTACACTTATCCCTCGTCCCGAGACCGCCGAACTCGTTGATTGGATCAACGACTCTTTCCACTATAAACTTTCCACTTTCAACTGTCTAGACATTGGCACTGGCAGCGGTTGTATAGCTCTTAAACTCAAACAACTCCATCCTTCTTGGAACGTGACAGGTGTCGATATCAGTTCGGAGGCTATCAGCATCGCTAAAGAAAACGCCACTCGTCACCACCTCGATGTTACCTTCCTTATCCAAGATATCTTTCAGCGCAGCGGTCTTTCAGCGCAGCGATCTTTCAGTTCGCAGGGTGATGGTCCCTTATTTGACCTTGTTGTCAGTAATCCTCCCTATGTCTTAGAAAGCGAGAAAGTGTTGATGGATTCAACGGTTCTTGATTATGAACCCGCCTCTGCGTTATTTGTTCCTGATAATGATCCGCTGCAATTCTATCGTCGGATAGCGGAACTGAGATTGGGATCGTGGTTATACTTTGAGATAAACGAGCAGATGGGCGCGCAAGTGCAAGCGTTATTGGTGTCGTTAGGATATACGGATATAGAAATAAAAAAAGATAGTTATGGTAAAGAACGAATGGTCAGAGCAAGACTTGCTCGTTAAGGCGCAAAACTACTGCTCACTTGCAGAACACTGTATAGCGGAAGTGCGCGAGAAACTGTATCAATGGGGGACTCCGACTGTAGCACAAGATAGAATCTTAGACCGCTTATGCCAATCGGGTTTTATTGACGAACAGCGTTATGCTGCAGCGTTCGTTCATGATAAAGTAGCGTTTCAAGGGTGGGGTAGAGAGAAAATTCGAATGATGCTCTTGATGAAACACCTTCCTTCTCATGTAGTAGAGGAGGCAATAGCAGGAATAGATGAAGAAGTTTATGAGCAACAAATAACCCGTCTCATCGAACAAAAAAAGCAAGAACTCTCCACTCTAAATTATCAAAATAGGATAGTTCGTTTCCTTGCGCAACGTGGTTTCACGATAGATGAAATAAAAAAGTTTATGGTTATGGAATGAGGTAATTATTTTTTTATTTGGAAGAATATTTTTGAAAAAAACTATTTTTTATTGCAAAAATACAAATAAATTTGTATATATCAAAAAAAAGCAGTACCTTTGTAGGCTCATTTGCGGATGATTGAAGATTTTAATTACAAGATAAAATGAAAAAAGCATTACTAATGATTTTAGATGGCTGGGGTGTCGGTAAGAAAGAAGCCGCCAATGCCATCTATTCCACTCCGACCCCTCATTGGGATAAGTTATTGGCGACGTATCCTCACAGTCAGTTACAAGCTAGTGGCGAGAATGTTGGTCTGCCCGACGGACAAATGGGCAACTCGGAAGTCGGACACTTAAATATTGGTGCCGGCCGTGTTGTTTACCAAGACCTTGTGAAAATCAATCGCGCTTGTTGTGACGGAAGTATTTTTCGTAATCCAGAGATTGTAGCTGCCTACGAGAACGTACAAAAGTCTGGCAAGAAACTGCACATCATGGGACTGACCTCTAATGGTGGTGTTCACTCAAGTTTTGACCACCTGTTCTATCTCACGGAGATAGCCAAAGAATACGGGTTAGAAGGGCGTACGTTTGTTCATTGTTTTATGGATGGTCGTGACACGGACCCGAAATCTGGTTTAGGATTTATTACTCAATTGGAGCAGCACTTGCATAATACTTGTGGTGAGATTGCCACTATCCAAGGACGTTTTTACGCAATGGATCGAGACAAACGTTGGGAGCGAATCAAAGAAGCATACGATTGTTTGGTTCATGGTCAAGGGGCACCATACGAATCGATGCCCCTCGCTGTGGTCAAGAGTTACGAAGCCGGTGTGACAGATGAATTCATTAAGCCGATCGTTCACACAGTCAAAGGTAAACCTCTTGCTACCATCGAGGAAGGAGATACAGTTATCTTCTTTAACTATCGTAACGATCGTGCGAAAGAGATTACTATCGTTCTCACCCAACAAGACATGCCCGAACAAGGCATGTACAAGATTCCTAACCTACACTACTGCTGCATGACCCCGTACGATAGTTCGTTCACAGGACTGCATATCCTTTTCCCGAAAGAGAATGTACAGAATACGATGGGCGAGATTGTTTCCAAAGCGGGAATGAAACAGTTGCGTATCGCTGAGACCGAGAAGTTTGCTCATGTGACATTTTTCTTTAGTGGTGGACGTGAGGCACCCTTCGAAGGCGAGGACCGAATCCTTATTCCTAGTCCGAAAGTGCCGACGTACGATCTGCAACCTCAGATGAGTGCTCCCGAAGTGGCAGACGCCCTTTGTCAAGCATTGGATACGCAGAAATATGACTATATCACCCTTAATTTCGCCAACGGCGACATGGTAGGACATACAGGCGTGTATGAGGCTATTCAAAAAGCCGTCACAACCATTGATGAATGTGTAGATAAAGTGGTGACTTGCGCCCGCAAGAATGGTTATGAAGTTATTATCATTGCCGACCACGGCAATGCGGATCACGCTAAGAATGAAGATGGAACACCTAATACGGCACATTCTCTCAACCCTGTGCCCTTCGTCTATGTGAGCGACAATCTCGATGCAAAATTAGAGGATGGCATCCTAGCCGATGTGGCACCGAGCTTATGTCATATCTTAGGCATCGCACAGCCCGAGGAGATGACGGGACGGAACCTTATTAGTTGAGAGTTTAGAGTTCTCTGCCCAAAAGGGCGCAATCGGCAAGCCGTATAGAGATGCCGTCTAGTTTGTAAGTTTAAAGTTATCAGTTAAAAATAATATAGATATGAAAATTGAACAAAGTGAAATTAAAGACTTGAAGGCAGTGATTACCCTTACAGTGGAAGCTGCAGACTATCAGGAGAAAGTGGACAAAGAATTACGTCAGTATCGTCAAAAAGCCAATATCCCGGGTTTCCGTCCGGGTATGGTACCCCTTGGCTTAGTGAAGAAAATGTATGGCAAAGCCGTCTTAGCCGAAGTGTTGAACAACACCGTTGGTGAGAGTTTAGGCAAATATTTAGAGGATCAAAAACTCAATATCCTCAGTGATCCTCTACCCAATGAGGAGTTAACTCCTCAGATGGATTTGGACAACCAAAACTCTTTCACCTTTGCTTTTGACATTGCAGTTGCCCCTGAGTTCAACGCAGCCCTCGATGGCAAGAACAAACTTACCCATTACACCATCAACGTGACCGACGAGATGGTGAACAATCAAATCAAGAGTTATGCTGAGCGTTTTGGTGAGTACGTGGACGCGGAAGACGTACAAGAAGGCGATGTGATTAAAGGTCTCATGACCGAACAAAAAGAGAATGGTATCGTCAAAGAGAATGCCATCCTCAATCCGCAATACATGCAAGACAAGAAGATTGCCGCGAAATTTAAGGGTGCAAAGAAAGGCGACATCATCACCTTCAACCCAATGAAAGCTTTCCAAAGCGAAGTGGAGGTGGCTTCGATGTTGAGTATTAAGAAAGAGGAAGCTAAAGAACTGACTTCGGATTTCACTTTTGAGATCCAAGGTATCACTCGTCACCAAGCCGCTAAGATTGATGGCGAGTTGTTCGCAAAAGTATATGGTGAGAACAATGTAAAGGACGAAGCCGATTTCCGTGCTAAAGTTCGCGCAGAGATTGAGGAGAACATGGCAGAAGATAGTAAGTATAAGTTTGGTTTAGATACTAAAGCCGCTATTCTTAAGAAAGTGGGTGACATCGCCTTCCCGGAAGATTTCCTTCGTCGCTGGGTTATGGCAACGAACAAAGAGATGAAACAGGAAGACCTCGACCGCGACTTCCCGAAGATGATTGAGGAACTGAAGTGGCACCTTGCCAAAGACCAACTGATGAAGAAATTCGACGTCAAAGTAGAAAAAGAGGACGTTGAGGCTTACGCTAAGGAAGTGGCAAAGATGCAATTTATGCAATATGGTCTAATGCACGTGGATGAGCAATATCTCAATAACTTTGCCCAAGAGATGCTCAAGAAAGACGACCAACTGCGTGGTATAGTAGAGCGCGTAGCAGAGAACAAAATTTATGATGCATTGAAAGGTGTTGTAAAGATTGACGAAAAGACCATCTCGCACGAGGACTTTGGGAAATTGTTCAATTGAAGATTGACTATTGAAGATTGAAGAATGAAGATAGAAGAATGAGAATACATTTTATAGCGATTGGCGGAGCAGCGATGCATAACCTTGCATTAGCCGTAGCATCCAAAGAGGGATATATCGTGACGGGTTCGGACGACGAGATCTTTGATCCCGCGCTCACGCACTTGCGCGATGCCGGACTGCTACCCGAAGCATTAGGGTGGCATCCCGAACGCATCACGCCCGACCTTGACGCGGTCATCCTCGGCATGCACGCACGCGAGGACAACCCTGAACTGATACGTGCTAAGGAGTTAGGTATCTGCATCTATTCCTTCCCCGAATATCTGTACGAACAGACCAAAGACAAGATACGCATCGTGGTTGGTGGTAGTCATGGTAAAACAACCACTACCTCCATGATTCTATATGTACTTCAACACCTCGGTATTGAAGCCGATTATATGGTAGGGGCGCAGATAGAAGGTTTTGAGCGGATGGTTCGTCTCTCCACAACCGCCAAGTATGCGGTCTTTGAGGGTGATGAGTACCTCACTTCGCCTCTCGACTTAAGAAGTAAGTTCTTTTGGTATCACCCACATATCGCTATCCTCACGGGTATCGCTTGGGATCATATCAATGTCTTTCCCACGTTCCCCGAATACGTGGAGACATTTAGGAAATTTGCACATAGCCTCACCCCCTTCCTCTCTTCTCAAGGCGAAGGGAAGAACAAGCCCGCATTCATCTATTATGAGAGGGATGAGAATTTACGAGGGATAGCAAAAGAAGTAGAAGATGAGGTGCAAACCCTTCCTTATATCGAATATGAGGGAGAGGTTTCAATGGGTGTGTTTGGTAAACATAACATGCAGAACCTCCAAGCCGCCTGTTTGGCTTGCCAGCAGATTGGCATTGCACCCGAGACCTTCTATCGCACGATAGCTACATTCACGGGAGCCAGCAATCGGTTGGAGTTGATAGTGGAAAGTGAAAGTAAAAGTGGAAAGATCTCAAGGGTGGCGTATAAGGATTTTGCTCATAGCCCCAGTAAACTTAAAGCCACGATTGCTGCCGTAAAAGAGCATTATCCTCACTTACGTCTCATTGCTGCCATGGAGTTACACACATTCTCATCTTTGACAGCAGCTTTCTTGCCCCAATACGAGGGGTGTATGAAAGAAGCGGATATAGCGTTTGTGTATTTCAATCCGAAAGTGATAGAGCATAAACGGCTGCAAACGATTACGGCGGAAGATGTACACAAAGCGTTTGGCACGAAAAATGTAGAGGTCTTTACAGACAGCGAAGCATTACAAGAACGGTTACGCTCGTTCAACTACGAGAATACCGCGTTACTGATGATGACTTCGGGTACATTTGATGGTATCAAAATCAACGATTTTGCAAAACAACTCATTCATGGATAAACAACAAAAACGCGATTACCTCTATATGAGGATGGCTAAGACGTGGTCAGAGAATAGCTACTGCGAGCGCCGACAAGTAGGTGCTATCTTGGTTAAGAATAATATGATCATCTCCGATGGTTATAACGGCACGCCCAGCGGTTTTGAGAACAAATGCGAGGACGATAACAATGTGAGCAAACCGTATGTGTTGCACGCCGAAGCGAACGCGATTACGAAGATTGCCCGCAGCCATAACAGCAGTGAGGGAGCAACCTTATATGTTACCACTTCGCCTTGTATGGAATGCAGCAAACTCATTATTCAAGCAGGAATCAAACGTGTTGTTTATAACGAAGAATATCGCATTTGCGATGGACTTGATATCCTGCGTCGTGCAGGAATTGAGGTGTTGAAGATTGATTGTTAAAGATTGACCGCCCCTTTGGGACTATTGAAGATTATGAAAAAGTATTTGTGGCCAACGATTACGGTAGTGTGTTTGTTTCTTGGGTTTCTGATTGGAAACGCCATCCACAACAAAGCTAACGCCCAACGCATTGTCATTAATGGCAATGAGATTTTTGCTATGCCCAATAGCAAAGTGGATCAACTGCTTCACTTATTGGAGCAACAGTATGTAGATTCCTTGAACATGGACAGTATCACGGACGAAGTGATGGTGGACATTATTAAGCAATTAGACCCACACTCTGCCTATATCTCCAAAAAAGACTTAGAGATTGTAAACTCCGAACTCAGTGCTTCTTTTTCGGGCATCGGGGTGCAGTTCACTATTCAAAAAGACACTATCAACGTGGTAGCCGTCATCTCGGGAGGACCAAGTGAAGGGGTGGGTGTACTCGCCGGTGACAAGATTATTTCCGTCAATGATACCAATTTTACGGGCAAGGGTATCAACAACGAGAAAGTGATGCACACCTTACGTGGTCCTAAAGGTACACAAGTGAAGATTGGGGTACTGCGTCATGGCTATCCCGATACGTTGTACTACACCATCACGCGTGGAGATATCCCCGTTAAGTCGGTGGATGCACATTTTATTATTGGTCGTAATATTGGTTTTGTGCGCGTTAATAAGTTTGGTGAGAGCACCTATAACGAGTTTATCTCAGCTTTGGCCGACCTCAAAAAAGATGGTGCGACTTCCTATATTGTTGACTTGCGTGAGAACTCCGGAGGCTACATGGATCAAGCGATCCGTATGGCTAATGAGTTTCTCAATAATGGAGAGATGATTGTCTATTCACAAGGTCGTGCTTATCCTCGTTACGAAGCAAAAGCCAACGGGTTGGGTCGTTTCAAACAGGTGCCTCTTGTTGTACTCATAGATAATTTTTCTGCTTCCGCCAGTGAGATTTTCGCCGGTGCAATGCAAGATAATGATCGCGCCACTGTTATCGGTCGTCGTTCGTTTGGTAAGGGTTTAGTGCAACAACAGATGCCCTTCATAGATGGCAGTGCTATCCGGCTCACGGTAGCGCGATACTACACTCCAAGTGGGCGTTGCATCCAACGTCCTTACGAGTTAGGCAAACAAGACCAATACGAGAAAGACATCATTGATCGTTTCGAGAATGGGGAGTTCTTTAATGCGGATAGTATCCATTTTGGCGACAGCACTCGTTACTATACCAAGAATGGACGTGTAGTGTTAGGTGGAGGAGGAATAATGCCCGATATTTTTGTGGCAAGAGACACAACCCTAATGACACCTTATTATAATAAAGTGGTTAACTTAGCTTTCACCTATCAATTTGCTTATCAATATGTCGATGCACATCGCCAACAATTAAGTCAATTCAAGACATGGCAAAGTTTAGAGCAACACCTCATTAAGCAAAACCTCTTGCCTCAATTTGTGACCTTCTGTAAAGAGAAGGATGTACAACCAAAAGAGGATCAGATTGCTAAATCCAGTCCCCTTTTGAAACGTCTCATTCATTGTTACATCGTTCGCGATGTGTTAGGAGATGATGGGTTCTTCCCTCTCTTTGAACGAGATGATGAGATAACTAAGAAAGCGGTCGAAGTCTTACAGACTCCGCAAAACCGCTAATACATATTGGTACAGTTTCTGCACAGTAGCGATATTTACTCGCTCATCCGGTGAATGGGGATGCTCAATGGTGGGACCAAACGAGATCATCTCCATTTTTGGATAGTTACGTCCGATAATACCACATTCCAGTCCGGCGTGTATAATCAATACCCGAGGTTCGTTACCAAAGGTTTTATTATACACCTCTTTCATAACCGTTAATAGGTTACTACGCAGATTGGGTTTCCAACCCGGGTACGCACCGGAGAACTGAACATCTGCCCCTGCCAAAGCAAAAGCAGAGTGGATGATTTGTTTGAGTTCTTCTTTGCGACTTTCTACGGACGAACGTGTCAAGCAGAAGACCTTAATGTCCTTGTCGGTGGTGGCTATCATCGCTAGGTTATTGCTTGTTTCAATAATATCGGGCATGGCATCCATGTGACGATAAACACCATGCGGGCATAAGGTGATAGCATGAATCAAGAAGTCCTGCACATCTTCTCGCAGTTCGACTGCGGGGCACTCCACCTCTTTCATGGTTAGTGATAGGTTATCCTCTACGCCATCGAACTCACGAATGAATAAGTCTTCATAATCGTCCACCAGTTGTTGCAAGTCCTTCTTACTCTCCTTTGGAATAGTAATCACTGCCATTGCCTCACGAGGGATGGCATTACGCAGACTACCACCTTCAACCTTGACCAAACGAGCCTCATATTCGGCTACCGCTACTTTCAAGAAACGGAATAAGAGTTTGATGGCATTCGCGCGTTGCAAGTGGATATCGCAACCCGAGTGACCGCCTTTGCAACCTTTGAGATCAATCTGCAAAGCAATATCGCCTTCTTCTACTTCGGCAGGGATATATTCGAAGGTAGCCGTCGTATCTACGCCACCGGCACAACCTACGTATAATTCGCCTTCTGTCTCAGAGTCGAGGTTCAATAGGTATTTACCTTGTAAGAATCCTTCTTCTAAAGCGAAAGCACCATACATACCCGTTTCTTCATCTACGGTGAAAAAAGCTTCCAATGGAGGATGAACAATTGATTTATCGGCAAGGATAGCCATAGCGACAGCAACACCGATACCATTATCCGCTCCTAAGGTCGTTCCGTCTGCGGTCACCCACTCCTTATTATCTTCTACGTACGCGCGTATAGGATCTTTCTCAAAATCGAAGTCAACATCGCTATTTTTCTGCGGAACCATGTCCATGTGACCTTGAAGGATGACTCCCGGATGGTTCTCCATGCCCGGACTGGCAGGTTTACGAATGAGCACATTACCAATCTTGTCCGTCAAGGTTTCTAAACCGAGACTGTGACCATAATGAACGAGAAACTCAGAGATGGCTTCTTTCTGTCCTGAAGGACGAGGAATAAGATTCAGTTCGTGAAAATGCTTCCAAACTGCTTTTGGTTCTTGATTTGTCATAATATTCGTTGTTTATTTTAGTTGTTAAATCGTTAGTTCTCCGCAAAGGGGTTGTTGTAATAGTTCTACCACCTTATGCGTATCATTTGGATATTCACCCAAGAGACACATCATTTTTGTTAGTAGAGCTTCGGTTGTAATGTCATAACCCGACAACACACCGGCTTTTAGTAGATTCCGGCTGACATCGTATAGTCCCATCTGAACGGAACCGGTGTTACATTGGGTTTTGTTTACAATGATTATTCCCGACAGTATCGCTTCAGCTAAGGCTTCATACAACCACTCACAGGAGGGAGCATTGCCTGCACCATACGTCTCCAACACTACACCTCGCAAGTCGGGTGTACTAAGAACGGCTTTCACCACCGGTTCTGTGATACCGGGGAAGAGTTTGAGCACAACCACGCGTCCATCCATCCGTGTATGCACTTTAAGAGAGGTTTCTTGATTGGGATAATGGATAAACGAAGGTTGATAGGTGATGTGCACTCCCACTTTGGCAAGTGGTGGATAATTATATGAATTAAATGCAGAGAAATGTTCGGCATTACGCTTGGTTGTACGATTCGCTCGGAAAAGCCTATCCTCAAAATAAATGGTCACTTCGGGCACCATCGGTTGCCCTTTTTCATTCTTTGCTACGGCAATCTCAATAGCCGATTGCAAGTTCTCTTTGGCATCCGATCGAAGCATGCCTATCGGTAATTGTGAACCTGTAAAAATAACGGGTTTAGTTAGGTTCTCTAACATAAAACTGAGGGCGGAAGCCGAATAAGACATCGTGTCCGTACCATGCAAAATGACAAATCCATCGTATTCATCATAGTGCTGCTCAATGGTTTGAGCCATCTTAACCCAATCGGAAGGATGCACATCCGACGAATCAATCATGGGATTAAAAGCGAGCAGTTCAACCCCAAAGGGCGCCTGAGAAAACTCCGGCACAAAATGTTTGAAGGTGTCTAATGATGCGGGACGCAGGGAACCCGTTTGAGGGTCTTGAACCATAGAAATTGTTCCTCCGGTCATTATTATGAGTACTTTGGCACGCATTTTGTATGTTAATTTATGTTATGTCAGAACGTAAAAAAAATATTCTTTTGGTAGATGATGAGATCAACCTCACCACTATATTTGCAGATTTTCTGCGCAGTCAAAACTTCAAGGTCACTACGCTCACCCAACCCGATCGAGTCTTAGAGAGTTTATCCTCTACTCATGTGGACCTATGTGTCTTAGATCTCAACTTATCCGCGAATAACGGTTTCGAATTGCTCCGTAAACTCCGCAAGTCAAACGAAACACTACCTATTATCATTCTTACCACGCGTTCAGCAAAAGAGGATATCTTGCGAGCCTACAACATCGGTTGCGATGATTATATCACCAAACCCTTCTCAATGGATATCGCCCTTTGTCGTATCCAAGCGCTTTTACGTCGGTGTGAGGCTCCAACTAAAAAACAACCTACTACGTATCAACTTGGTTCACTTACGTTTGATCCCCAACATCAACGTTTGGGCGACCAAAACCTCACCGCACGTGAAAGCGAAATTCTACATCTTCTCTTGCAACAAGAAGGACAAGTTGTGGATCGGCACCTAATCCTCGCCTCTATTTGGTCACAAGATTCGTATTTTGCGTCCCGCTCATTAGCCGTCTTCATCACACGTCTAAGACATTTATTAGAGCCTACGCCTTATACCATCTTTGCCGTCACAGGAAAGGGATATAAGATTGTTCGCTCAAAATAAGCTTAACTGCTCCTCTTTCTCCCCATTCGTGATGGTTAATGTCACGGGCGAAGCCGATGGTTCCGGCTCTGCCGATGATTCCGGTTGTTCTGGTGTTTCCGGATTTTTCGGTTCTGGTGGAGCAGGAGTGATATCTTCGATCTTATCAATCTCTAAAGTAGAGATACGTTTTCCTTTTGCCTTAGGCGATTTGGACTCAATAAACTCGGACATAACGAGGGTCATCGGTTCGCGACGCTCATCTTTAAAAGTCACAAGGAACGTAGCCTCTTCCCGATCGCTAATTGCCACATATTGGCTCCGATCATCCTCTCCCAAGAAGTTCTGCGACTTGAGTTGGGCATCAAATTGGAAACGTTTAGCATAGTAGTAACCTAAGTCTGCATTCCATAATGCTACCGACCAAATCTTTTGTGGGTCGAACTTCTCAATGCGGTAGATGTTATCATCAAAGTGGGCTGTCAACTCAAACGTAGTCAAGTAATAATCACCCTTAGTAGTTACTACCAATATTCTATCCTCGTCCATAAACTCACCCAAGAAGGTACCTTGTCCATCGTAGTTAATACGCAGTACATCCGGATCGAACCACACCTGTCGTCCACCCAATGTAGAATGGCCTTTTTGTTTGAGCGAAACAGATTTAACATCGTATTTGGTCAGTAAGTTCCCTCGCGCACTACGTGATTTTACAGCAAGTTCGCTTAAGTCTTTTATTATTTCGAGTTTCTTAAGATGAGCCATTGGTTTGAGTTGGGCCCGAATCACCTCTGCTTCTCCATTGGGATTAGCGGTGAAATAAACCACTTTGCTACCCGCTTTACCTGTGGTAAGGTCGTATTCTTTGTCACGCACCACACCGGTCACAAAGAAACGTTTCATAAAATAATCTCCCGCCTTACCATCGCGATAAACCACGTTGTATATCGTACGCGTATCGTTCTTTTTGAAGATATCTACATGGATGATGTCGGTCCCAATAAAGATCTTATCTGCTACGCGGATAATCTTATACTTACCATCCTTGTGGAAAATGATGAGGTCGTCTATATCGGAGCAGTTGCAAAGGAAGTCGGCATTCTTAAGTCCCATTCCAATGAACCCTTCCGTATAGTTGATATAGAGTTTCTTATTCGCCTCAACCACGGTCTTGACATTAATCGAAGCAAAATTGCGCACCTCTGTCTTACGCGGATAACGATCGCCATATTTCGCTTTGAGTTGTTCAAACCAATGGAGTGTATATTCCGTCAAGTGATTGAGATTCTTAACCGTCTCTTTGATCTGTTTCTCCAACGACTTCATCAGCTCGTCCGCTTTCTTAGAATCGAACTTCGTGATGCGAAGCATACGAATCTCAAACAGTTTCTCTATATCTTCACGTCTTACCTCGCGAATCAAAGATGGTTTGAAAGGTTCTAACTCTTGATCTACAAAAGCAATCAAGTTATCCTTGTCGATAGCGTTCTCGTAGCCCTCTTTTTTATAGATACGGTTCTCGATAAAGATACGCTCCAATGAGGTGTAGAAATATTGCTCTTCTAACTCACTTTTTTGTATCTCCAATTCCCACTTAAGCAACTGTTTAGTGTTGTCCGTGGAGTGCTTAAGCAATGTTGAAACATTGGTGAAGATAGGTTTTTTATCCTCTACCACACAGCAGTTTGGTGCAATTGTCACCTCGCAATCCGTAAACGCATAGAGAGCATCTATTGTCTTATCCGACGAAGCACCCGGAGCTAATTGTACTAAAATCTTTGCCTCCTGCGCTGTAAAGTCATCGACTTTTTTGATTTTTATCTTCCCATTATCTTGTGCTTTAAGGATAGTCTCAATGATTTTAGAAGTCGTCGTTCCGTAGGGTACTTGACTAATGATAAGCGTCTTATTATCCTCTGATTTGGTAATCTTCGAGCGCACTTTGACCATCCCGCCTCGTTCTCCATCGTTGTAACGATTAACATCTATTTCACCTCCTGTTGGGAAGTCGGGATAGAGTACAAAATCTTCCCCTTTTAAGTATGCCATAGCGGCATCGCATAACTCGTTGAAATTATGGGGTAAAATCTTTGAATTCAATCCTACCGCAATACCTTCCACCCCTTGTGCTAACAAAAGAGGAAACTTAACGGGTAAATGGATAGGCTCTTTCTTACGCCCGTCATAACTCATCATCCACTGAGTGGTCTTGGGATTAAACACCGTCTCTAAAGCAAACTTACTCAATCTTGCTTCAATGTAACGAGGAGCCGCTGCTCCATCGCCTGTAAGAATGTTTCCCCAGTTTCCTTGGCAGTCAATCAGTAGGTCTTTTTGTCCTAATTGAACAAGAGCATCTCCAATACTTGCATCGCCATGAGGGTGATACTGCATGGTCTGGCCTACGATATTCGCCACTTTATTCATCTTACCATCATCTACACACTTCATCGCGTGTAAGATACGCCGCTGCACAGGTTTGAGTCCGTCCTCAATGGCCGGTACGGCTCGCTCTAAAATCACGTATGAAGCATAGTCCAAGAACCAGTCTTGGTACATCCCAGTAAGATGATATTTTATTGTTTCATCATCGTTCATAATTCCACTGTAGCCCACGCTACTTCGCCTCCCAAGGGAGGATTTTTCTTACTTACTTGCACATGCACAGTCGCTTCCGGGTAAAGACGCACCAATTGTGTCCGAATACGTCCGGCTACGTGCTCTATTAAATTAGATGGTTGTTGCATCTCAGCCACTACCACATCATATAAGGTTTGGTAATGAATAGTGTCTTCCAACCTATCCGTAATTACCCCGAGCATTTCGGGGATATCGATGCTAACGCTCACTTTGAAAGTGTTACCCTGTTCTCGCTCCTGGGTAAACACCCCGTGACGCGCCTGCAACACAATGTCCTGCAAGCGTATCACCATGGTTTATTTATCCCTATTGAGGAAGATAAAAGCAAAGATACCGGCAATCTCCAGCACTAACGAAGCAGCCAAAAGAATGTTCGATACCGGTTTGAAGAAATAAACCACTAAGCATAAAACGCCTAACAAAACCAGGATTACACCTGCGTACTTTTTCATTGTTCCGTTCATAATATTATTGTTTTTAAAATTATTTCATTAAATGATAATATCCTCCCGCCAAAGACCTCACGTATCCTTGCATCTCTAAATAAATCAATTGTGTCACTACGGTTTGATAATCAGTTTCCATCGCCACCACTACTTGATTGATATGTACATCAGAATCCTCTGTCCGTATGTATTGTATAATGCGCAAAGCTAAAGGCTCTAATGTCTCATCTTCGTCTGCGAGTGCAAGCTGTGTTTGCACAGGGACATTCTCCCAACGCAAAGCTGTAATTATATCGTCAGCACTCGTTACTAACATTGCTCTTTGATCCCGTATCAACTGATTGCATCCCATCGAGTTTACGTCTCTTATACGACCGGGAATAGCAAACACGTCGCGATTGTAATCCATTGCCAAACCAGCAGTAATCAACGCTCCTCCTTTTACCTTCGATTCTACCACTAAGGTTGCGTCCGATAGTGCGGCAATAATCCTATCTCGCGCTACAAAATTCCAACCGTCAGGCTCCGTTTCTGATGGATATTCTGTCACTAACCCTCCATTCTTTAATGTCTCTACAGCCACCGAACGATGAACCGTAGGATAAATCCTATCTAACCCATGCCCTAACACCGCTATCGTTGGTAAACCCGCTTCCAAAGCGGCCTTATGAGACGCTATATCTATACCGTATGCCAAACCACTCACAATCGTTAGGTGGGGTACCTTATGGGCGAGATCCAACACGATTTGACGGGTGATGTCCTTCCCTTGTTCTGTGGCAGAACGCGTTCCTACGATGGATAAAAACTTACCTTCATTGAGGTTAACATTCCCTTTTGTAAAGATAAGGTAAGGTGCATCAGGTGTTTCTTTCAAACGAGTAGGATAACCGGCATCTTGTTGCGTTAACACCCCTATCTGATGTTTATGAATAAACTCTAACTCCCGCTTTGCCTTTTCCAAAGCCTCTTTCTTACCATCCTCTTTTAAGTGTGCCCAAGCCTCTTCTATAACACGAAAAGCAAGCAGATATTCCTTCTGCTGCGGCAGTTTATTGCGCAAGAGCCAAGTAAACGCCAACCAATAAATTAACTCTGTATCACTCATTAACATTTCTCGCCAAAACACAAGTCTCCGGCATCACCTAAACCGGGTAAGATATATTGGTGTTCGTTGAGTCTCTCATCCATCGCAGCTGTGTATAATGTCAACGCGTTCCCTTTCTTTTCGTGTTCCTCTAATGCCTTTACAGCCTCCGGAACCGCAATCAAACTTGCCAAAATAATACGTTTGGGTGTACCATTCTCTTTGAGCAAATCTAAACTCGCACACATACTACCCCCCGTGGCTAACATTGGGTCAACTAAAATTAACGTCTTCCCCTCCAACGTGGGCGTAGCTTTATATCCGCATTCAATGCGCACTTGGGTGTGCGCCTCGTCGGCATAAACACGTTTGGCAGAAAGGAATGCACAATCCGCTTTGTCGAAACTATCTAAAAACCCCTCAAAGAAAGGAATACCGGCGCGTAACACCGTCGCCAAGACAATATCATCTTGCAATGCCTCCATTGTAGTTGTCTGTAAAGGAGTCTGCACCTCCATTGGGGCGAAACAAAGAGATTTGCTAATCTCATAACTCATCGCTTGAGCTACCCGATAAAGGTTCTTGCGAAAACGCATTCTATCCGATTGGATATGTACGTCACGCAGTTCTCTTAAATACTCGTTGATTAGACTTTTCTGTTCTGCCAAATTGATTACTTTCATTATTGTTCTATTTAATGGATTGAAAACTTATTCAGTACTTGTTCACTATACCCTTTTGAGATAGGAATAGTGGGTATGTGCGGATCTGCAAAATCCACTACCACATCACTATCTTGACGACGGATTACACTCACTTTCTTGATGTTGATGATATACGATCGATGGCAACGCACCAATCCTTTATCTAAGAAACGCCACTCTATATTTTTGAGTGTGTTGCGAATCATCATCTTGTCTAACTTTGTGCCATTGATATAATAAATCGTCACATAATTATCTGCGGACTCAAGGTAATACACCATCTCCGGACGGATAGACAACTTCAATTCCCCTCGTTCGTCATAAAAATGATACATCTGAGGTTCGATGTCTCCACCGGTATTCCCGGTCATGGATTGTAACTCATTCTTCGCATTCACATACGCAAACGCCAACAAGAAAATAGTATAGGGAATAAACAACGTGAATGCTGCCCCTAACAAAATATCCTTATAAAGCGAGAAGAACGACCAATTATACTCCTCCGCAATAGAAGGAAACGCCTCAATCATCACTACCGAATAGATAAATGTCATCACATTTACCTCTAAAAACAACCACAAGCTATATCCTGTCACGCTCAATCCTTTACGAGAAGCATAGATATTCATGATCCAACGACTCAAACAGATAACCGCCATTCCAACACCCACTACAATGGTTGTCCATAACAAATACTGCCAATCGTTCTCCATCAATACCCTTGCGCGGAAAGGCTCAAAAATAATGATAAACACTTCCGTAAAGATAGCCGTTCCTGCCACCAACCAAAGCGAATTTTGCTTGGAATAGAAATATGTTGGAATCTTATTTTTCACGCTATTTTTACATTTTGACTGCAAAGGTACAAAAAAATCCGCACTTATGCAAATTTATTGAAATAAATTTTCAAAAAAACTTCTAACACTTGCATATATCAAAGAAAAACCGTACTTTTGTACGATTTTTGAAGAATATTGTATGAAACCTAATCATTTCATCCATAAAATAACGAAAGAACAGGTACAGGCGATGCCTATCACTCAGTTTGATGGGCAGGTTTTTGTTATTGATAGACCAGAGCAAGTGGAAGAGGCTGTTCGTTATCTGTCCCAACAAAAAACACTGGGCATTGACACCGAATCGCGTCCGAGTTTTACGCGTGGAACTCATTATCCCACCGCCCTCGCTCAGATTGCCACTCCCGAGCGTTGCTACCTCTTTCGTCTTACCCATGTCGGGTTACCCCCCTCGCTTGCTGATATCTTTGCCAATAAAGATATTTGCAAGGTTGGTCTTGCTTTTAAGGATGATATCAATGGACTGCGTCGCAGACGGGATTTCACTCCGCGCAACTGCATTGACCTCCAATCCATCGTAAGAAAATACGGCATCCTTGACCTCGGTCTGCAAAAGATCTTCGCTATCTGTTTCGGTAAGAAAATCAGCAAAGCGCAGCAACTCACTAACTGGGAAAATAGCATTCTCACGCCCGAGCAGCAACACTATGCTTCCACCGATGCATGGGCAACGTTACTCATTTATAACGAACTGATGGCGACCGCTCCGCTACCGAAGAAAGAGGCGGACGCACTCTATCAAGCCGAGTTGGAAAAGATGCAACTCCACCAACAACAAGTGCTCGCCGCACGCGAAGCCGAACAAACAAAACAACATATATCATGAACAATCAAGAAGTTTACAACGCCTATTATCACGGACAACACAAAGGGCTGTTTTTCTGGTTTCGTAATGCGCGTTCCATTGCTTTACCCCAAAGCCTTTTTCCTGCCATTCTTTCTGTGATGATGGTTTGTTCCTTGCCCTCTTTTAATGGTTGGCTCGCAGCGTTAGCCGTTCTCGGTATAGCCATCGGACATTTAGGAATGAACCTTGCCGACGACTATTTCGACTATCGACGCGACCCTCGTATTCGCTCTACCCTCTCCTCTACTTCCGTTCGGGCGAGGCTGGATAAATGTACCTATATCAACAGTGGGGATGCCACTCCCGAAGACCTATTTCGAGCGATGATTGGGTTCCTACTCGTAGCCGGACTTTGCGGATTGGGTTGCGTCATCGGGCAATGGCTTCTGCATGGTCTTCAAGCCGCTCTCGCAGTGGTGATGTACGCGGTTTTAGGGCTTATCTTTGGGCTCGGATATTCAACAAAACCCCTTAACTTAGCGATGCGTGGATTAGGAGAACCAACCGTTGGTTTAATGTTCGGTCCGCTTCTGATGTTAGGGGTTAATGCCGCTTGTACAGGAGCATTCTTTTCCTCTTCGGTGGGACTAATGTCCGCCGCTATCGGATTATTAGTAACGAATATCCTCTTCGTTCATTCGGTAATGGAGACGGAGGCGGATGCCGAACTCAATAAGATGACTTTTGCCCGTCTCATCGACAATAAAAGGCGTGAGGTTATATGGACATCTATCTTTGGTTTCACGCCCTATATTCTCATCTTAGTCGGGGTGCTAGCAAACCTATGGAGTGCGTGGTATCTACTCGTAGTCGTTACCATTCCGATGGTGATTTACCTCGTGTATTCTCTTTCGTGTTTTACGCGCGGACTGCCCACCAACGATAACCCTCAATGGTGGATGGGCCCTATGCCCGAGTTTAACCTGTTCAAGGAAGCACAAATGGACTGGTTTCTGATCCGTTGGTTACTCGCTCGAAACGTAGTTATGTACTTCTGCTTGATTCTTATTATCCTCGAAATATTTATCTAATTATGAAACTGACTCAATACATCTATTTAGCTTGGTGGTTTGTTCGCGCACGGTTCTTTGGACGACGCAAACCCCTACAAACCGTTCTTTTCATCACCGACAAATGCAACCTCAAATGCAAACACTGTTCGGTTTATGGTATCACGGGGGCCAAACATCGTCCTTTTGCTGACATCGTTGCCGATCTCCAATGGGCGTACAACGAGGGTAGCCGATTCATCGACTTGGAAGGGGGCGAACCTACCCTATACAAAGATGGAGACAAAGACCTCAACGACGTTATTGCCGCAGCCAAAAAGATAGGATTCTTCTCTATCACCATCACCACCAACGCCCAACAACCTTTTGATTGGGTGAATATGGACTCGTTATGGGTCAGTATGGATGGTGTAGGCAAATACCATGACCTCATTCGTGGCGAAGGTGCGTTTGCCCGTTTGGAACAGAATATCGCTCTTTTCCAAGCCCACCAACCGGCCAAAGGACGCAAACGTTCTCTGACAGTTAACATGGTCGTGAATAGGCTCAATATAGATAGTCTTGAACAAGCACTCGAATATGCACAAAAAAACGAGTCTATCGATAAAATAGCCATCAATATGCACACTCCTTTTGCCGGAACTGAAGACCTTGCTCTCACACAACAGCAACGCGAATATGTGATAGACACCGTCCTTCGATACAAGCGGAAAGGATATAGGGTAATGAATAGTTATTCAGGACTCAAAAAGATGCGTCATGTAGAGCGGTTAAAGAACCGTTGTTGGGTAACATCCTTTATTTATCCTAATGGTGCCCGCGGTTACTGCGTCGGACTGCAACCCCAACAACTCCCACTCTCCACTCTCCACTCTCCACTCTCCACTATCTATACCCCCACCGACTTATGCGATCATTGTGGTTTCTGCATGAGCGGAGAGATGGCTTCTGTGTTTAATTTCTGTCCCGACACCTTACTTGCCGGATTAAGTTTGCGAATGTGAAATGACTACCATCATCTTAAAACCAAAGAAAGAAGAAGCCGTTCTTCGTTTTCACCCATGGGTCTTTTCGGGGGCAATTCAAAAAATCATTCTTGACAAAAACTACCCCTTCTCCGAACCGCAAGAGGGTGATCTTGTGAGAATTGCCGATTTCAACGGAAAAATATTAGGCCTTGGACATTACCAAATAGGTTCGATTGCGGTACGTATCTTGGCCTTTGGAGCCGACACCCTTCCTGCGGATTTCTTTGAGCAACGAATACGGGCGGCTTATCAGGTGCGCCAACAACTCAACCTTATCCGCAAAGACAATAATACCTATCGTCTCGTTCATGGTGAAGGGGATTTCCTTCCCGGACTCGTCATAGATGTCTATGCCAATACGGCTGTTGTTCAAGCCCATTCGGTTGGGATGCACCGTTGCCGTCAGCAAATAGCGGAAGCCATCGTAACAACCGTTCCCGAAGTAAAAAACGTCTATTATAAGTCTGACGACACCCTTCCTTTCAAAGCCGCAATCGAGGGCGAAAAAACAGGCTATCTAATCAACTCTAAACTACTGCCGTCAGGCACAACTACTCTAAACTCTACACTCTCCACTCTAAACTCAGCGGAGGATTTTTGGGCGATGGAGAATGGCCTCGACTTCAGTATTGACTGGCTGCGAGGACAAAAAACAGGATTCTTCATTGACCAACGCGAGAACCGTAGCCTATTGGAGCGTTATTCCAAGGGAAAAGATGTGCTGAATATGTTCTGTTATACCGGTGGATTCTCTGTTTATGCCTTGCGCGGAGGAGCTAAAAGTGTGGACTCCGTCGATGTGAGCGAGAAAGCTATCGAACTCGTCAACAAAAACGTAGAACATAATTTTCCTCAAACTCAAAATTCCAACCACCACGCTTACGCCCAAGAGGCGTTTGAGTATCTATCGGGGTGCAAGGATAAGTACGATCTAATCATTCTTGATCCTCCCGCCTTTGCTAAACATAGGGACGCTATCAAGAATGCGTTGAGGGGTTATCAGCGACTTAATGCCAAAGGTATTGAACAACTGCGCGCGGGTGGAATCCTTTTTACTTTTTCTTGTTCACAAGCCATCGATAAAGAGATGTTTCGTTTGGCAGTCTTCTCCGCAGCGGCACAAGTGGGTAGAAAAGTGCGAATTTTACACCAACTGCATCAACCGCAGGATCACCCCATAAACATCTTCCATCCCGAAGGAGAATACCTAAAAGGACTCGTTTTGCAGGTAGAATGAAGATTTTTTGTATAAAAATGCACAAAAAATTTGGTAGTTTGAAAAAAAAGTTGTACCTTTGCACCGCTTTTTCAAAAGTAGTACAATCGGGGCCCCCGAAAAGTACCACTTTTTGGGGAGAGGAGGAGTCGCGAGTACTTCTGTTGAAGCAGAGCTTCAACATCGTACTAAGCGAAGTCCGACGATGGTCGGTTGCCCGAGTGGTTAGGGACCGGTCTGCAAAACCGGGGACAGCGGTTCGAATCTGCTACCGACCTCTTCAAATGCCGCCTTACGAGGGCGGCGTTTTTAATGAAGAATGGAGAATATTGTTGAAGATATTACTACCCAAGATTACAAGTACGGTTTCACCACCGATGTGGACACCGACATCATCTCCAAGGGACTGAACGAGGACGTCATTCGTACGATCTCTGCGAAGAAAGGCGAACCTCAATGGCTGCTTGACTTCCGCCTCAAAGCCTATCGCAAATGGCTCACTATGCCTATTCCCACTTGGGCGCACCTCGATATACCCGAGATTGATTTTCAAGCCATCTCTTACTATGCTGCACCGAAAAAACAAAAAGAGCAGACCGGTGAGATTGACCCCGAGATCCAAAAGACTTTTGATAAGTTAGGTATCCCTCTTGAAGAGCGGGCTGCGTTAGCCGGAAACATGGCGGTCGATGCCGTCATGGACTCTGTCAGTGTCAAGACTACGTTTCGCGAGACCTTAGCTAAACAAGGGATTATCTTCTGCTCCATCTCTGAGGCGGTACGTGAGCACGAAGATCTCGTCAAGCAGTACCTTGGTTCGGTCGTTCCCTATAGCGATAATTTCTATGCGGCTCTTAACTCTGCCGTTTTCTCTGATGGCAGTTTCGTCTATATCCCCAAAGGCGTTCGTTGCCCGATGGAACTGAGCACTTATTTCCGTATCAATGCGGGTAATACCGGACAATTCGAGCGCACCTTACTCATCGCTGATGAAGGGGCATACCTCAGTTATCTTGAAGGTTGCACCGCTCCGATGCGTGACGAGAACCAATTGCATGCTGCCATCGTGGAAATTGTCGTTCATAAGGATGCGGAGGTCAAATATTCGACTGTCCAAAACTGGTATCCTGGTGACAAGGAAGGTCGTGGCGGAATCTATAACTTCGTAACCAAACGCGGTATCACGCACGAGAATGCACGCCTCAGTTGGACCCAAGTCGAGACAGGTAGTGCCATCACGTGGAAATATCCGAGTTGTATCTTACGGGGCGATAACTCCAGTGCGGAGTTCTATTCCGTTGCCGTGACGAATAACTACCAACAAGCAGATACGGGAACGAAGATGATTCACCTCGGCAAGAACACGCGTTCTAAGATTATCAGTAAGGGTATCAGTGCCGGACATAGTCAGAACGCCTATCGCGGTCTGGTTAAGGTGGGCAAAGGGGCAGTGAATGCTCGCAACTACAGCCAATGCGACTCCTTGTTATTAGGAGATCAATGTGGCGCACACACCTTCCCTGATATGCAGATTGCCAATCCGTCTGCCATCGTAGAACACGAGGCTACGACATCCAAGATCTCCGAAGACCAACTCTTCTACTGCCAACAGCGTGGTATTGGTGTGGAGGATGCCGTTGGACTGATAGTCAATGGTTATGCCAAAGAGGTCATGGACAAACTGCCGATGGAGTTTGCCGTAGAAGCCCAGAAACTTCTCCAAGTCAGCCTCGAAGGCTCGATTGGTTAGTTCCGTTTTTTCATCATCACATTGAGAATCATACGATCCGTTTCGCGCATCGCCTCCTTGCCTAAGGCGGTGAGGTTGTGGATAGACTGATCTACATCGTCATCCACGATACCTTCCATCGAACCCGAATGGCGATGATCCATCGCTAACACGGCGGATAGCACTGCCGTACCTACGCCGCTGGTCACTTTTAAGGCGCAACCGGGTTTGGCTCCGTCGCAGATCATGCCGGTGATGTTCGCCACCATATTCTTCACGGCGTATGTAATCTCCTCGTATCCGCCACCCATCAGCATCGTCAATCCGCAGCATGAACCGATAGACGCTGCCACACATCCGCATAACGCGGACAAGCGTCCCAGCGTTTGTTTGATATAGATAACCGTCAAGTGGCTTAGAGCCAAGGCGCGCAGAAGCGTCTCGTGGTCAATACCGTTCTCTTGGGCATAAACGACAACCGGATTGGTAGCGACAATACCTTGGTTTCCGCTGCCGGAATTACTCATCACCGTGACCATCTCACCTCCCATTCTCGCATCACAAGCACCACTCGTATAAGCAAGAATCTTCGTGAACATCGTGTCGCCGAAGATACTGTGATTGGCTTGGTCGTGCAACATCTTCCCTACGCCGTGACCGCAGTCTTTGGTAAAAGACAGATTGGCTGCCGCCATGTTCACGCGTGCCACCACATCTAAGAAAGCAATGTCTTTCAGGGGCACTGTGGTCGCATAATCCCAAACGGTTTGAAGGGTTAGAATTTCCTCTTCGGTCGCATTGTCTTGAGACGATTGATTGTCTTCGTATAAGGTCTTTCCGTCCAACCCAATGAGTGCTATATGGGTGTGTGAACCGCTGATAACAACTTTTGCCTCATGGCTCGCCGCACGAACAATCGTATGAATATAAAGCATCTCATGCGTCTCGTAATCGACCGAGATACGCAGATCCGTTTGAGTCAAGAATCGTTTGGCTTGTTCTACGGCTTGGGGTGTGGTGTCGCGTATCACCTCCAACTGCAACTCGCTTTTGCCTATCGTCGCACCCAAAGCAATGGCTATCGGAAGACCTGTCATACCCGTATTGGGGATACCCACACCCATTGCGTTTTTAAACAGATTAGGGGATAAACGTATCTCTATTGCCTCGGGCAGACGACCTAACGTCTCCTTCGCTTTGGCAACACATAAAGCAACCGCAATCGGCTCCGTACAACCAATCGCAGGTACCACTTCTTGGTGTAATAATTGCTCAATAACCTTATTATTCATAGTAAAAATACATTTTTTTGCAAAAAAATTTGCATATATCAAAAAAAAGCAGTAATTTTGCAGCCGATTTCGTCCAACATGGCTGATTAGGGTCTCTAAATGGCGAAATATTGATCGCGGAGTAGAGCAGTGGTAGCTCGTCAGGCTCATAACCTGAAGGTCGGTGGTTCGATCCCATCCTCCGCAACTAACTCATAGAACTTATCCTGAGTTACGGGATGTGGCGCAGTCCGGTAGCGCAACGGTCTGGGGGACCGGAGGTCGCAAGTTCAAATCTTGTCATCCCGACTAAAGTAAAAAGAACGAACGTTCTTTTTTTTGTTTTTTGATACTCAGCCTTTTCGTCTATTATAGTTCTCTACGGTGATGGGAGTAAACTTCGCTCCTTGAGTTTTCATTACACGCATCAGATCCTCATTTTTCTTCATGAGTTCGATATACCATTCTGCCTCTTTGAGTCCATCAAATCCTTCCACACGCAAGGCACTGCCGTCCCCATACGCGGGTAAGACTTGGATATTGAAGTTTCGTATCAAGAACTGTGAGAAATTAAACAATGCGGTCTCGTATAGTAAGTCGTTCAACACTTGCTCCTCGACGGTAGGCATCGTGATGAGTACATAACTCGGTCCGTCCGTGTTTTCGGAAAGTTGTACAGGTTGCTCGTTCTCTTGTTCCTCTTTCGTTTTCTGTTGTTCACGCTTGTTCTCTAAATCCGACAACGCGCCTCCTTTTTGAGATTTCATTCCTTGCCCTAACATGGCAAGCATATCTTTTCCTCTCGCACTGAGTTCGCTCTCGGGATAACGCTCAATCATCTCTTCCAAAGCCGCCTTGAAGGGTTCTTGTCCATCTTGTCGAGCTACTGCCACGGCATTAAGGAAGAGGAATCGCGGAATCAGTTTCGATTCCGGATAAGTGGCTTGCGCTTGTTTTGTATAAGCTTTTACTTGTTTGAAAGAACCTTTTTGGAATGCCTCGTACGTCAATTCATATAACGAGTCTGCCGCACGTTGTTGTGCTAGCCATTGTGCCACCTCTGCCTCTGAATAATGAGTAACAGGACGCGTGGCAAGTGTATAGTTAGGATAACGTCTAAACAACTCCTCGCGGGTCTCTAAAGCTAACGCCTCGTCCTCTAACTGCACTTGATAAATATCCACCATGGCCGCTAAGGCATTAGCAAGTAAAGTGTCAGACTCCTGCAACTGCTCTTGCGTGCGCGGGATTTGTTGATAATAATATAAGGGGTTGTGCGGATCATTGCTTGCCGGTGTCTTGGCAAGGGTTGTGCCGTCTGTACGAGTGGAATCAGTCGCTGTCGTATCGTTCGATGCCAACGAACTATCGTCACTGAAGTCCATAAACATACTTCCCGACTTACTGGCTCTGCGCCAGTTATCTTCTAACTTGCGGTTGTTCCATTGCTTAGCAAACGTCTGTTTACCCGAACGAAGGAGTGAAGCGTTATAGAAGTACCACTCTCCCGGACCTCCACCGCCACCTAACATATTCTGGGTGTTCACACTTTGTACACCACTCAGTTGGGCTTCACGGGCGGCTAATGCCGCAGCCTCTTCCGCTTTTTTCTCTTCGTCAATGAGTTGGGCTACAAGCTGCTCACACACTTTCATCTGTTCTTCTTCGGTCAGTTTGCTAAGCCGCTGAAGCGAGTCTTGTAACTGATAAGTGGTATATTCCTTGATTAGTTCATCAAGCACTTCGGCTCGTTTGCTTACATGAGTATAAGGGGCATCGGTGATGGTGAAGATGGTGGCAGCCTCGTTGTAACAAGGTTGTGCTTTGATATAATTGCGACGATCGAAATATAAGTCACCCGCCGTTAGCAACACAGCTGCTTTGTTATAACCTCCTAAGGTACTTTTCTCTATTCCTAAATCGAAATATTCGAGGGCTTTAGTAGTATCCTTTGCAGCTAAGTATATCTGTCCTAATGCTCCATAAAGAACGTCCAGACGGTCTTTGTTCTTTTCTAACTTTGTCATCCTCAACAGCGTCTTGGCACCCGATAGACCTTCTAACTGTGCCATTCGTATATGCGCATTAATGTCCATCTCTACGGGTGGAGTCATCTTGATTACTTTTTTATAGGTTGCCTTGGCAGCAGTGTTGTTTCCCTCTTGCTCATATAACTGCGCTAATACGTACGCAAATCGTGGACGATAGAGTTTGCGATCCTCTTCGGGAAGAGCAATCTTCACATACGGAATAGCTGCGTGATACTGTTTCGTCTTGAGTAAGAAATCCGCCATAAACGCAGCATAGAGAGAGGCGTGGTTTTTATTGAGGGCATCTACGTTCACTTTCTTAATCATGTCTTCAGCCTCGTACAGCCATCCCATCTCGCTATAAGCGCGAGCGATCCATAGTTGACAACAAGCAATCATGTCAGGGTCGTTCTTGTAGTGGTTTAAGATGTATGTAAACGTTCCTACACTGCCTATGAAATCGCCTTTATGGAATTCTGCTTCACCCAAACGCAACCAGGCTTTCCCCATCTGATTATTAAACTCCTCCGATTCGAGCCAGAGTTTGTAGGCCGGATCGTTGCGTTTCTTTGGGTCGGGAACGGGTTTGGCTTTGATGGAGTGTAACTTAATACATTTACGGCATTTCTCTATCGTTATATCCATCTGACCGGTAGCGGCTTGTGCTGCTGAGGGGTTAGAGACCGGATAGAGGTTGATGACCTGCGTATAATCGTCTTGATTGGCCGTGTTGATTGCCTCCAATCCTTCGCGATAGGCGTTGTTCCCATTATACATAATGTTGTACTTCACCTTTGTTTGATGGTAGGAACGAGTAGCCGGGGTGTTCTTTTGCGTTGAACAACCGAACACCACTATCGTCAGTAGTAACAATCCGTATATCTTATAAGCCTTTAACATGCGCGGGTGCGGGAATAAACTCTTTTATATATAAGGGGTCAAAATAGGCTAAATCTTTATCTTTGATGACTGCTTTCGCGTCTAATCGTTCAGCTAAGGCAGCCATGGCTGCGGCTTTGGGTACGATATCCGGCACAAAATGCGTGTAAGTTCCTGCAAGTACGGCTTCGCACTTCATCGCACCATCACCAAAGAAATAAATCTCATGTTCGTTGCGCTCAACAGACCAACTCTCCCCATCAATAATCTTTGCTTCTATCGGACGTACTTGTTCCAGATGGGTATCGTACATGGCGGTATAAACCTCCATTCGACGGGCATCTATCATTGGGCACAACCAAGCCTCGGAGGGTACAGCGTGCTCTTGCATAAACGTAGCTGCAAGCACTTGGGGCGTAGGAATAGGATAAAGGGGGATATTCTTCCCATAGCAGAACCCCTTAGCAAGGCTGGCACCAATCCTCAGTCCCGTATAACTGCCCGGACCTTCACTCAAGGCAACGCCATCAATAACGATGTCTTGCGACGTAGCCTCTTGAAGTAACTGCTCAACAAAACACGCTAACAACTGGGCATGATTGCCGTCGGTTAAGTTGAGTCTTTCGGCTATCGTCTTTCCGTTCTGAACAAGAGCTGCGGAACAGACCTTGGTACTGGTTTCAATGCACAAAAATGTCATATTCTTCCAAAATAACGTGCAAAGATAAAAAAATATCTCGATATTTGCAAAAAAAATTGCTTTTTTCGTTTTATTTTTATACTTTTGCACTCAAAATTCATAATTATGAGCAAGAATATCGTTGTTTTTACCGGTGCTGGCGTCAGTGCCGAGAGTGGTTTAGGAACGTTTCGCGATTCCGATGGTCTATGGGAAAAATACCGCATCGAGGATGTGTGTACCCACGATGCGTGGTTGCGTAATCCTCAGTTGTGTGTTGATTTCTATAATGCCCGTCGTAAGGACTGCCTTGCGGCTCAGCCTAACGCAGCGCATTATGCCATCACACGCCTGCAAGAGGCATTCCCTTCGACGCAGATTATCACGCAAAACATCGATGATCTACACGAACGCGCCGGCAGCCATTCTATCACCCACCTGCATGGCGAGATAACCAAACTGCGTAGTGACATCAACGATACCGCCACTGTACCTTTGGTTGGTTGGGAACAGCATTATGGCGATCGTCATCCCGACGGTAGTCTGCTTAGACCTTATATTGTGTTCTTCGGAGAGGGCGTTCCCTATTTCCCACAAGCGTGTGAGATTGCTTCGCAAGCGGATATCTTGGTAGTGGTAGGCACCAGTCTGAATGTCTATCCGGCAGCGTCTTTACTGCAATACGCACCCATGGATGCGATAATCTATTTGGTTGACCCGGGTATGCCGGAGATGGGTCCGTATAGGGATAGAATACAACACCTCCGGAAGAAAGCTTCCGAAGGTGTTCCTGAATTAGTTGATTTACTCATCAACCGTTATTTGTAACTTCTCGAACTATCTATTAAAGTTCAGCACCCATTACGTTGTAAACTTTGTTGTCACGAACGATCATGATTTGGCCGTTCACGATAGCCTTAGTGGCTTTTGCGTTAGCTTTCACGTTGTTGATATTCGTAGGAGAAGGTTCGGTGTAGGTGAGTTTCTCAATCTCAGTAGCGTCAATCTTGAGTTCCCATTGACCATTATAATCGGTCCATACACCCATTACGCGACCGCTAACCGTACCACCTACTTTCCATTCTTTCGGGAAAGCATAGTCTTGGTTATAAAGCTCAATCTTCTTATCACCAACTTGGAAATAGATACCCGAAACATCGCCGCTCTTGCCTGTATAGATGTCAACGATAGCTTCATTGTCCAAAACGAGGACAAATTTTTGATTGGCAGGAGTGATAGCTGCCATCTCAGTTACAGTGTAAGCAGGAATCAACGTATAGGTCTTGGAAACGTGCGCACTTTCCTTGCCGTCTTTCTTAGCTACGGCATAGACAGTGGTCGTCGCTTCCAGTTCAATAGGCACGGAATATTCGATAGCATTCATGCTGGTAACGTCTTCGTCAAGAGCGTAGAAAATGGAAGCACCTTCCTCTGCGGTTAAGGTAACCATTACTTTTTGGTCAAAGTCAGTCTCAGTAGGCTCAAAGGAAGGAGCAGCAAGAGTACCTTCTTCTAACTCAGCGTTCACACCGAAGAGGACGAAACGGAATCCAGCAGTAACAGCAAACGTAATTGTGGTTGCACCCTTAGGATCGAACGTGAAATAATCTTGGGTCTCAGGATCGTTTTGCAAAGTAAAGGGAGAGTTATTGGAAACTCCTGCGTCAGCAACTAGAGCATATTCCGTTCCGTTAACATCTAACGTAACAGATTCTCCATTCCAAGCAGCAGCGTGGAAATGAAGCATCTTGGTAGCAGCAGGGATAGTAACAACGCATGCACCTTGGACCTTACCTGTACCGGCTTTGATAGCATCGTACTCAGTTCCACCGATAACGACCTTAGCAGCTGTAGCAGAAGTACCACCATCGGTGGTGAGTTCTACATTGCTGGTATAGGTGTTAGCATAAGTCACCTCTTTTACAGTTACAACGATACCGGTAATCGTTCTGGATTTACTTTTGACTTTATTAAATTCTGCCTTTACGCTAACAGATGCAGACTCAGAAGCTTCAGTAAAGGTTGCTGGCTCAATAGTCCAAGTTGCTTTGCTCGTTACATCCTCGGTAGAAGCGTCGTCGTATATAGCGGTAACGGTCAGACCGGCAGGATCAAATGACTCACCTACAAAGTACTCCATTTTGGTAGGTTCGTCGGTAACTCTCACATCAACAACTTCCTTTTGAGGAGTAGGAGGAGTATCGTTCACTTTGTACAATTGCACCGGTTGTTGACTCGTGTAAGAAGTGGACTTGTAGAAACGGAAACGATTTTGACCAGAAGATTTGTTGTAGCGCATTACACACCCAGCGGGGGTGACCATCATTGTCGTTTCATTGTCAGCGTCGTAACTCAACGACATCACAGCACCTGCGTCCGCAAATTTCAAGTCATTTGCGTTAGAGTTGCTGCTAAAGTATTTACCATCGTTATCTCCACCATTAACTTTGACAAAGTAACCACCGTCAGTAGTTTCAAGAGTAAGAGTTACAAATTCACCCTCAATGGTGTTGTCAGAAATAGTTGCCTCTACGAAGTCGTTAGCAGCATCCACACCTGTAAATACGCGAGCGGCGCCGTCTGCTTCATAAACAAGGATGTAGTCTCCAGACCAATCTGTCGGATCGGATGTGACCTTTGTGTAGGTTGCAGTAGCAGCCATAGATACTGCGCTCATAGCAAGCGCAGCGAGAAAAAGAAATGTTTTTTTCATAAAAGAAAAAGTTTTTTGAGTTAATAATAGTGTTATTTATCATAACGCAGGGACATAATCCCATACGATATTTTCAAAATTCGGTGCAAAATTACATAAAATTTTTCATATATGCAAGAAAAAAATAAAAAAATCAATTTTATTTGTGTATATCACAAAAAAGTCGTAATTTTGCAGCCTAATAAAAAATCCTAAATACATGTTAACACTTCTATTATCCGTTTTATTAACCGGAACACCAATGGGTTCAAGCCCTTCTGTGGATTATAACACCAGCCAATCCACTACTACCAAAAACACGTTCACTAACGCTTTCGATGGCGACCTCAACACGTTCTTCGCTTCCTACGAGCGCAGTAACACATGGTGTGGGTTAGACCTCGGTCAACCCTATATCATCGACCAAGTAGGGTGGAGCCCACGAAACGATAATGTGGGACCTAATCGCGTCATCCTTGGGGTGTTTGAGGGTGCCAATAGTCCCGATTTTATGGACGCTATCCCCCTCTATATCATCGACCAAGCAGGCACGATAGGTCAGATGTCTTACGCCCCTGTACAGTGCTCTCGTGGGGTTCGATATGTTCGGTATATAGGTCCTCACGATGCCCGTTGTAACATTGCTGAAGTAGCTTTCTACGGCATTGCCGGAGAGGGTGACGATAGCCAACTCGCTACCCTTACCGCTATCCCTACTGTGATGATTCATACCCAAGACAATGTGCACCCATACGACAAAGAGAACGATATAGCGGGCACAATCTCCATCGTGTCTAAAGAGGGCATTCTGACGGCTACCGGAGGGGTGAGACTGCGCGGAAATGCGAGCATGGACTTCCCAAAGAAACCCTATCGTATTAAGTTCGAGAAGAAACAACGTCCCCTCGATGCACCTGCCAAAGCTAAGAAATGGACCCTCATCAACAACTATGGCGACAAAACCCTTGTCCGCAACCTCTGTGCCTTTGAACTCAGCCGTCGGTTGGGGCTTGAATATACCCCTTACGGCACAATGGTGGACGTGGTCTTTAATGGCGAATATGTGGGGTGCTACCAACTCTGCGACCAAGTGGAAGTGAACGAAGGACGCGTGCCCGTGAGCGAAGAAACGGCAGGCGGAATACTCGTCGAAGTGGATGCCTACGCCGACCAAGAACTGCCGTTAGAGCATTTCTATTCGCAGGGCGGCAACCCTGTCACCATCAAGTTCCCCAGCGATGAGGATTTGACGTGGGAGGTACACGACGCAATCAAAGCGGGGTTTGACCAAATGGAAAAAAACAAATCCAAATACATGGATTACACCTCTTTCCTTCGCCATTTCTTAGTGGGCGAGATAGCAGGAAACACCGATACGTATTGGTCGATGTATATGTACAAA
Source organism: Paludibacteraceae bacterium (assembly GCA_045616645.1). Taxonomy (GTDB): domain Bacteria; phylum Bacteroidota; class Bacteroidia; order Bacteroidales; family Paludibacteraceae; genus Colicola. Next base: position 55,036 of record JAZLHD010000165.1, read on the forward strand.
CAACCCGATTCCGACACGTGGATTGTGGGTCCCGTTTGGGACTTTGATATCGCTTTTGAGAACGATTATCGTACCCACTGGATTAATGACAAATCGGACTATGTCTATCGTTCGGGTGGCTCGCTTGCAGGACAGATGAGGAGTTTTGTCGATCAGATTGTGTTTGGCTCAGAAGGCAGTAAACTTTTGCCTTCCGTCTATGCCGATGCACGCGATAGAGGGTTGAGTGCCGAACAGATGAACCGGTTTGTTGATAGCTTGGCAAACATCATTGACCAAAGTCAGAAACTCAATTTCTTGCGCTGGCCTATCCTTAACCAAAACGTCCACATGAACTGGGGTTCCCAAGGTAGTTATAAAGGCGAGGTGAAGGTCCTCAAAGACTATATCACCAAACGTTTTGTGTGGATGGATAAAAAACTCAACTATGTGCCGAGTGGCTTGGGACAAAGGACAAAGGAGCAAGGACAAAGGACGATAAAGGTTATGGAGGATGGACAACTCCGAATTATGCGCGAGGGAAACGAATATTCGATTATGGGTGTGAAAAACGAATAAAAAATCACAAATAAATTTGCACATATCAAAAAAAAGTTGTACCTTTGCAGCACAAATTTGAAATAAGTGTTCAAATGACACAAGCGACATTGCATACTATTTTTGCTTCTTCATGTGTTGAAGCTGCAGCTCGTGCAGAGAATTGCCCGGTCTCTGATATGTATCGGCGTATGCAAGCGGTTGGATTGATTGAAAACTATATTTGGAAACACTACGATAGCCTTCACTCTCAAAGTCGAGAATATGTGACAGAAGATGTCTTGGACACGCTACATAACTGGGAAGAAAAGAAACGTAAAACACAAAAAACGATATGATTGTTTATCATGGCTCAATAGCAAAGATCGAACATCCTTTAGTGGATATAGGTCGTAAGAACTTGGATTTTGGTCAAGGATTTTATGTGACGGATATCCTAGATCAAGCTACGCTATGGGCTTCCCGATTGGCAGAACGAAAAGGCACACCGGCTATTGTCAATGTATATGAGCTGAATATAGAGCGTGTACAACAGCAATTTCGATATTTTTGTTTTGGCGCTTATGATGAGCAATGGCTGCAATTTATTTTGGATTGCAGACAAGGAGGGGAAGGTTGGAGACAATACGATGTGATAGAGGGGGGAGTGGCCAACGACAGAGTGATTGATACGATAGAGGCTTATATGGCAGGTTTAATGCCACTGAGTTATGCGCTCACCGAATTGGCAAAACATCAACCTAATAATCAACTTTGCATTACTAATCAGATGGTAGTTGATACATGTTTAACTTTTGTGGAGGATAAGTTATGTTAAGCGATTTGCTCATGTGGAATAAAATAGGTCGAATAGTGATAGAGCTTACTAAAAAGAAAAACATCTCGCCTTTGGAGGCGTTGGATTTGTTTTATACCTCCAAAACGTGCGACTTGTTACACTCTCCACGAACATTACTCTATACCATGAGTGATGCCTATATTGCGGATGAGGTTCTTTTGGAACACTGATCTCAAAATTTTTTTATGCCTCTCCGTTCCTCTCGCCTCTAACCTATAAAAAAGTTTTTTTGTGCATTCGTGTTGTACCTTTGTTCTTGGGCCGCCGAAGGCAATAAAGAAGCTGTACCGAGCATTAAGGGTTCTTACCAAAAAGACACCTTCTTTGTCTCTCTCCCCAACTCCTTCTCCACCGGCGAGTGCTTATCCATCGCTGATAAGATGGGCATTAGCGAACGTTCAACGATGCGTTGGTTAAGCCAATGGTCAGAACAAGGACAATTAGTTCACTCTCATGGTAATTATCAGAAAATTGCATAAGCAAACTGCCAATGGCAGATTGGCAGTTTCTCATAA
>JAZLHD010000166.1:0-39760 GCA_045616645.1 Paludibacteraceae bacterium
GCGATATTGTTGTAATTGACTATTTCACCATCTGTCAATGCCGCTATATCTAAAAAACGCTGAAAACTGTCTAAATTGCGCACTAGGGCTTCTGCCTTAATCTCTTCCCTGAGATAAACATCTATATAAGCAGATAAACCAATAGCTGCATTCGAGGATGTATAAATAGCAGGCAACATACCATAACTAAGTGCCCTGTCTAAGTCAAAATCAGGAATTTCAGCACTAACTAAGGGGTATAAATAGCACGGGTAAGCACGACCACCGAGGGTATTGTATCCTTGTCTGCGCAATTTGCGCGCACTACTACCGCAGAGAATAAAACGAATACCCCGTTCTGACATTAGTCGATGCACTTCATTTAGAATGAGTGGTACTTGCTGAATCTCATCAATGATAATTAGCGTATTAGCATCTTGCGTATGATACATCTCATACAATAGATTAGGACGGCGAGAATAGCGAGCATATACCTCTGTGTTTAGTAAGTCAATATACACAGCTTTAGGATAGAGGTGTCTAAGCAAAGTTGATTTACCTGTTTGACGAGCACCAAACAAGAAGATACTCATATCATTTAAGTAGGGGTCAATTTGAACTAATCTTGAGTACATAAGCGCAGTTTGTTAATAGGTTAATACAATATTTACAATGTATTTTGGAAGTTGTACTTCCGATTTACAATACAAATCGGCTACAAAGGTACAACAAAAAAATGACATACGCAAATATTTTTGAGAAAAATAAGCAAAACGGCTAAAAAATACAAATAAATTTGTATATATCATTTATTTTTTGTAACTTTGCAGCCTATTTTGGAAAAATAGGCAATGTATTATGCAGTTCAAAGCAATCATAGGGCAAGAAGACATTAAAGGACAGCTCGTCAAAGCCGTTCGGGAAGGACGTATCCCTCATGCCCAGTTATTCACAGGCCCGAGTGGCGTTGGAAAACTGCAATTAGCCATTGCATACGCCCAATACTTAGCCTGTCCCAACCGCACCGAGACCGATTCGTGTGGTGCGTGCCCGACTTGCTTGCAATACCAAAAACTGCAACACCCCGATTTACATTTTGCCTATCCTATCGTCAAAGACGATCGAGGAGACACCTGTGCGGATTTTGCTGCCACTTGGCGAGAGACACTTCTCGAAAAACAGTACTTCGACTTGGACGATTGGTACAAAGCGTTAGGTGTGGAAACCAAGCAGGGGATGATATACGAGAAAGAGAGCAGCGAGATACTCAAACAACTCAGTTTGAAATCTTTTGCCGACGGGTTCAAGACGATGATTATCTGGCAACCCGAGAAGATGAATACCGTCTGCGCCAATAAACTGCTTAAACTCTTGGAGGAACCCCCACAAAAGACGATTTTTATTCTCGTTAGCGAACACCCCGAACTCTTACTCACTACCATTCTCAGTCGTGTACAACAAGTGCATATCCCTCGTTTGAGCGACGAACTATTGACCGAGCGTTTCGGAGCGGATATAGCCCACATTGCCAATGGTAGTTATTTGGCCGCCCTCAAATTAGTGGAAAGCGAGAGTGAGCGAGGAACCTTCTTTGACCAGTTCGTGGCACTCATGCGCAACGCTTGGCTCGTGGGGCACAAAAAGAACTACGACGCACTACTGAATTTGAAGAAATGGAGTTTAGAGATTGCGGATAGTAAAGTCGGGCGCGAACGACAAAAAGCGTTCTTACAATATGCCCAACAACAATTGCGAGAGAACTATATCGCCAACCTACACCAACCCGAATTGAATTACCAAACAACCAAGGAGCAGGATTTCTCCAAGAACTTCGCCCCCTTCATTCACGATGGGAACGTGGAGAAACTCATGGACGAACTGCAAAAAGCCGAGGTGCAGATTGGACAAAACGGCAACGCCAAGATGATTTTCTTCGACCTATGCCTACAATTTATAGTCTTGATAAAAAAGTAAACATAATGATAAAAGAGAAGTTTAATTCCCAACACATGCTTCCTGTCGTGGACTGGCTTAGTGACCTGCCGGAGACACAGAAAGTAACCGACCTTGTAGAGGTTCAGTTTAAGAACACCCGCAAGGGGTTCTATCGCAATACCAACAACCTTCCTTTGGAGAAAGGTTCGGTCGTAGTGGTTGCTGCTAACCCTGGTTATGACATTGGCGAAGTAACGCTGACGGGTCAACTGGTGCTGCTGCAAGTTAAGAAGAACCATATCGACTTTGAACGTTATGAGGTGCGCGATATCCTGCGTTTCGCTACGCAAGAGGACTTGGACCGAGCAGCTATCGCTCACGCCAAAGAACATGAGACCATGATCAAAGCGCGTCAACTCGCTAAGTCGCTTGGGTTAGAGATGAAAATAGGGGATGTGGAGTATCAAGGCGATGGCTGCAAAGCAATTTTCTATTATATTGCCGATGGGCGCGTGGATTTCCGCCAACTCATCAAAGTGTATGCTGAGACGTTCCGTATTCGGATTGAGATGAAACAGATTGGTGCCCGACAAGAGGCTGGACGAATAGGCGGCACAGGCCCCTGCGGACGCGAACTATGCTGCTCTACGTGGATGACCAACTTCACATCCGTCGGCACAGGGGCTGCGCGCTTGCAGAACATTGCTCCTAATCCGCAGAAGTTAGCCGGACAATGCGCCAAACTCAAATGCTGCCTCAACTACGAAGTACCTATCTACGAAGATGCGGTATCCAAACTGCCACAACGGAATATTCCTTTGGAAACGAAAGATGGTGTTTATTATCTCTTCTCTACAGATCCCCTCAAAGAAGAGGTCACTTACTCCACCGACCAACGAGTTCCGGCTAATCTACAAACCATCTCCGCCCATCGAGCTAAAGAGATTATTGAGATGAACAAACGTGGGGAAAAACCACTCTCCCTCGAAGGCAAGGCAGCGAACATACAAGTGCAAGAGATTGGGTTCCATAATGTGGTCGGACAAGACGATGTGACACGGTTTGACAAAAAGAGGAATAAGGATAGAGGACAAAGGACAAAGGATAGAGGACAAAGGACAAGGGAACAAGGAGCAAGGACAAATGAAGAAAACAATCGCAATAATCGCCATTAGTTGTTTGTGGTTAGGATGCTCGCGCCCCACCTACTCGGACTTCCGATCCGTTCCTTTGTTTCAATGGGCAATGGATTCGGTGGTGCAGTTTGTCTATAAGGCAGAGCAGTCTTACGATGGGCGTATCCTCCTCGATATACGACACAACGAGGCATACCCCTACCAAAACATGTGGATGTTTGTGACCCTCACCACTCCCGACACCACCACGATAGACACCATCGAGTTTTATCTTGCCGACGATAGGGGCAAATGGCTGGGCAAAGGTAAAAACGGAGTGATAGAAATGCCTGTCCTATACGAACAACATTTTGCGTTTGATAGCGCAAGCGTATATACCTTCACCCTTCAACACGGCATGCGCGAGCATTCGCTGAGAGGGATAAGTGATGTTGGAATTATTATTGAGAAGAATGGGCAAGAATAAACTAAAGAAATTTGCAGAGATGGAGACGTTCCACAATGTCTTTCAATGCGGAATCCACGATATAACCGAGGACAACCCCATCGCGCAACTATCGGGACATTGGAACGAACAGGTCTTTCACAACAATCAACCTATTGTGCTGGAGCTTGGTTGTGGGCGAGGCGAATATACGGTGGGATTAGCACAACGCTATCCCGAAAAAAACTTTATCGGAATCGACATCAAAGGAGCTCGTATGTGGGCAGGAGCCAAACAGGCGGTGCAACAAGGCATACACAATGCGGCTTTCCTACGCACGAATATTGAGTCCATTACCCACTTCTTTGCTGCCAATGAGGTGAGTGAGATATGGATCACCTTCCCCGACCCGCAGATGAAAAAAGCCACCAAACGACTGACCTCAACCTACTTCATGGCTCGCTACCAACAGATCGTTCGACCCGAGGGCCTTATCCACCTCAAGACCGATAGCCCCTTCCTCTACACCTATACCGCAGAGATGCTGCGGATCAATGAGTACAAGGTGTTGGTTGACAACCAAGACTTGTATGGACCGCTAACGCTGAAAGACCGCTGCGCTGAAAGACTACAGGACGCGACTGCCTTACAGACGCACTACGAGCAGCAATGGCTCGATAGAGGAATGAAGATAAAATACATCTGTTGGGAACTCACTCCTCGCGAGGCGTTCGAAGAACCCACCATCGAAATAGAAAAAGACACCTATCGTTCTTACGGAAGAAATTATGTATCCTAAACAAATAATAGAAGCATTAGAACATGTTCGCTACCCGGGAACGGGTAAGAACCTTATCGAGAGTGGGATGCTCGAAGACGATATCCGGATTTCCGGCTATGCCGTCTCTTTCTCGCTTATCTTTGACAAAGACACCGACCCCTTCATCAAGTCGGTTATCAAAGCCTCCCAAGTCGCTATCCAAACTTACGTGGACGAGAAGGCGGAAGTAACCGTTAATACGAAGTGGAGAGTGAAAGTGAAAGAGGAAAGTAAGAGCAACGAGTTACAAGCCCAACACATCATCGCTATTCATAGTGGCAAAGGTGGAGTCGGCAAATCGACCGTAGCGGCAAACTTGGCTATCGCACTCGCGAAGATGGGTAAACGGGTAGGACTTTTAGATGCCGATATCCACGGACCGAGTATGCCGAAGATGTTCCACGTAGAGGATGCGCGCCCGATATCCACTAACGTGAACGGGCGCGACCTGATCGAACCCATCGAACAATACGGAGTGAAGATGCTCAGTATCGGGTTTTTCGTGGATTCTACCTCTGCTGTCGTTTGGCGAGGAGGAATGGCAAGCAATGCTATCAAACAACTCATCGAAGATGCTAACTGGGGCGAGTTGGATTATTTCCTCATCGACCTACCCCCCGGAACGAGCGATATCCACCTCACCCTCATCCAAACCCTTCAACTCACCGGAGCGATCGTGGTGACCACCCCACAGCCGGTAGCTTTAGTGGATGCCCGCAAAGGAGTTGATATGTTCACCAACGAGAAGATACAAGTGCCTATCTTAGGATTGATTGAAAACATGGCGTGGTTTACTCCTGCCGAACTACCGAACAATAGATATTACATCTTTGGCAAAGAGGGTGGTAAACAGTTGGCAGAGGAACTCAATATCCCCTTATTAGGGCAGATTCCGTTAGTACAATCCATTCGCCAAGCAGGAGATGATGGCACGCCGATTGCCCTACAAGAAGAGGGGGTTTTTCAGCAGATTGCGGAAAAATTAGTGGAAAGTGAAAAGTGAAAGTGAAAGTGGAAAGTGATATGTATTTATTAGGTTACGATATAGGTAGTTCTTCCGTCAAAACATCCTTAGTGGATGTGGCAACAGGTCAGACGGTTGCCTCTTCGTTTTTTCCCAAACAAGAAGCCCCTATCCGTTCTCAACAAAGCGGTTGGGCGGAGCAGGATCCGCAAGATTGGTGGTCGTATCTAACCGAGGTGACGAAAGCGATGGGTGTTCACCAATACAAAGGACAGATTGCTGCTATCGGTATCTCCTATCAGATGCACGGATTGGTGTGTATCGACCAAAACAAACAAGTCCTTCGCGATGCGATTATCTGGTGCGACTCACGAGCCGTACCTTACGGCAAAAAAGCCGAAGAGGCTTTAGGCACAGGTTTCTGTTTGGAACACATGCTCAATGCACCGGGGAACTTCACCGCGAGCAAACTGAGTTGGGTAAGAGAGAACGAACCCGAACTGTTTGCTAAGATCTGGAAGATCATGCTTCCGGGCGACTATATCGCGATGCGACTCACCGGCGAAGTAACCACCACCCTCAGCGGATTGAGCGAAGGGGTGTTCTGGGATTTTAAGAACAACACTACCGCCAAAGAGTTAATGGACTTTTATCACCTTCCCGAAAACCTGTTACCAACCCTCGTTCCTACGTTTGGTCTGCAAGGCAAAGTGAATAAAGAGGCTGCGGAAAAACTCGGTTTAGACGAAGGTATCCCTGTTTGCTATCGGGCGGGCGACCAACCGAATAACGCTCTTTCTCTCAACGTACTCGAACCCGGAGAGATTGCTTCAACAGCAGGCACTTCGGGAGTGGTTTATGGGGTGATGGATAAGGTCGCTTCGGATGCTCAATCGCGCGTGAACCTCTTTGCTCACGTCAATCATTCTGCAGCCGACCCACGATTGGGTGTGTTACTCTGCATCAACGGAACGGGCATATTAAACTCGTGGTTACACTACCACGTTGCCCCCGAACTGAGTTATGCTCAGATGAACGACGAAGCCGCCCAAGCCCCTATCGGTAGCGACGGATTAGTGATTCTACCTTTTGGCAATGGAGCCGAACGGATGTTAGCGAACAAAGAGTTGGGCTGTTCCGTTCACGGACTACAGTTTACCATCCACCAACGCGCCCACCTTCTTCGCGCTGCACAGGAAGGTATCGTCTTCTCAATGATGTACGGAATTGAGATTATGCAACAAATGGGACTGAAGATTAAGACCATCCACGCCGGTAATGCGAATATGTTCCTATCCCCCATCTTCCGTGAGACATTAGCCGGAGTGAGTGGTGCTACCATCGAACTCTACGAGACCGATGGTTCCGTAGGAGCAGCCAAAGGAGCCGGCATTGGGGCAAACCTATACAAGAATGCCCAAGAAGCCTTTGCTACACTCAAGAAAGTAGCCACGATTGAACCCCAAAACCAAGCCGCGTATCGTAAGGCTTACGAACAGTGGAAAGTGAGAGTGCGCCAGATGGGCTAAAGTGAGAGTGATATTAAATAAATAACCTTTAAAAACTATATACTATGGCAAAAGAGTATTTCCCACAGATTGGTAAGATTCCGTTTGAAGGAGCGGGGAGTAAGAACGTTTTAGCTTTCCATTATTACGACCCCGAGAAGGTGGTGATGGGAAAGAAAATGAAAGACTGGCTGCGCTTTGCGATGGCTTGGTGGCACACCTTAGGTCAAGCTTCGGGTGATCAGTTCGGTGGTCAGACACGCACTTATGCGTGGGATCAAGCAACCGACCCTATCCAACGCGCCAAAGATAAGATGGATGCCGGATTTGAGATCATGTCCAAACTCGGTATCGAATATTTCTGCTTCCACGATGTGGATCTGGTAGAAGAAGCCAGCACCATAGACGAGTACGAGGCACGCATGAAAGCCATCACCGATTATGCCCTCGAAAAAATGCAAGGCAGTAACATCAAACTCTTGTGGGGAACAGCAAATGTGTTTGGTCACAAGCGTTACATGAACGGCGCTGCTACCAATCCCGACTTTGATGTTGTCGCTCGCGCTGCGGTACAGATAAAAAACGCCATTGACGCAACGATTAAGTTAGGTGGCTCCAACTACGTCTTCTGGGGAGGACGGGAAGGATATATGTCCCTGCTCAATACTGACCAAAAACGCGAGAAAGAGCACTTGGCTCAGATGTTAACCATCGCTCGTGACTATGCTCGTGCCAAAGGGTTCAAAGGCACGTTCCTCATTGAACCCAAACCCATGGAACCCACCAAACACCAATACGATGTAGATACCGAAACCGTGATTGGTTTCCTCAAAGCGCATAACCTTGACAAAGACTTTAAGGTGAATATCGAAGTCAATCACGCTACGTTGGCAGGGCACACCTTTGAGCACGAACTGGCGGTGGCTGTGGATAACGGAATGCTCGGTTCTATTGACGCCAACCGCGGCGATGCACAAAACGGTTGGGATACCGACCAGTTCCCGATTGATAATTTTGAACTCACCCAAGCGATGATGCAGATCATCCGCAATGGCGGTTTAGGCAATGGTGGTAGTAACTTTGACGCTAAACTGCGTCGTAACTCTACCGATCCGGAGGATATCTTTATTGCTCATATCTCGGGTATGGACGCTTTGGCACGTGCTTTGCTCAATGCCGCAGCCATCCTCGAACAGAGTGAGATTCCCTCAATGGTCAAAGCGCGTTATAGCAGTTTTGATAGTGGTAAAGGAAAAGAGTTTGAAGAGGGCAAGCTAACCCTCGAACAAGTGGTTGAGTACGCTAAACAGAAAGGCGAACCCACCACTATCAGTGGTAAACAAGAGAAGTACGAAACCCTCGTCTCCCTCTATTGCAAATGATCTTCAATCTATGAACAAATCCTATCTATTCGGCATCGTTCTTGTAGCGGTCCTTGGCGGATTGTTATTCGGTTATGACACCGCCGTTATTTCGGGAGCAGAACAGGGGTTGGAAGACTTCTTTGATGCCTCAGACGATTTTGATTATACCGATGCGTTACACGGATTCACTTCCAGTAGTGCCCTCATCGGTTGTGTTATAGGTGCTTTCTTGTCGGGTATCATGGCAGGGCGACTAGGTCGAAAAAAGAGCCTGTTTATTGCCGGTATCTGTTTCTTTGTCTCTGCTTGGGGTTCTTATGCTCCCGAGACGTGGATCCTTCCTCACGAACCCTCTTTGACCTTACTGATTGTCTTTAACTGCTATCGACTCCTTGGAGGTATAGGCGTAGGTTTAGCGTCCGCTATCTGTCCGATGTATATCGCCGAGATTGCTCCCGCTTCGCGGCGTGGTGCCCTCGTTAGTTGGAACCAGTTTGCAATCATCTTTGGTCAGTTGGTGGTTTATTTTGTGAACTATCTGATTATCCAAGCCCACATCAACGATCCGGCGATTCAAGAGTGGACACAAGAAGTGGGTTGGCGCGTGATGTTCGGTAGCGAATGTGTGCCTGCCGGATTATTCACCCTTCTTATCCTCCTCGTTCCCGAGTCGCCTCGTTATCTCGTTCTCAACGGACGCGACGAAGAAGCTTTGCAAGTGCTCACGCGTATCAATGGCAGAGACAGAGCCGTTCAGATTGTGGAGGAGATACGTCAAACCGCTGTCGAGAAACGCGAACCGTTACTCGCTTACGGGTGGTTGGTTATCTTTGTGGGAATCATGTTGAGCGTCTTCCAACAGGCTGTAGGTATCAATGCTGTGCTCTATTACGCTCCGCGTATCTTTGAGTCCGTAGGACTGGATAACCCGATGATCTTCACCGTACTGATGGGAGTAGTCAACATCTCCTTTACTCTCTTGGCTATCTTTACCGTAGAACGTTTCGGGCGCAAACCGCTACTCATCTATGGCTCGTTGCTCATGGCTTTGGGCGCACTACTCTTTGCCGTAACGAAAATCATAGCCATGCCCGATTGGATTGAAGTGATGAATATTCTTATCTATAGCGCTGCGTTTATGTTCAGCTGGGGACCTATCTGTTGGGTGTATATGTCCGAACTTTTCCCCAATACCATTCGCAGCCAAGCCACGGCTATCGCTGTCGCTTTCCAATGGATATTTAACTTTATCGTCTCTTCGTCCTTCGTGCCTCTATACAACTTCAGCCCGGCGATGGTATATACCATCTATGGCGTCATCTGCCTCGTTGCCGCTTGGTTTGTATATCGGTTAGTTCCCGAAACGAAAGGTAAAACCTTAGAACAAATGACAGCCCTTTGGCGTAGTCGCAAATAATTGAATATTAGAAATATGAAAGTAAAACAAGGATTTAAATTGCGCCCGTTAGGGGATGAGTTTATGCTTATTGGCGAGAGTGTTGAACAGATCAACTTCAACAAGATGATCACCATGAACGCAACCGCAGCGTACCTTTGGAACAAAGTGGCTGACGGCGAAGAGTTCGACGCTCAACGCCTTGCGGCGTACCTCTTGGACGAATACGAAGTGACCGAAGACATTGCATTACAAGACTCTCAAACAACGATTGACTCATGGTTACAAGCCGGTATTATCGAGTAGCAGACCTCACTTTTGGCTTTACAGCTGAGGAGCAAGTTTTTGACTTGCTCCCCAACTATGCACCCTTTGAAGTCGAAGCAACAGAGGCGGACTTGTTCCACCTAACCGTCACCAACGATTCGTGTCCGGTGGACGAGACCACCCTCAATGCGTTCTTTACCGATAAGTCCGATGAAGACATGCCCCGTATTGAACTCTACCGCCTGCCCGAGCAGTGGTTGTTGTGTGTGTCGATGTATCGCGATAGCGAGACGTGTTGCCGTATCTTGTCCTCTCGTGATTGGACGAAAGCCACGTTGTATATGAGCACTCCCCAACAGCGTTTTGCAGTGGATAATGCGGCGATGTTACTCTATGCTTTTACGGCTTGTTTTCAAGAGGCATTGACCTTGCACGCGTCCGTTATCCAATATGAGGGCAAGGGTTATTTCTTCTTGGGCAAATCGGGTACGGGCAAATCCACCCACTCGCGTCAATGGCTCAGTGCTTTCCCTGAGGCAGAACTGATGAACGACGACAATCCCATCTTACGCTTAGTTGATGGCAAACCGGTTATCTTCGGCAGCCCGTGGTCGGGTAAGACTCCTTGCTATAAGAACATGTGTGCACCCGTGCGTGGGATAGTGCAACTCAAACAAGCACCGGAGAATAGTTATGAACATCTCCGCTTGCCGGCGGCTTATGCGTATATGCTCAGTTCATCGTCGGGACTGAAGATTATACCCGAGGTGATGGACGCCCTTTATGCCACCATCGCCACCGTGGTGCAGTCCGTGCCTACAATCTTACTCTCTTGCCTTCCCAACGAAGATGCCGCCCGCATGAGTTATCAAGCTTTGAATACCCTCGCTCACAAGATGTAAAACGGTAAGGAGAAGTAAAATCTTAAGTTTGATGATTACATACTTTAATAATGCCGAGTTACAATTAAGGGGGCAGGGGTATGATGAGCGACAGATTAAAGTTATTGCATACGTTATAGAGCACGGACAAATTACTAATACAAATGTTCAGGAAATGTTCAAAATCTCTCGTGTAACGGCTCTGCGAATATTATCATCGTTGGATAAATACTTGGAACTTATTGGAGGTAAAGGGACTGATTCTCACTATGTTATGAAGAGATTCTAACGAGAGAAATCGTGCCAATATGAAATGTTCAAGAAATGTTCAAGAAATGTCCCAAGAAATGTTCCAAGAAAATAGTGTAAATGAAAGGACGATAAAAAGGGATTTGGCGAAAATGAAGAAATTAGGGATTCTTCGTCATGTAGGAAGCACCAAAGGTGGTCATTGGGAAGTGGTGAAGGAAAATAGAGGAAGGATCAGATAAATAAGAAATATGGACACTATCAAACGCATACACGATTTTGTTGCTCATTGGACGGGCAAAGGTTACGAGAAAGGCGAAAGTCAGCCTTTCTGGCTTGACTTGCTACACGCTTTAGGTGTAGAGGCTCCTGCGCAGTTCATTGAGTTTGAGCAACAGGTACATCTTGACCATACCGCTTTTATTGATGGTTTTATTCCTGCCACTAAGGTGCTCATTGAGCAAAAGTCAATCACTAAAAATCTCGGTGATCCTATCAAGCAAAGCGACGACAGTCTGCTCAATCCTTTCCAGCAAGCCAAACGCTATGCTTCCGAATTACCTTACAGCAAGCGCCCACGTTGGATAGTGACCTGTAACTTCCGTGAGTTCTGGGTATATGACATGGAGCAGCCCAATGGCGAACCGCAAAAGATCTTGTTGGAGAACTTAGAGAAGGAGTGGTATCGTTTGGAGTTCCTTGTCAAAGAGGGTAATGAGAACCTCAAAAAAGAGATGGAGCTCAGTATTAAAGCCGGTGACCTTGTGGGTAAGATTTACGACCATCTCTTACCGCAATATGCTAATCCCACTGCCCCCGAAACGCTCCAATCGCTCAACCAACTCTGTGTGCGTCTGGTCTTCTGCCTCTTTGCTGAAGACGCAGGACTGTTTGGGGATAAGAACGAGTTTCACGATTATTTGGAGCAGTACCCTGCCAAACAAATTCGCCGTGCCTTGATAGACCTGTTTAAGGTGTTGGACACTAAGCCCGAAGACCGCGACCCTTATTTGGATGACGACCTCAAACGTTTCCCGTATGTCAATGGTGGTCTGTTTAGTAATGAGGATATTGAGATACCGCAATTCACGGAGGAACTCAAACAGCTCCTTCTTGCCAAGGCGAGTGAAGATTTCGATTGGAGTGAGATCAGTCCGACTATCTTCGGTGCGGTGTTTGAGAGCACTCTAAACCCCGAGACGCGCCGCAGTGGGGGTATGCACTATACCAGTATTGAGAATATCCACAAGGTCATTGACCCGCTTTTCCTCAATCAGTTAGGGCACGAGTTCGACGCTTGCGGAGATAATAAGAAGTCGTTGCAAGCCTTCCAAGATAAGTTGGCAAGTCTGACTTTCTTTGATCCGGCTTGTGGTAGTGGTAATTTCTTGACGGAGACTTACGTCAGTCTGCGGAGGTTGGAGAATAAGGTTATCCAAAAAATGCAAGGTCGTCAAATGGTGATGGGTGATGTCGCCAGTCCTATTAAGGTGGATATACACCAGTTCTATGGCATTGAGATTAACGATTTCGCCGTTTCTGTAGCAACGACGGCATTGTGGATAGCCGAGCAGCAGATGATGCGTGAGACCGAGAAGATTGCCTCTTTCAATATCAATCCGCTGCCTCTCAAATCGTACCACAATATCCACGAAGGCAACGCCTTGCGGATGGATTGGCAAAGTATCTTTCCTCCCTCGCCTTTAGGAGAGGGATGGGGTGAGGCTTATATTATGGGTAATCCGCCGTTTGTGGGATATTCTTTACAATCGGAAGAGCAAAAGGCAGATATTTTGTCCATCATGGTTGATGAGAACGGTAAACCCTACAAGATGGCTGGCAAAGTGGACTATGTGGCGGGTTGGTATTACAAAACAGCTCAAATGATGCAAGCCAATCCCTCTATTCGTGCCGCTCTTGTATCCACTAACTCCATCACCCAAGGCGAACAAGTGGCAGGAATTTGGAAGCCTCTCTTTGAACGCTACAATATCCACATAGATTTCGCCTATCCTACCTTCCGTTGGGATAGCGAGTCATCCCTCAAAGCTCATGTACACTGCGTTATTATTGGTTTTAGTTCCGGAACAGCGCAGCGGTCAGGATCTTCCGGAAAATCCGCCCCACGTCTCTATCTGCCCGATGGCACCTACAAGCAATGCACCAACATCAACGCCTATCTTGTCGATGGTCCTAACGCTTTTATAGATAGCATCTCTAAGCCTCTTTGCAATGTGCCCAAAATGGTTACAGGCAATCGCCCTGCGGATGGTGGACATTTGATTATTGAGGGTGAGGATTATGAGGATTTTATTACCCGAGAACCAAATGCCTTGCCTTACATTAAAAAATTAACCGGCGCATTAGAGTATATCAACAACAAACCCCGTTATTGCTTATGGCTTAAAGATATTTCTCCCTCTCAACTGAAATCTTTGCCACTTGTTTATGAGCGTGTGCGTCTCTGCAAAGAGGATAGAGAACAAGCGCCGGATCCGGGTCGTCAAAAATTGGCAGCAACACCTCATTTATTCCGTGAGCAAAATAATCCGGAAACTTATATTATTGTCCCTGCAACCTCTTCCGAGAATAGAAGATATATACCTCTCGGCTTTTTAGGAAAGGATACTATTCCAACGAACTCTGCTACCATCATCCCCTCCGCAACCCTCTATCACTTTGGCATTCTCACCTCTAACGTCCACATGGGGTGGATGCGTGCCGTTTGCGGACGACTGGAAATGCGCTATCGCTATAGCAAGGATATTGTTTACAACAACTTCCCTTGGCCTAATCCAACGGACGAGCAGAAGGCAAAGATTGAGCAAACCGCCCAAGCCATCTTGGACGCAAGACAAAAGTACTTATCTCCCTCGCCCTTGGGAGAGGGTCGGGGTGAGGCTTCTTGCTCATTAGCCGATTTATACGATGAGGTCGCTATGCCTGTAGAACTGCGCAAAGCCCACCAAGAAAACGACAAGGCAGTCATGGCTGCCTATGGTTTCAAAGTAGGTATGTCCGAAAGCGACTGCGTCGCCCGCCTTCTCGAAATGTATCAAGAATTAACAAAATAAATAGAATTATGAAGAAACAATTAACATTATTATGTATGGCAGCATCTGTCATTATGGTATCAAATGCACAAGATGTTATTATAACCAATAATGACGAAATGATGAAAGTGTACAATTTAGAAATTGGTAAAAATATGGTTTTTTATCAAATGTCGCCAGATGCCGATGCTGCCATTTTAAAAATGCCGAAATCGGAAATTTTTATTATCAAAATGCAAGATGGAAGCAAGATTGATCCTAATGCTTCTGACGAAGTAGTTAACACAAATGTGGGGAGTCAAAATAACGAACAGGTTTGTTTACAAAATCAACAACTGATAAAAAAATGGAACGATGTTGTTTATAAACTCGAAGAACCGATAAGCGAGAAAAAATCTATCCATAACCCTTTGTTTGTTAAATTAGGTGTTAAATCAAATAGCCAATTATGTAATGAAGACCTAACACTTCACTATAGCATGACGATGAGTAGTGAATATTATCGTTTCAAGGACTATCAAGATTTACAAGATAAAATCAGTTTAAGAAAGTATTTATTAACCATCCAAGTTACCAATAATACATCACGGATGCTTTATGTGGATATGTCTCAATCATTTTATACAGGAAAATTAAAAGTTCAACCTATGTATTCTGGAAAAACAGTAACAAATACTAATGTAGGAGCTACGGGAATTAGTGTCGGCATCTTAGGAGGTGCTTCTGCTAATGCGCAAACCACAGTGATTACAGAACAGAAAATCATTCCCATCCCTCCTCAAGGGACAATTACACTTCCATATATCATAAAAGACCCTCTCGCTATTTTGGGACCATTAGGCTATAATAGCGAAATAGATGAATCTTCGTTCGCTAATCCACTAAAGGGAAGTAGTGTTCAAATGTTAACAGATATGGTGGCGGGAGAAAACAAATGCTTTGAGGAAAATGACACAAATGTAGATATGTATATTTCTTTAGCGTATTCTGATGACGAACAAATGCAAAACATTAAGGTAATTCGTACTGATTTCTATTTACAGCAGATTCTTAAATTAAATTCTTGCTCTGCTGGAAGTTTCTTTAATAAATCTTATGGTATTCCTCAGATTGTTCCACAAGATTGCAATTATATATGGTTTATTACGTGCGATTACTATAATTCGGGAGGATTTACGAAATACGAAAAATATAGTAATAAACCCTGATGAAAGTTTCCAAACTATAGGGGGAAAGAGAAATTACCCTCTTTCCTAAGTTAGTTGACGCGGACGCGGACAGTTGCGGACAGTACTTTCTCTATACACACATACGCGCGGGTGGGAGTTATAAAACAACTGTCCGCAATCGTCCGCGTCCGCACTCAATCATTAAAAACATAGTCAACTTTTTTAGGAATATAGTCAACCTTTTTAGTAAACAAGTCAGCCTAACACCGTATAAAACAAGCACTTCATCGAATCAACCCCCGTAGCATTACCGTAGCAATACCGTAGCAATACCGTAGCATAATAGGCCCTACGTAGCCTTGACAAATCCTTGGTATTGGTTACCTTCATCTGTGTAATAGAACCCCAAATAATTTTATTATTAGTGCTGGCAACAGTACCGCAGTTAAGGGACGAAACTGCGTCTACTTATTCTATTTATTTATTGGATGAGAGAGTTTACTCGGTCAGACAATAAAGAAATGAATAAGGTAATAATAAAATATGTAATCCGTGCAATCAGTGGAATCTGTGAGAGATTAAAAAAAATCTTCAAAAAGATTTGCACATATCAAAAAAAATCCGTACCTTTGCAGCAAATTTCATAAATAACATGACTAACGAAGACTTTTGGACATCTATTCAAGGCATTATTGCTAATGATTTTATGCCGGAAGATCTCGCATTATTAGACCGATATGCAGAACAATTTATTAGCGGAAGGATTGTTTATAAACGATTTTCACCGACTGAACAGTATGGCTGCGCAACGGGAGGCGCAACGCATGTTATTGCATCCTTACTCGCGGCAGCAAGTTTTAGAGCAAGTGGCATTATTCCACCAATCAGCGATTTCAAAATCGAGCAGCAATGCGCAGAGGCGCAAGCAATTTGTATAGAGCATTGGGCTAAAAATGTTGGCTGTTGGATAGCCAACCCCGAAGAAGAATTAACCAAATTATGCGGCGAACAAGTAGCTGAAGGTGGTGAGGCTCATGTGTTTTACAATAGAACATCGCTTCTCAAGGTTATTGGCTTAGACTACTACATTCAGCCGATCCTTGCTCTTGACCGAATTAGTTTGCATAATGCCTATTTCCCCGAGACCCGATTACGTGTAATTGGATTTGGAAGAAATAGTCAAGGCGAATTTCAGATAATCGTAGAGCAACCTTTTATAGCCGGTAGTCCAATGACAGAATTTGAAATACAAGATTTTGCCGAATCATTAGGATTTAAACTGATGAATCCTCGGAATTGGACGTATGCCACCCCTGCTATATATTTAAGCGATTTGCATGATGAAAATGTAATCCGTTCCAAAAATGGTGCCGTTTATGTCATTGATTGTGATATTCGAATTAACACTCCCGAACTCCGTCAAGGTGGAGTTCGTCAATCATTGACAGACGTCATTTTCGCAAAATAATCTCGTCATCGACCGCAACGGACAACATTATTCCGCTATGGGAGAGAGGATAAGATAAAACAAGCCTACCCCCAGCCCCTCCCTAAAGGGAAGGGAAAAGAACTCGCAGGCGGCTTCCGAGCAATCGGGAGCCGTTTGCGTGTAAGAGAACCTATCCAAGACCTATGTGAGTAATGTCTTTCAGCCTCATTGATTATACCCGCACCGCATGGTTGTCCCGATGAAACGGGAAAACCGTATCTAGGGAAAGGGGATTATAATACCGAAGGGTCACCGTAGGACAGAAAGCCTCTCTGGTAACGCTAATCACGTTACCTCACGAGGACATGACGGAGACGTGACGGGTGAATGATAGTAAATTTGTTAATTGTTGTGGAGGGCGTGTCGTAATCGGCACGCCCTCTTTGTGCAGCACCTACGTGAAGGTGTACGCACGATTAGATGGATAATACAAACTAAGACAATAACCAATGCAGAGCATTGATTTTCCGAATGCCATCATAGTCGATGTCGGGGTCATTATCCAACGTGAGAAGGTACTTAGGATAGTGATCGTGAATACTTTTTAGAGGTTTTAACTCGCGTTGGAGCGTAAGTTCGTCTTTTGTCGTGTCGGCTACTTGATAATAAGTCAATCCATTGGGTTCAATGCAAACAAAATCGACCTCTAAGTTATCCCACTTTCCGATAAAGACATTCTTATGACGACGGAGAAGCTCAAGATAGATGTTGTTCTCTAATACTCGTCCGCGGTCGTACTTACGACTACCCAAAAGCGTCATTCTCAGTCCGGGGTCAATGCCATAATATTTTCCCAAGGTTTTGAGGTGCTGCTTGCCGCGAATATCGTATCTGGATACATAAAACAAGACAAATGCCTCTTCTAAAGCGGATAAATAACGCTCTACCGTGCGCGCGTCAATCTTACGCGCATTGGAAGTCAATGTGTCCGAGATACTTTTGGAGGAAGTGGTGTTACCGATATTATCTAACATAAATCGAATAATACTATCTAATATCTTTGGGTCTTGGATTTTATTCCGAGAGACAATGTCTTTAAGGACAATGGTGCTAAATAAACTCTGTAAATAATCGTTAATTATTTCCGGCTGCTTGTTAAGAGCGAGCGTGTATGGGAAACTACCATACTGTACATAATCCACGTAACAATCCGATAAGGGGATACCGGGCATAGCGGATACGTATTCCTTAAAAGATAAAGGTAACATTTTTATTTCCACGTAGCGTCCGGATAACAAAGTGGCTAACTCTTGACTAAGCATCTTAGCATTGCTTCCGGTGATATATATATCTATATTGGGTTGAACGTATAAACTATCGATTGCTTTTTGGAAAGAGGCTACATTTTGTATCTCATCGCAAAAGACGTACGTCATTTTAGACGTGTGCATACGTTCCTTAATATATTTATATAAACTATGATATTCACATAAAGGTTCGTTATCTAAATCCTCAAAGTTGATGGCAATCACTTGATCCGCATCTACTCCTGTCTGTAATAAATACTGCTGAAATTGATGTAACAAGGTCGATTTGCCACAACGACGAATACCGGTAATCACTTTTATTACTTGTTTGTCGCGAAAGTTTCTTAGTTGCTCCAAGTACTCCGTTCTTTCAATTGTTTTCATACGCATTTGATTTTGTTGGTGCAAAGGTACAACATTTTTTTTATATATGCAAATATTTTCTACATTAAAATGCAAAAAATACTAATATTTCCAAAGTTTTAGCATTTTGCTGCTTAAAACGCGATTGAGCGGATGAGGGCAAAGATACGTAAGGGTGTACAGAGGCGGTTGTTTTCTTGTCGCGGGAAACGCCCTTCCTCTTTTAGTAACGCATTGAGACTCTCCACAAAATGCGGAAAGAGAAGCTAACACTCCCGAAGCAAAAGCAGCTGCACAAGCGTTCTTTGACAAGTTTTGTAAAAAATAGGCGAAAAATTTGCACATATCAAAAAAAAGTTGTAATTTTGCAGCGCAAAACTGCAAAATCAGTTTACTATGTCTTCAAGTGCATTCACATATCAGCTTTCTAAATTAGGTAAAACCATCTTACCTAAAGGTGCCCATTTATGGCTATATGGTTCTCGCGCTCGTGGAGATTATCACAAAGATTCAGATTGGGACTTGCTGATTTTATTAGATAAGGAGAAACAAGAGATATCGGATTTTGATAACTATTCTTATCCCTTTATCTATAATGGTGCATTGGCAAATCAGGTAGTCTCTGCACATATTTATACAAATAAAGAATGGGCAAAGATGTCTTTTTTGCCGTTCTATAAAAATGTTGAACAAGATAAAATTGTACTTGTATGAGCCTTACAGCAGAAGAACGCACTCTCATCGTCTCTATGGAGATAGAAAAAGCACGAAGAATTTTTTCTGAATCAGATGTTTATATGCAGAATGAGTTATGGAGTACATTGGCGAATAGACTTTATTATGCAACCTTTCATGCTGCAACGGCATTACTTGTTCATAATGGATTGCGTGCCGGTACGCATCAAGGAGTACATATTTTACTCTCAAAACATTTTGTCAGGGAAGGTATATTAACGATAGAGGACGGTACTACCTTCTCGCGTTTGCAAACAATGCGTGAGCGTGGGGACTATAATTGTCTTATTGATACGACAAAGGAAGAAATCCTTCCGTTTGTAGATAAAGTTAAAACTTTTATTGATAAGATAGAATCATTGATTAAATCATAGAAGATCGTAAATAATCTCCAAAAACGGTAATATCAATCACGATATTGCCGTTTTTTTATGCAGTAAAGAGAAAAGTCTGCTATAAAAAATAGCGTACAAAACAGCCATCTTCACCGAATAAAGTAACGGAGCACTAACGGAGCACCCACGGAGCACCATAGCCTAAGCGTGGGATTTACAAGGACTTACCAAAACCCCTACAAACTATTTTAGACAGATTTAGCATAAAAAAGCAAATATATTTGCACATATCAAAAAAAAACCGTACCTTTGCACCCCGAAATGAAAAATGATTCATTTCTAATTTGAAAAATAACGATTTGGGGTATTAGCTCATCTGGTAGAGCGTGACGTTCGCAATGTCAAGGTAAGGGGTTCGAGTCCCCTATGCTCCACTTAATTTTTACATGTATTTTTATGACACACACTCGCTGCCTAATCATAGGCTCCGGTCCTGCCGGATATACAGCTGCTATTTATGCCTCTCGCGCTAACCTCCAACCCATCCTTATTGAGGGACCTCAAACCGGAGGACAACTGATGATCACCACCGAAATCGAGAACTTCCCCGGTTATCCCGATGGTGTGGAACCCTTCCAGATGATGGACGACCTGCGCCGACAAGCCCAGCGGTTCGGCACTACGTTCGTTAGCGGTAGTGTTACCAACGCGAGGCTGGGAGTGCCTGCCAACTCTAAACTATTGAACGAGACGGCTACTCTACACTCTAAACTCTCCACTCTAAACTATATCACAGTGGAGGATAAAGACGAATATGAGGCAGAGACGGTGATCATCGCTACCGGTGCCAGTGCGAAGTTCTTGGGTATTCAATCCGAGCAAGATTATAAGGGCAAAGGTGTGAGCGCGTGTGCTACGTGTGACGGGTTCTTCTACCGCAAGAAAACCATTGCCGTCGTAGGGGGTGGCGATACTGCCTGCGAGGAGGCTAACTACCTTAGTAATCTCTGCGAGAAAGTGTATCTGATTGTGCGCAAGCCGTTCTTACGTGCTTCGAAGATCATGCAAGACCGCGTACTCAATAACCCTAAGATAGAAGTGCTCTTTGAACACAACACCTTGCGCCTCACGGGCGAAGGGCGCGTAGAGGGTGCCGACCTTATCTACAAAAAAGGCGAACCCGAAGAGCAGATTCGCCATATTGCAATCAATGGTTTCTTCTTAGCTATTGGTCATAAACCCAACACAGATCTCTTCCGTCCTGCGGTAGCGTGCAACGAGGAAGGGTATATCGTTGTTCAAGGGGATAGTCAAGCCACGAATATCCCGGGCGTGTTCGCCGCCGGTGACTGCGCTGACCCGCATTTCCGTCAAGCGATTGTGGCAGCCGGTAGTGGCTGCAAAGCCGCGATCGAGGCGGATAGGTATCTGCAAAGCAGATAGGCGGATAGGCGGATAGGCAGATAGGTATTTACAGAGTTAACTGTAATAGGCGTAGATAGATTCCCAACCTAAGTATACTCCCAAAATCATTATAGCATACATCGCGAAGGTGTAAAGAAAGTATTTGGATAGGCGCATGGATGCGTTTGCCTTATCATCTTGTGTGGCACGTCCCCTATTTACTTGTATGGAGATGCTGATAAAGTCTGCCAGAGATTCTGTAAAATCCTTAAGGAACGTGTGAACAAGACCTATCGGAACAATGATTAGGAAGATAGCAATTCCTATAAAGGTACGATTTAAGGCGGCGTATGTGTGTAGCCATCCCCAAGGTTGGTGGGATGTAACGACATCTAAAAACATTAAAACAAATCCGCAGAACAGATAAATCATAACAATGGCATAACCAATATGTGTATAGGTTCTGAAAGCGTTTCGATGAAAAGGTTTAGACGAACCCCTTTTTAAGTATATATATCTTTTGATATTCTCTGCGGTTTTGGCAACCAGTTTACAACCTAAGATAAGGCAAATAGCTTGCAATAAGACTTTGGGTAACACAAAAACGGAAATAAGAACAGCGCTCAGTGCTATCGCTTTATTTTCCGATTCTGTTTCATCAAGAGAAGTGTCTTTTTTTTCAATTGTTTTTTTATAACTAACAACGATGGCGTCTCTCAAAATTTCGAGTACCTCTAACACAATGGCTGCAATACCCCAACCTCGTGAGCTTTCCAGTCCGGACGTGTGGGCAGTGTAGGAGGTGAACAAGATATCTCTAATACGAGAGCCATAAATATAGTTTTCAAGTGTGGGCGAACAGAATAGCAGAATATATACAAGACAGATAAGCACTAATGTTTGTGTCACCTTACAAAAGGTCTCTGCTTCATCCTTAAAGACTTTGAAAAGAGACAGGAAGAGGTAGAGGAAAGCCAGCACTATAACGGGCCATCGTAGAGAGTGGAAGAGAAGGATGGTTTGTTGGCTTAATTCAAACGCAGGTTGAAAAAGAAGGAAATAAAACCACTTATCGGAAGGGGTGATCACCCACTGAAGTTCTTTCCGAACTTTAGAGAAGAAAGAGGGCATCTGTTTGGTCTTAGATGCCAATGCCATCTGTTTGGCCTTGGCAACAATATGCATCACAGTATCAATGGCTTGGTAGCCGGGGAATGTTTCGTTTTGCAATTGAAGCCGGAACAGGTCCTTATCCAAGCCCTTTTGCATGGGGGCCTCATATTTGGTGTTGACCTCTACAAGGATGAGATTTCTTTGGTAAAGATAAGTGATGGCGGCATCCGTTCTATTCCTTTCGAGGAAGGTGATGGTTGCTTTTTTCTTCAACCCCTCCTTGAGGTAAGGAATGGAATCCGTGACAATGTGAAGATGCACATTAATCGTTTCTTGTTGCGCTATCCGGTGATAGGATTTAAGACGATGAGATCGAAAGACCGTACTATCGCCCGTAATGGTTAAGTGTCCTGTGTCATTTGTATGAGAGCAGGAACTGCCGATTAGACATAGTGCAAGGAGGGGAATAAGGTAAAAAATCTTTTTCATTATACTTTTAGATTTGTATGTGTAATTTATTTTCAGACCACAAAAGTACAATAAAAATCTGAAATACGCAAAAAATAACTCTAAAAAATAAAAAAAACTTGCAAATTTCAGAAAAATGATGTACCTTTGCAGTACAAAAAAAAGAGTTCTCCTTTGCAGTCGAACTCTTCTTGTTAAAAGAAGTGGTACCTCTTGGAGTTGAACCAAGGACACATGGATTTTCAGTCCATTGCTCTACCACCTGAGCTAAGGTACCTCGTCACAAAATCGCCTTTTTGAGCGAAAGCGGATGCAAAAGTACGGCTTTTTTTTGATATACACAAATTTTTTTGCAAAAAAATACAAAAAATTCGCTTTTTTCCATGAAATTGCAGATAATTGCGACCGCACACAACGGTTTTTCCGACAAATTTGGCATTCCTCGTCAGTCTCGTCCCGACTCTCAAATAGAGACCCGTATTGTCTTTGAACCTACCTTCCGCGACGAAAATATGTTGCGCGGGATAGAGGAGTATAGCCATCTATGGTTGGTGTGGGGGTTTCATTTGGTAGCGGACAGAGAGGCGGAAAGGCTGATAGGCGGAGAGGCGGAAAGGCAATGGAAAGCGACGGTGAGGCCTCCACGATTGGGGGGAAATGTACGAATGGGTGTGTTCGCTACGCGTTCGCCCTTTAGACCTAATCCGATAGGACTGAGTTCGGTGGAGTTATTACGAGTAGAGAAAACCGCAGAAGGACCGGTGTTAGTCGTACGCGGAGCCGATGTGCTCGATGGTACTCCTATCTACGATATCAAACCCTATCTGAGCTATTCGGACAGCCATCCCGATGCCCGCAATGGGTTTGGGGAAGCAACGAAAGATTATCGGTTGAAAGTGGAGTGGGGGGATAGGACGGCTGTAGGCAGCCTACAGGACGGAGCAAAGCTCCTACAGGACGGCGCAAGCGCCTACTGGTTAGAGGCAGAAGGGCGGAGAGGCGGAGAGGCGGAAAGGCTGAGGGGTGAGATAGAGGAGATATTAAGCCAAGATCCAAGACCAGCGTATCAAGAAGATCCCGAGAGGGTGTATAAGATTGATTATGCCGGTTGGCGGGTGAGTTTTCGGGTAGAGGGTGAAACGGTGTATATATTGAAAGTGGAGAGTGGAGAGTTTAGAGTTTAGAGTGGAGAAAAATAATATTATTTTGTTAAAAAAGTGGAATAAATTTGCGTATTCCATTTTTTTTTTGTACTTTTGCGCGGTAATTCGTAAATGGTGTGCACATTAATATAAAAATCTATAAAATAATGAAAAAGTTTTTCTTAGTTATGGTGTCCGCTTGCTTGAGTGTTTACACTTGGGCGGGTTTCGGAATCTTAGTTAACGATTGTCAGTATTATGCGGGTACGCAAAACCCAAGTCCGGCTGACCCTTCCTTTCAGGAATATATGTGCTTGGGCTTAAACCTGAATAGTGGCGACGTACTCTGTCTTTACGACGATTCAAACGGCAGCAAATGGGCGGTTGATTTGGATGGTGCTTCGGATAAAGCGTTTACCAAAAACGGCTCTTCCTACTCTTGCTCCACGAAGGGTGTGTATGATTTCTATATCAAACTCAAATACCAAGCTGACCAACTCTATATCGGTAAAGGTAGTGGCAACGCTACCCCGACGGATATCTGCACCTTCACCCCTTGCATCGCCGGTAATGGTGTAGAAGGCAATCCATGGTGCTGTGGATTAGCTTGGAGCGAGAATGGTTGTCCGCTGACGGATGGCAGCATAACCTATACGGCTCTGCCTGCAGGAGAGTATGAGTTTAAGATTACCGATGGTACGTGGAATAGGAGTTGGGGAGGCTATGATGTCAATGCCGCTACCAGTACCCCCGGGTATGCCACCACCGCTGATGGGAATGTGGCATTTAAGATTAGCCAACCTGCGAACATTACGATTGCTTTTGCCAATAATAAGATTACCCTTACCAGTTCGGTACCTTTTGACAAAGTGTGGACGGGTTCCGTTCCTGCTCAATGCCCATGGGTCATGCTGCAAGGGTTCTATTACGACTCATATACCGTAGATCCGGAGAAAAAGAATGGTACCGAGATCTATGGCGATACCCGTTGGGCGACGCTCACCAAGAAAGCCGGCGAGATCGGTTCGTACTTTGATTTAGTATGGTTACCGCCCTCAAGTTATGCTTCGGGTACGGGTTATCACCCCAGACAATTCAGTAACCAGAACTCCGATTGGGGTTCTCGTGCAGAGTTAGAGACCCTGATTAAAGCGTTCCATAATGCCGGAACACGCGTGATTGCGGATATCGTCATCAACCATATCGAAGCTATGGCCAGTTGGTGCGATTTCTCGGTACAGAACTTCGCCGAATACGGCACCTTCGCTCCCGATGGCAGTTGGATCTGCAACACCGACGAGATGAACTGGCCGGAATATAAAGCCGATACCCTTGCCGGTGAGTGTTGGGGTACGGCTACGGGTAATAAAGATGATGGAGAGAACTGGGAAGGTGCTCGTGATTGGAGCCACGACATGCCGAAAGTGCAAGATATGTTCAAGGCTTATCTGCAATGGCTTAAAAACACTATCGGCTACGATGGTTGGCGTTACGATAAGGGCGATGGTTATAATAACTGGCACATGTGGAACTACAACAACGCTTCGCATCCGGAGTTTGCGGTGATGGAGTGCTGGAAAGGCAATAACGACATCAAGCGACATATTGACGATGGCAAGAAGGATATTTTAGCCTTCGACTTCCAAGCGATGTATCACGTGTTCAAGGGTAATAATGGTATCCATGGCAACCACTATGGCAACTGCGGTATCAACGGTAAGATGGATTACGGTGATGGTGCCGGTCTGATTCACGAAGGCTACCAACGTAATGCTTGTACGTTTATTGAGAACCACGATATGTTCCTGCGTAACGACCAAGAGTTTGGTGGGTATGGTAACTCGATGAAACCCGAGTTGAAAGACCGCCTCTTATCCGCGAATGCGTACTTACTCTCGATGCCGGGTGTGCCGTGCGTGTTCTATCCGCACTGGTACCAATATACGGACGAGATCAATCAGATGATCAACGCTCGCCACGTTGCCGGAGTGCATTCTGAGAGCGAAGTGAAAGAGGAAGAGATTGCGGATGGCGGCTACAAAGCTACGGTAGTGGGTAAGAATGGTTATTTAATAGTCACCTTAGGCAATAAGACGATCCAAGAGGCAACGGGAAGTAATAAATGGCTTGCCGAGAATGGGTACGAGAAACTCGCCAGTGGTAAGAGCTATGCTCTTTGGGTTACTCACACGAACGATGTAGCCGGTCGTCTGGTTGCTACACCGGAGTGCGCATTTGAAGACGCTGTTAAGGGAATAAAAGTGGGAATGAAAGCGGTAGGCGGTACAGGTTCGTCTAAGATTTATTACACCTTAGATGGTTCGGAACCCACCACCGGTTCGACGGAATATACCGATTCTATCTCCGTAACCACGACCACGACAATCCGCGCTATCGTTGTTAGCGGAACGGCTAAGTCGCAAGTCTATACCTATACTTATACTTATCGTGAACCGCTGAAACATGGCATTCGCGTTTATTTCGACAAACCCGCCGAGTGGGATAAGGTCTATATCTATGCTTGGGTTCCCGGAGTAGATGAGACGGGTGCTCCTACCTCTACGAATATTATGGGTGCTTACCCGGGACAACGTATCTATCGCAACGGCGAAGGATGGTATATGTACGAGTTTGATCAAAGCATGGATAGTGTACATTTCTGCATCAACTCGGGTGACGACTGCGGTTCACTGAATGTGCGCTCGAACGATTTGCTCATCGACTACGATGCTTATTACGAGTGGGAGAGTGGTTTTGAAGCTGAAGAAAAACACGAGATTAAGTTAGACGAACCCAAAGACTTGAATCCGGATTTCGAGTTGGAGTTAAGTCCGGAAACGTCCTATTTCCGCGATAAGACCGAAGGTCTGAAAGTGAAGATGACGGTTTTGGGTAAGCCCGGAGCGATGATCTATTACTCTACGGACGGTAGTGATCCGGCTTCTTGCGCTGAGCCTGCGGCAGACGAGATTGAACTAACCATCAATGAGACCAGTACAGTGCAAGCGTACGCGTTCGACTTGGAAGGTCAAACCAAGACCGAAATCAAGAAGGCTGTTTATACCTACAAAGAGCCTCAAACCACGGCACTGACCGTGCGCTTCATCAAACCGCATGACTGGGCAGAGTGCTGTCTGTACGCCTTCACGCGTGTGAAAGTGGGAACGAAATTCAAAGACACCGCTTACCCTTTGAATGGGGATAAGAAAAACACGGTTTGGCCGGGTATGAAATGGACTACATTTGAGACGCAGATAGACCCCAAAACCGGTGAGATAGACTCTGTTTATACTTTCACCTTCCCCGAGGATATCAAAGATATCTATGTCATCTTTAATATCGGTAGCAACCGCACGCAAACGCAAGATATCAACCTCATTGAAGATATGTGCTATTATTGGAACAACGATTGCCGCAAAGCGGTTGCTACAGAGACTTGCTCAAAAGACGAGCCGATTGTCGGGCTTCAACAAGTAAAGATGAAGTCAAAAGGAATGATGGTGCTTCGTGACGGATTGATTTATATGGATACGGATTACGGAACGTTTGATTTATTTGGTAGAAAAGTTCAATGATGAAAAGAAGTTTATTTATTCTTGTCTTCGCATTAGCGGCCGCCTACATGACGGCTGCTAAAGTCTATTTTATTAACTCGCCCCATTGGTCGAATGTCTATGCGTATATGTGGACGAATGGCGAAGAGATGTCTTGGCCCGGTAAAGCGATGAGCCGAGAGAGCGGTATCACTTGCTCCAAAGGAGAAGTTTATTCGATTGAGGCGGGCAGTTATCAGTACATCATCTTCAGTAACAACGGTTCGCCTCAAACATCCGATTTGACTATCGATCCTGCGCGTCCTTACTGGTACGAAGAAAATGCGTATGCCTCGATTGAGGAGATAGAGCATCCTACGCCCGTCAAGTCTGTGGGTGTACCTTCTGAGTCGGAGGATGTGATGCTGCAAGGGTTCTATTGGGATAGTTATAAAACGGATGCTAAATATGGTTGCACAAAGTGGTCTAAACTAACCCCTCAAGTTGAAGAGTGGGCGCACATCTTCACCCTTGTGTGGTTACCGCCTTCGTCTAACTCGTCAGGCGGATTGGGTTATCATCCCACCAAGTTGGGTTCGTTCAATGGTTCGGCTTTGGGAACGAGCGGTTTGTTAGATGATTTGATTGAAGCCCTCCACAATAATGGTATTCGTGTGATTGCGGATATTGTCATCAATCATATTGCGGGTCTAAATAGTTGGTGCAGTATCGGCGAACAGTCTTTTGGAACTTATGGTTCTTTCACTCCCGACATGAGTTGGATTTGCAAGACCGATGAGGTGAACACGGATTCGGGTGCAGGTTCGTGCAAGGGTAAAGCCACCGGTGCTGCGGACGACGGGTATGGTGCTGACGCTAACTATGGTTCAGCACGCGACTGGGACCATACAAATGTTAAAGTGCAAGAGATGTGCAAAGCCTATCTGACATGGCTGATCAAGAGCATTCACTATGATGGGTTCCGTTATGATTATAGTAAAGGTTACAACGTGAGTCACGTCAACGACTATAACCAAGCCTCTGAACCCTATCTGTCGGTATTGGAGTACTGGGACGGCAACAAAAGCACCCTCAAGAGTCGTATTGACGGTGCACAGAAAAACACGATGGTCTTTGACTTTGCCGCTAAGTATAGTAACTTCCGCGATGGCATATACAAGAAGAACTACAACAAACTCAGAGGCGAAGGCTTGCGCTCTATTGGCTATAGCAAATATGCCATCACTTTCATTGACAACCATGACACATTTGCTCGTTCGGACAACGAGGATGTGGCAGGAAAGAAAGATGGGTCGTCTGTGAACGATAAGGACCTGATGATGCGTTGTAATGCGTACTTGCTTTCAATGCCCGGTATCCCTTGTGTGTTCTATCCCCATTGGGTGACTTATAAAGAGGAGATAGGTCAGATGGTTAAGGCTCGTCGCGCTGCGCGTATCCATAGTGAGAGTGCCGTTAAGGAAGAGTCTTCTACGGCGTATTACAAAGCCACCATCACCGGTAAAGAAGGCGGCTCGGTGGTACTGTACCTTGGCACGGCTGCTTCAGAAGGGGCACCTGCGGGATATAAGACGGCTATCAAAGGTTCAACCTACGCCATGTATTACAAGGAAGGCAAGGGAACCGGCTGGGAAGCGGTATCTGTTGATATGCCCGAACAAGGAAGAAAAATCTTACTCAACGGACAACTGCTTATTGAGCGCGATGGCAGTTATTATGATATGTTTGGAAAGAAAATGAAATAACGAGAAACAATAACAAAACGTCTAATCTTCATGAAAAAACAAGTCTTCTTTATTCTTTGCGCGTTAGGCGCGTTATGTGCGCGTGCACAAGTGACCACTGAACCAACGATTGTTTCTAAGGGTTATAAGGGCGAGATCATCGTCACTTTTGATGCCACGAAAGGTACCGGAGGCATGAAAGGAGCCACTCAATGCTATGCGCATACGGGTATAACGTATAATGGTCAGTCATGGCAAAAAACGGGTGAGTGGCGCGACGGAAAAGAGAAATACAAACTGACCAAGAAAGCGGACAACCTTTGGGAACTGAAGATTACACCGAATATGTTCGAGTACTACGGTGTGCCCGAGACGACGGATATCACGCAGATATGCCTCGTCTTCAACGATGGTCCTAACGGGAGCAAGGAAGGAAAAGCAACCGGTGGGCGCGATATCTTCATCGACTTAGGCGAAGCCCCTTGCGAGGATATCTGGACCAACTTCACGCCTGCGGCTGCGACCACGAAAGCGCGTCCGGCAGGTATTGTCAATGGTATCTACTATGGGGCTGACGGCACTTCGGTAACACTGTGTACCTATGCTGCTTCTACCACTGCGGCTGCCAAGCACGTGTTCTTACTCGGTGATATGACTGATTGGCGTTTGAGCAATGATTATCAACTCTATAAGGATGGTAACTATTTCTGGATTGAACTTAAGGGCCTAACCAAAGGCAAAGAGTATCGTTTCCAATATGTAGTGGAGCGAGCCGATGGTAAGCATGTGCAACTATCCGACCTGTTCTCGGAGAAACTTCTTCATCCCGATGACCAATGGGAGCCGCGCTCCGTCGATCCATCGCTTATGGACTATCCTCGCTGCGGTGCCGATGGCGGTTACGTGACGGTTATCCAACCCGGCAAAGAGGCTTACCCATGGTCTGACGCAACCTTGAACTTCAAGCGTCCCAACAAGAATAACCTCGTTATTTACGAGTTGTGGGTTTATGATTACACCACCGATCGGTCGCTGAAAGGACTGATGAAACAACTCGATTATATCCAAGGTCTGGGTGTGAATGCGATTGAACTGATGCCCGTGTGCGAGTTTGACGGCAACTATAACTGGGGCTACTCGCCCAACCACTACTTCGCTCTCGATAAGGCGTATGGTACACCTACCATGTATAAGCAGTTCATTGACGAGTGCCACCGCCGCGGCATAGCCGTCATCATGGATATGGTTTTTAACCACGCTACGGGACTTAACCCGATGAACAAACTCTACCCTTACGGTACGGAGTTGAAGGATAATCCGTGGTTTAATGTCACCGCTCCGCACGGGGATAATGTGTATGAAGATTGGAACCACGACTTTGCGCCGGCACAGGATATGTTTGACCGCGCCCTTAAGTATTGGCTTACCGAATATAAGGTGGATGGTTTCCGTATGGACCTCAGTCACGGTTTCTGCGGGAAGAACTGTTCGTGTCTGAAAGATAACCTCGTTCGGATGCAGAAGGCGATTCAGTCGGTTAGTCCCGATGCATATTTCATTCAAGAGTATTGGGGATCCAATCCTTCGCAATCCACACTGGTTAACCTTGGTATGATGTGCTGGTCGGGCGGTAGCGGACTGAGCAACGCTTATAGTCAGATAGCGATGGGTTGGCTCGATAAAGAGGACGCTATCGATGGCGGCAATGCAGGCAACGGCTATGTCACCTATTGCGAGAGCCACGACGAGGAACGTAACTTCTACAAAGTGAAGACCTATGGTAATGGTGACTTAAAGACCAACGAGGCAGCGCGTCTGCATCGTGTACCGATGGTGCGCGCACTGAACCTGCTTCTCAATGGTCCTCACTTGATGTATCAATTTGGAGAATTGGGTTACGACTATTCGATTAACTCATCGTCTGATAACCAAGAGATTAAAGACGACAATCGTTGTTCCAAGAAAGTCAATCCGGCTTCGATGGGGTGGTTGTCTTCGGGTTCAAGTCATATGAAAGTGTATGACCAAGTAGCGAAAGTCATCAAACTGCGTACACAGTATATGCCCAAAGTGTTTGAGGGCAATCCGACAGCTACGAGTCTGGGTCACGCCAAAGAAGTGAGAACCGTTCAATGGGGGAATAATGTGTTTGTAGCAGGCAACGTGTCGGCAACAAATACAAACAATGTCACTATCCCCGCAGGAACGTGGTACGATTACATGAACGACAACGCGAAAGTGACGGGAACGACCAAGAGTTTAGCTCCCGGCGATTTGTTGATTTTAGTCAAACAACCCCCGGTGAATTTGGACCCTGTAAGTTCAACAAAAACCGCTCCCCATGCTTTGAAAGTCATGGAGAACGGGAAATTGGTTATTCGCTGTGCCGATGCGGTCTATGATTTTACCGGCACCCGCATCCACTAATCCGCCAGCTTTTCCCGTTGCGTTAAATTTTGCAAAAATATTTGCGTATATGAGAAAAAAAAGTAGTAATTTTGCACCCGCAATTACGAACAAACGGTTCATAACTTCGATTTATCTTTGCACTGTCAAACGAAAAAAGTAGTAATAAAAAGCAAAATATGCAAGAAGAAGCCACCGAAATCGGATGTTCAGGTAGTGTTCATAGAGTTCTTCATTCACTCATCACGATTCCTTTCCTTATTCTTGAGGGGATTTGGGCATATGTCCTATTGTCGCTTATTCCTGCTCGAACGGGATTCTCGTTAGGATGGGGTGCTTATTTTATTCTTCTTTTATGGTTTTTAATATACTTTATTGTTCTGGCAGCATTTACAAAAGAAGATACGGTAGGAATCGTCATTGAGGGCGATAAATTAACTTATATCCGCCGAACGATATTGCTGACTATCCCTATTCAAAAGGAATCGGTTCTGTTATGGAAGATTGCCTCTATCTATCGGGACGACGACTATCTCTATTTATACGATAAACGGCACGAAGTCTTGCTTAAGATTTCCTGTAAAAGGATTGAGGCCAAGAAGGTTGCTGATGAACTAAAGAGGTTTCTGCCGGACATTAAACATTTGCATTATTCGAGAGTTGCCAACCTGACGAATACCTATCGGATGTCTGATAGTTGCATCATCATATTCATTCTTTTATGGGCAGTCATAGGGGGCGTTATATTGCGATACCGGGAAGTTTTTGGAAACATACTCTATTTTGGAATTATGTGGGTAGCCTTCTTGTGGTATTGGATTTATTGTAGCTCACAAAAAGTAGTGATTGATAAAGATCAGCTCACCTACACAAAGAGAACATTCTTTTTCGCAACCATTGAAAAAACTATTAAGATATCGGATATTGCTTCGATGAATGGTAATAAGTATGAGATTTGGCTCTATGATAAGAATGAAAATAAGTTGATGGATATTGACAAAAATGTTTTCTATCTCGGCAAGTTAACTCGTGCACTCGAGATTCTTATTAGGAATCGCGAACCCGAACCCGAAATTCCTTGACCATAATAGCGTATCGCAAGAATTTTTGTGAAAAATAATAACTTTTTTTAAGAAAAAGTGTTCAAAAATTTGCATATGTCAATTTTTTATTGTACTTTTGTACCCATAATTCCATGTGGGAGGGATGTTTGTACGTGCGCACGCGCGAACATTATTAATATATATTATGGTGAGAACCGGAATACCATAAGTGAGTATGCAAAACTTAATAAAATAATAAGGGTATGAAAAAAGCAATCTTAATGTTACTTGCAATGGCATCTATTGGTGTTTATGCCGAGTTGACACCTGTGAAGGTGAAAAAACTATGGGGATTGCAAGACGAAAACGGAACAATGGTTGTAGCTCCGACCTACACTTCGATTGGCGAATTCTCCGGTCAATATACGTGGGTAAACAAAGGCGGCAATTGTATTTATGAGCAGTTTCCTATTAGCGGGAAATGGGGTGTGATTGATGACGAAGGAAATGAAGTTTGCCCTGTCGAATACGAATATGTAGACCTTTGTTATGGAGATTATGTAAATGTGAATAGGGGCGGCGTAATAGACTCAAAAAATCGCACTATCTCAGGCGGATTATGGGGCATATATGACTTAGCAAACAAAAAAGAGGTTGTCCCTTGTGTTTACACCCAATTAGGACCCGTTAATTCGAATGGTGTTTGTTGGGCGCAAAAAGAAGGAACTTCCAATAGAAATCTTTTTGTGATTACGGATAAGGACCAAAAGGGAAATATAGTAAACCTACGATATCAGTTTTATTACTATAACCGATTCCAAATGAAGGATCTCTTTGCCCGCCATCGTGATGAAGGAAAGTGGGGTATTATTGCTGTAGATGGTCAAGAGATATCCGATTTTCGTTTTACCAAAGTTAACGAGTTTATCAATGGATATGCCGTTGTTTCTATAGCACGAAAATTGGGAGTTATAGATAGTAATGGACACCAACTGATTCCTTGCGAATATATGGATATTACACATCCTTTGCATTGGGGCGTTTGTTGGGCACGAAAAGAAGGTAAATATGCCCTTATTAACATTAACAACCAAGAACTCACTCCCTATCAGTACGATGCGGTTAGAGGATTTTCCGAAGGGAAAGCGTGGATTAGGATTGGAGAATTATTTGGACTAGTAGATACTGCGGGAATAGAAATAATCAAGCCAACTTATCAAAAAGTTTATCCTCTTTACAATGGTTCTGCTCCTGTTATGGGCGATGACAAGATAGGACTTGTTAATCAAGACGGAGTAGAGGTTATCCCTCTTATTTATGCTCAAACAGCTCCATTATTTGGAGAAAACCAGTTTCGTCCGCTAAATAAATATAGCAGCAATAGCATTCAATGGTTTAGAAAGTTTGATAAGACTTTTGATTGGTATACCCATGAAGGGGAATTGCTTGCTACCGATACTAAAAAAGAGTTTAATATTAATGACAGCATCCCATCAGCCTTATGGGATTATTAATCTATAATCTAAATCGTTATGAAAAAGATATTTAATTTGCTCCTTGCAATCTTTGTGTGTGGTTTAGCCTCGGGACAAAATAAGCAAAACACTGAAGAGTATAACCGAAGTTCTCTTTACACCATTACTTTGCTGCATTCCTCAGATAAGATGTACGACGAAATAATGTGGGCGTCTCAAGAATTAGCAATTCCCGACAAATACAATGATCACTCATTAAATTTACGTGTCCTTCTTTCTGATCAAGATAAAGGGAAAATGACAACAAACATAGACGAAAATGTCGAAAAGATAAGCCATTTTCTTGATCAAAACCAAGTAGGAAGACGTTTAGTGGCTAAGTGGTTTAATCGAAATAAAAAAACGGGCGCATTTGATGTTGAGACATTAGTAGAGAGAGGTCATTACAATATCTCCAGCCTTGACCTCCAAAAGAGTATGCACACCATTGAAGGAACCATGTGCCTAACCGATGCTGATGCAGAATTAATTCCGCAGACTTTTGTTATTGTCAACGATATCACTTACATCGATAAAGAAAAGAACGCACAAATAGCTAAAGCGGTCTTTCTTGTCCTTGGTGCTTTAGTGTCAAGTGCTGCTAATGCGGCCGGTAATAGCGATATTGGTAATTTTGCCAATTCCGCAACAACTCTAGCCGCCTCTATTTCCGATGTTATCGCAGGCTTCACAGTCGATGTTCGTTCCTATTTATTCCAGTTAGAGTGGAATCCCGAAATCTCCAATAAATTCTATCTCGATTATTTCTATGATGCTGATCATATAGACAAGCAAAAGAAAAGAGCTTTTGAGTCCGACGATACTTCCTTCCAACTCAAATATATCGGCACATACAATGCCCGTAGTGAGAAGACCTCTCCGCGTGGACTATATGCTCCGGAAGATGTGTTTAGAAAAGTGCTTGCTCGTGCTACGGACAAGAATATTGTTGAACTCCAAAAACGCTACGAAGTATTCAAAGTGACATCGGTGATTACGGGCATTTCTGCAAAAAACGAGATTCTTGTTCCCATTGGATTAAAAGAAGGAGTTTCTGCTCAATCCAAGTATGAAGTGCTTGAACGTATTATTGACGGAGATAAGATTCGTTATGTAAGACGCGCTATCATTTCACCCAAGAAAGATGCTATTTGGGATAACCGATATATGGCAAAGGAGGAAAAAGCTCAAAATGCCAATTTGGAATACACTACGTTTATTATCCAATCCCAACTTGCTCCGCTTTATGCAGGAATGTTGGTTCGAGAAATTAAATAATGGAGGATGCCGAAAATCCAGCAAAGAGTAGGCAAATATTAAAATTATCAAAATTATGAAAAAAATTAACTTGTTTCTTGCAGGACTGATTTGTTGTCTTGGACTATCAGCTGCAACAGTTAGCATCGTTCCTCAAGAAGATGCTCCAGCTTTCTATTGCAAATACTCCGGCGATTATTCTATCGCAGGACCATTAGGGGGAACAACCAACCTCTCC
Source organism: Paludibacteraceae bacterium (assembly GCA_045616645.1). GTDB lineage: Bacteria > Bacteroidota > Bacteroidia > Bacteroidales > Paludibacteraceae > Colicola. Next base: position 35,178 of record JAZLHD010000166.1, read on the forward strand.
CAAATGGTAGCACCCAATAGATTCGTCATTGTAGCAGAAGATGGTCAACAATATTGGTATCCTTTCTCTTATAATAATTTTTATACACAATACATTCAAGACCAAAACAGAGTCGTATTTTATGCTAACGGTTATTTTTATCCTAATGCAGATCAAATACGAGAAATTAAAAATATCAAAATTGCTAGAACATTTGTTGTTTTCTATCAGTTAGATGTTGAGGATCCCGCATTGTCTATTAAGAGTCCCGACCTTCATATAAACCATAGTTCTATTTTATATCATCGTTCGGCAGAGAAACCAACTATCCCGGGTAATATAGTCAGAGGAGAAATTTGGACAGAAAGCAACCAATCAATTATTAACCAATGGGACCCAAATAAAGCATATATAATTCCAAATGATGGTGTGGCTTGTCAATATAATGAAAACTCCGACTTAGGTATTTTATTTAATCTTGATAGCACTGTTCAAATTACAGCCTCACTCACATATGGTAAAGTGCAAGATATCCAGAAAAACTTTATCAAACAGCTTACCCTTACTTTTGACGACAATTCAATGTTGATTATACCGATGCCCACCAACTCCTATTGCGGGACAAAGGATACAACTCGCGTATATAGTTGCTCTGCGCCTATTCCATTTCTCCAACTTAAAGACAAGTTTGCAACAGCATTGTCTATTGAGACATATTCCGGCGAGGTAGAAGGAGATAACTCTCGTCTCATAGATGCTTTCAATGACAAGATTGCCATTGAAGAGTTCCCTTATTTGGTAAAATCACCTTATTATAGAGCATTGTCACATATGGATGTGTTGAAAGAGGCTCCTCAAATATTCTTTAATGAGGAGAATAAATATGTAAACAACAACCTTCCTAATGAACGCAAATATTCGACGACTTTCACAACACCTAGAAAATTTTATATGCAACAAGACAAGGCTACTAAAAAATTTAATTTGTGTGATTACGAAGGAAAAGAAATAATTTCTCCCATCTTCCCAAAAATCGCTTTAACCAGTAGGACGATTCTCAAGAGTTTTTGTTATCAAGTAGATGAATGCGCCAAAGCAGGTATCACAGAAGAAATGTGGAAACCCGTTTTTGACTATGCAAATTATCTTGAGTACTATAGCAAATCTAAAAAGGAACATGGGTTCATAACGAAGACCGGTAAGCGCGTAATTATTCCGGAAAAGGCTTATGTTGTCTTTGACAATCAAGATGTTGTCGTTACGGAGGAACCTGGCGACGATAAATTCCTCGTATGGAAAGTTTATAATATGGACGGAGAGGAACTCACATCTGATAGGAAACAAATACGCCTCTTTAATAACGGACTTATCCTAAAAGGCTCACAATTCTATTATACCCCCTCTATTGAACCTATACTTCCTGTAGATTTTCCAAGTGAAGAATACAAGCAAAAGTATTTGTTCTCGGTCATTGAGTCGCGCCCGAATTATCGTATTACAGCCAATAGAAATATGTATTTCGACAATTGCCTTATTAAAGATCCTAGTGATGTTCTACGTAATATTGTCATTGCTATTCCCGAAAAAAGCAAATAAGCGATTTCGAAAATCACAATATATATCAAAGATTCCGTGTTTTGCAGCGCAAAACTATAAAAAAAACGACAAGAATTATGATTGGGTACATGATGCATCTTGACATTTTTGATTTGCTGCGCGACCTTCCGCACAAACTTCACAAGCGTCCTCGCCACAAATCAGAACAAGAAGAAACAGGGTCATAGAACCGAGATTGGAAAATCTCGGTAACGGAGACACTGTTAAAGACTCAGTAGGACACAAGTTGGACATGTCCTACTTCGTTGCTCGCGGTGAAGGACGGGCATCCGTCGGGCAGGGGATTCAGCATACCCAAGAATAACCCAAGAAGGACCCAAGAAGAACCCAAAAAGCACCCTGCACAGAAAGTGGAGGGTGCTATTGAAGAATGAAGATTGAAGAATGAAGAATGACGATTACTTCAACTTCTTAAACAAGTTCTTCATATCGACGGCCTCTGCAATCAGTTTGTGGAGGTCTTCGATTTTAATGCGGTCTTGCGCCATCGTGTCACGATAACGGACGGTCACGCAACCATCGTTCAATGTGTCGTGATCAACCGTCACACAGAACGGGGTACCGATAGCGTCTTGACGACGATAACGTTTACCGATACTATCCTTCTCATCGTACGTGGTCTTGAAGTCATATTTGAGCATATCGACAATCTCTTGCGCTTTCTCGGGCAGACCATCTTTCTTAACGAGCGGCATGACGCACACCTTAACAGGAGCGAGAACAGCAGGTAAGTTGAGTACGACGCGGGTATCACCGCCTTCGAGTTGCTCCTCCTTATAGGCAGCGCACATAATCGAAAGGAACATACGGTCCACACCGATACTGGTCTCAATCACATACGGGGTATAACTCTCGTTGAGTGCGGGGTCGAAGTACTCGATCTTCTTGCCGGAGAACTTAGCGTGCTGACTGAGGTCGAAGTTCGTACGGCTATGGATACCCTCTACCTCCTTGAAGCCGAACGGCATAAGGAACTCGATATCCGTTGCGGCATTAGCGTAGTGAGCGAGTTTCTCGTGATCGTGATAACGATATTTCTCATCGCCTAAGCCAAGGGCTTTGTGCCATTTGAGACGGAAGGCTTTCCAATGTTCAAACCACTTCATCTCCTCACCCGGGCGAACGAAGAACTGCATCTCCATCTGCTCGAACTCACGCATACGGAACACGAACTGACGAGCTACTATCTCATTACGGAAAGCCTTACCGATCTGCGCAATACCGAAAGGAATCTTCATACGACCGGTCTTCTGCACATTGAGGAAATTGACGAAGATACCTTGTGCCGTCTCGGGACGGAGATAGATCTTCATCGCTCCATCGGCTGTACTACCCATCTCGGTTTGGAACATGAGGTTGAACTGACGTACATCCGTCCAGTTGCGGGTACCGGAGATAGGACAAACAATCTCCTCATCCAAGATGATCTGCTTGAGTTCATCGAGGTTCATGTCGTTCATTGCCTTGCTGTAACGGGCATGAAGAGCATCCCATTTGGCTTGGTGCTCTAGCACGCGAGGATTGGTCTGACGGAACATCGCCTCGTCAAAACTATCTCCAAAACGCTTGGCGGCTTTCTCTATCTCTTTGTTAATCTTCTCCTCAATCTTACCGAGTTGGTCCTCAATAAGTACGTCAGCGCGGTAACGTTTCTTGCTATCGCGGTTGTCAATGAGCGGGTCATTGAACGCATCCACGTGACCGGAAGCTTTCCAAACGGTCGGGTGCATGAAGATAGAAGCATCTATACCGACGATGTTATCGTGCAGCAGGGTCATGGAGTCCCACCAATACTTCTTGATGTTGTTTTTTAACTCGACACCGTTTTGACCATAATCATAAACGGCTCCTAATCCGTCGTAGATATCACTGCTGGGGAAAACAAATCCGTACTCTTTGCAGTGAGCGACTAACTTCTTAAATGTTTCTTCTTGTGTTGCCATATTGATATTATTTAAAATTGTTTTTATCCTATCGAACCTTCAAGGCTGACTTGAAGGAGTTTTTGCGCTTCCACAGCGAACTCCATAGGCAGTTTATCCATCACCTCTTTGGCATAGCCGTTGACTATCAACCCTACCGCATCCTCTACTCCTATGCCTCGTTGCTGACAATAGAAGAGTTGGTCCTCCGAGATCTTCGAAGTGGTTGCCTCGTGCTCCACTATTGCTGACGAATTGGCAATCTGCATATCCGGGAAAGTATGAGCACCGCATTGGTTGCCCAACAATAGCGAATCGCATTGGCTATAGTTACGCGCATTCGTAGCCCCTTTCGCCACCTTGACTAGACCGCGATAAGCGTTTTGACTATGTCCGGCACTGATGCCCTTACTGATAATCTTCGAGCGGGTGTTCTTGCCCAAATGAATCATCTTCGTTCCCGTGTCCGCCTGCTGATAGTTATTGGTGAGAGCTACCGAATAGAACTCTGCGCTACTATTATCCCCTCGAAGAATACAACTCGGGTACTTCCATGTGATAGCACTACCGGTCTCCACTTGGGTCCAACTCAAACGGGCGTTTTCATAAGTGATACCGCGTTTGGTCACGAAATTATAAATACCGCCCCTACCCTCTTTATCGCCCGGGTACCAGTTCTGTACGGTCGAATACTTGACTTGCGCATCCTTATGCACCACAATCTCAACGATAGCCGCGTGCAGTTGGTTCTCATCGCGTATGGGAGCGGTACACCCCTCAAGGTAACTGAGATACGCCCCTTCGTCTGCGATAAGAAGGGTGCGCTCAAACTGCCCCGTGTTACCGGCATTGATACGGAAATAAGTGCTTAACTCCATCGGGCAACGAACGCCTTTGGGGATATATACGAAACTGCCATCCGAGAAGACGGCGGAGTTGAGAGCCGCATAGAAATTATCCCCATACGGAACAACGGAACCAAGGTATTGCTTGACCAAGTCTTCGTGTTCACGGACGGCTTCGGAGATAGAACAGAAGATGATTCCCTGCTTGGCGAGCGTCTCA
>JAZLHD010000167.1:0-1761 GCA_045616645.1 Paludibacteraceae bacterium
ATTATCCCCACACGCATCCAACTCGTGCCCTAACTGATTGAGGAAAAGCGGGTCGATAACCTTGTGGATGTTCTCAATACTCGTATAGTGCATTCCTCCACTGCGACGCGTTTCGGGGTTCAAGGTGGATTCAAAGACCGCGCCAAAGATAGTAGGCGATATCTCACTCCAATCGAAGTCCGCACTTGCTTTGGTAAGGATAAGGTTTTTCAGTTCCTCTGTGAATTGCGGTATCTCGATATTCTCGTTTGAGAATAGACCACCATTGACATACGGGAAGTTTTTGAGTTCGTCATCCAGATACGGGTCACGGTCTTCAGGCTTGGTATCCAAGACTTTGAAAAGGTCTATGAGGGCACGTCTAATGTCCTTTGCCGGATATTGCGCGAGGTAATCGTGGAACTCGTTTTTGTCTCCAAACAAGCCCGCATCTTCAGCAAAAAGGCAGAAGACGAGACGCACACAGAGTTGGTTGAGAGACTTGAGCGTTTCGGGGTTATTGGGGTTGGCATATTGCGGTAAGATAAGGTCATAGATACGACCTACCAAATCGCCCGCTTTGATACTGAGCTCCATCTCTTTTTGAAGGTTCTCATTACCTTCTTTAACAAGAAACTCCAAACGATACCACTCTTTCTCCAAGTTTTCCAGCAAAATCTTTTGTGGCTCCATATTGGGGTAATTCATATCATATACCCAAAACTCTTTGAAGTTACATGTGATAATCCATCGAGGGTTCATATTATGAGGTAAAAATGCCGCATAATTACGAGCTTGCTCAAAGGCAGTGCGAAAGACCCCATCCGATTGTTTATATCCTTTGCCAAGGTTTATATCAATAGATTTTTGTTCAACCAATACCGAGGTTGAACGAATATAACCATCCATGAAACATGTATGACCGGTTTGTACAGGCAACTCATAATCTATGAATTGAGAAGGTTTTTCAACACCGAACGCAGTTAACAAATCTCGCCAAAACGATTGCGATTGTCCTTTCTCATAACCCTTACCTGTCCAATCACTAATAAATTCGTGTAGTAACTTAATGTTTATCATAGTTCATTTTTTCTTTTCTTTCTTAGCCCCAAGGGCACGATTATTTCAACGCCCGGTGGCGGTCTTGGTGGTTAGTGCTTAATGCTTATTCTTCTCAAAAGGCAACTCGTCATTTGGGGTTGCAATAGATGCCAACCATTGTTTGATGGGTTCGGCTTTCTTGCTCGGTACGGACTGAATAATACGTAATAACTGCTCCTTGTCTGCCACATCGGTGAGGTACTTTTTGCCATCAGTATGAGATGTTAATTTCAGTTGTACGATATTTGCGTACAACTCACTACCTTCCTGTGTAAGATGTCTTTTCAAATCACTCCAATAACGACGGGGAGTTTCGCTTCCTGTTAATACTTGAACAACATCTACTACTGAAAAGAAGTACTTCTCTTGTTCATCATCCCAGATGATGCGCACCTTTTGTGCCTCAAACTGTTTAATAATTTCTTCTTGTGCCATAATTTTGTCCTATTCCCTTTCCCCTTTGCGGTCGAAATCGACTGCAAAGATACGGAAAAAATTCCACATACGCAAATTTATTTGCGATTTGCAAGCAAATCTTAGATTTTGTTGCTCTATAAATAGTGGACACGACAGGTAAGAAAATTTTACAATTATTTGGTTATGTTGCAAAAAAGTTGTAACTTTGCAGCGTGATTTGATAAAAGTAAAAGATTCTACCGGAAAGGAACCACTATTATGGGA
>JAZLHD010000168.1:0-1056 GCA_045616645.1 Paludibacteraceae bacterium
TTGACGAAATCCTTCAGGCGTGTGACGGTGGTAATGGAAATTACTGCACCATATTTTGATGCGTACTGAGCCGATGGGTGAGTGTCGAGCGATATGGTCTTTATCATATCGGGACGTAGAGATTCTATCTCGGCCATTGAGCGTACCTCCCTGCCATTAATCAGGTAGAGTATAGAGCCTACGCCAAAGACGGATACCCTGCCATTCGAAGATTCTACGAAGGGCAGGAACCCCATCACGGAGAGAATGTCAGGCTGGTCTTTGAGGAAGGTCTTGCTCACGTTCAGCGAGAAAACTCCGTTCTCCATAGTAAGCGGGTTTTGTTTTCCCTTTACCACTATTTCTTCCAACATCTGTGCGTCAGGCTGCATCTGTATGTCGCCGATACTTCCTTGTCTTGCGTTGATATACTTTATTATATATCCTACGCTCGACACTTTTAGCAACCCATCGTTGTGGTCGGACTCAATGGTGAAGGTCCCGTCGTCTTTGGTTACAGCGCCAGACACGAAAGAGGAGTCGGTGCAGTTAATTAACACTACACTGGCAAACGCCATCGGCTGAGACTGCTCGTCAATAACACGCCCCGTGATTGATTGCCCCCACCCATAGGATATAGAAGACATCAATACATAGAAAAACATTACAGGTGTTTTGTATTTTGCCATTTCAGAATAGTTATTAATGATATTCATCCAATAAAAAACAAATAATGAGGTCGTGTCAAAAGTAACTGGCACGACCTCTTTTTGGCTTTATACGTCAAGTTTCTTTGTAAGGTTACATTTTTAGGCTGCTATCCTAAAATTGCGATTTTTAGCTTCGAGGCGCGTTATATGAGGTCTATTAGGCTTGTATAGGCGTGATAAATGTGCGAAAATCCTCTCCATTAGCTCATTCTTGGCTTTTCGCATGAGTTTTCTCAGATTATGAGCCATGGCGAGTATGGCAAAGTCCATATAGACCTTGTCTTTTCCCCTGTGACGGAAACGTCTGTAGTGCCAGTCGAATTTGATTTGTCCAAAAACAGCCTCCGGTTCTATCGGTCTTTGGCTT
>JAZLHD010000169.1:0-1008 GCA_045616645.1 Paludibacteraceae bacterium
AAGGTGCGGCTGGATCACCTCCTTTCTAAGAGAAAAAGTAAGGGTTGTATAGCTGTTTAGTTATCATGGAAAAGATGATAGCCATCAAATTTCCGGTGGCGATGCGCTTAGGGGAAACACCCGTTCTCATCCCGAACACGACGGTTAAGACCTAAGCGGCCGAGAGTACTATATTGGAGACGATATGGGAGGGTAGGTGGCTGCCGGGTTAAAAGGGATTATAGCTCAGCTGGTTAGAGCGCACGCCTGATAAGCGTGAGGTCGGTGGTTCGAGTCCACTTAATCCCATTAGCATTTAAAAAATGCTAGTTGATTTGCTGATTACAGCAAGTTACCTGTACCTTGAAAACTGCACATTGATATTAGTAAATGATTAATTACAAAATCTTAGCCGATTTTGTAAGATTAGTCAGACATCCAAACTAAAAATTTTAAAAGACCAACAGTAGCAACGCTATGCTACGTAAAGTTGGTTAAGCTAAAAAGAGCGCAGGGTGGATGCCTTGGCACTAAGAGCCGAAGAAAGACGTGATAAGCTGCGATAAGCTACGGGGAACCGCAAACAGGTTATGATCCGTAGATTTCTGAATGGGGAAACCCAGTGGAGCAAACCTCCACTACTGCATGATGAATCCATAGTCATGCAGAGGGAACCCGGGGAACTGAAACATCTAAGTACCCGGAGGAAGAGAAAGAAACATCGATTTCCTGAGTAGTGGCGAGCGAAAGGGAAAGAGGGCAAACCAGAGACTTGTCTCTGGGGTTAGGACCGCGAGATTCGAGCAATAGTATAGTAGAACTGTTTTGGGAAAGCAGGCCGAAGAGAGTGAAAGCCTCGTACACGAAATACGAATTGCAGATAGCGGAATCCAGAGTACAACGAGACACGAGAAACCTTGTTGGAATGAGCGGGGACCACCCCGTAACCCTAAATACTACTTAGTGACCGATAGCGCATAGTACTGTGAAGGAAAGGTGAAAAGGACCCCGGGAGGGGAGTGAAAAAGA
>JAZLHD010000170.1:0-28447 GCA_045616645.1 Paludibacteraceae bacterium
ATGTCCATGTGGCTGACAATGCTAATAAGGGCTTTATGCTGAACGAGGACGTAATGAAGATGACCAACTCGAAGGAGCCGAATATCTACTCATATGCCGAAGGATACGACGTAGCCTTCAATGAGGTGCCGATGGAGAACCAAATGGTTAACCTCGGTGTCATCGCTCGCAAGAATGGTACTTACACCTTCTCCATGCCGAAGGAGTTCAGCGGAACGGCTAAACTCATTGACCTCGTAGAGGGTATTACCACCGACCTCAATGTAAGTAACTATAGCGTTGACCTCAATAAGGGCACCTATAACGACCGCTTCCAACTCCTGCTCGAAGTAGAGGCAAAAGCGCCGACCTCGATGGAGAATGTGGATGGTGGAAAGTGGAGTGTGGATGGTAAGACCACCAAGATTCTGCGTAACGGTAACATCTACCTCATCAACGCCGGACGCGTGTATAATGCTACCGGCACGATGGTACGGTAGCGTTGACCGGCTACGCCTGTAGGACCGGGCAAAGCCCTGAAAGACCGCTTACGCTGAAAGACCGCTATGCTGAAGGATTGTTGTTTGGGGCAATGGGCGGAATTGTGAGATTAGGATGGAGCGAAAGAAAAGTGGACGACTACTTTAGACGCGTACACGTGTATGGGAAATATCCCGTCGTATTCGTAGGAACAGAGATGGGCGGATGGGCGGAAAGGCGGAGAGGCGGAGAGGACTATAAGTTATATGGGCGATTAACATTGATGGTGAAGCAAACGGTGAGTTTGGGCATGGGAGGAGAATTTGACTATGTGGCGCAAGTAGGAACAACGATAGGACAAGTGCCGTTTACACTTTTGCACCATTTTGAGGGAAACCAAGGATACGCTTACGACCCTTATCGGTTCACCTTGATGAACAACTTACAATACAACGCCAAACATTTCTGCGCCCTACATCTATGTTGGAACGGTCAAGGGGTACTGTTTAATCTTATACCCGGAATACAATACCTACGTCTGCGCGAGTTAGTGACATTCAAGTTAGCCGCCAACCTTGATCCCGCCTCCTACAAAGAGGAGACCAATCCCTTCCGTCAGCCCTACGTAGAGGTAGGCTGCGGAATTGGAAATATCCTGCGCGTGTTAGACTTGCATTCTGTATGGCGTGTGACGAACAGACAAGATCCCACCACCCCACTCTGGGCGATGCGGTTCCGTTTACATCTCGATTTATGATTTAATGATTCGCCGGATGGTAGGTTAAGATGGCCTTCCGCAAGTCTTGTACATCAACGTGGGTATAGATCTCCGTGGTGGCAAGGTCCTCGTGTCCGAGCAGTTGTTGGATGACCCTTAGGTCAGCTCCGTTTTGTAGTAGGTGTGTGGCGAACGAATGGCGCAAAGTGTGGGGCGAGACGACTTTATGGATACCAGCTGCCTCGGTGAGGCGTTTGATGATAGTGAACACCATCGCACGAGTTAAAGGACGACCATAACGATTAAGAAAAGCATAGTCGGTGGCTTTTGGGTCAATACGCCAATGCGCACGCTCTTCGAGCCAAAAAACAAACCATTTCTTAGCTTCAGGAGAGATGGGGACGTAACGTTGTTTGCTCCCTTTCCCAAGAATAAGCATATACTCCTCCTCAAGGTAGATATTACTGAGTTTGAGTTCGGTAAGTTCACTCACGCGCAGTCCGCTACCATAGAGCATTTCGATGATGGCGCGGTTACGATGTCCTTCGTTGGAAGAGAGATCAATCTGAGCAATCATCGCATCAATCTCTTCAAGCGTAAGGACTGAGGGCAAATGTTGTTCTTTTCGCGGTTGAGCAAGTAGCTCGGAAGGGTCTTGTTCGATATAGTTTTTATAGAGTAAAAACCTATAGAACGAACGTATCCCCGAAAGGATACGTGCCTGCGAACGGGCGTTGGAGTGACTATCGAAACTATCGTAAACAAACTGCTCCAAGTCAGACAAGGAGAGGTGAACAATATCCAAATGATACGTGTCGCAATAGCGACGTAGTTTGTCCAGGTCCTGTTCGTATGCCTCCACCGAATGGTCGGATAGACCACGCTCAAAACGTAAATAAGCGTTATATTCCTTATCAAGAGTATCAGTCCTCATGGCGCGAAGAAGGTTGGAACATAAGTCGAGTAGGAAGATACGAAGTTAACCATCCCAATAACACAACAACGACCAAAACCACTACGATATCAAGTACTTCTACAGACACCGGATAGGCAGCAATGACATACTCTGTTCCCGTTCCGAGTTTGAGAAGGCCGAATTGTTCTTGAATGGCACAAATAACCAGTCCAAACACAACCCCAATGACAGCGCCAAGTCCGTTAATAAGAAAGCCCTCATAAAGGAAGATACGGCGCACCAAAAAGGTATCGGCTCCAAGGTTCTGCAAGGTCACTGCATCTTGTTGCTTGTCCAGGATAAGCATCGTAAGAGAGGATATCATATTTAGTCCGGCAATAAGAAGGATAAACACCATAAGTACCGCTGTCAGCCATTTCTCGATACGTAACACACGGAAAAAATCTTCCTGCTGTTCATAGCGATTAAGGACCTTAAAATCCGGTCCCAAATAGTGGGCTAATTGTGATTGTACGCGTTTGGTAGAAGCACCCTCTTTGACCTTGACTAAAAGGGAGGTAACGGTGGTCGAGTCATAATCGAAAAGGTAACGAGCCAGAGGTAAAGAGATAAGTGCCACTTTATCGTCGTATTGCGTTTGGTTAACCGCAAACTCTCCGGAGATAAACGTAAGGGCTTGACGGAAGTTCCTATCGGGTCGAAGCATATTGATCTGCCCAACTCGTCGAGGGGCATAGATATGGATGGCTTCCACGAAATACGAATGAACTCCCAAGGTAATGGCCAATCCTCGTCCGAAGACGATACGATTAAATGCTCCATCGTGCACCATAAACGTTCCTGAACAGATGGTGGTGTCAATGTTTGTGATTTGTTGGAATTGCTCATCTACGCCCTTAAGAACAGCGGGAATCTGATGACCCTTATACTCAAGCAGAGCCGTCTCGGACACTTCTTGGGCATAGCCCGCGATGCCGTTGGTAGAGTCTAAAAAATAAGTAAGACTATCGGTTATTTGGAACGTCTTACCCTTAATGGCTTCAATGCGTAAGTCGGGATCAAAATTAGAGAACATTGATGCCACCAACGTGCCAAAGCCGTTCATCACGGAGAGCACACAAACCATAGCAGCAGCAATGATTGCTACCGCTGCCACACTGATACCACTAACAATGTTAATGGCTTGATGACCTTTTTTTGAAAAAAGATACCGCCAAGCTATAAATAAAGGTGTTTTCACTTGCCTAATAGTTGATCTATACGTACCATCTTATCCAAAGTCTCATCCAAATGGAAATGTAACTCAGGAATGATACGCAACTGATGACGCTCTAAGTTTCCCAACTCAAAACGGATCTTAGGTGTATCTTCTTCTATTTGATGGATTAAATCAGCTTGGGGACTGTAGATAGACAAGTAAACATTTGCCACAGACAAATCAGGACTCACTCGCACCTCACTAACAGAGATGAGAGTGGCTGAAAATGTTCGGGCATAACGAAGAAAGATGTCGCTCAAATCCTTCTGGATAAGGCGAGCTATCTTTTGTTGACGAGTAGTTTGCAAGTTACCAACAATTAATATTTGTGACGACCCTCGTCAGCAACCGTCAATTTCTTGCGGCCATGAGCACGACGAGCTGCTAAAACGCGACGGCCATTAGCAGTCGCCATTCTCTCTAAGAATCCGTGTTTGTTACGACGCTTGCGTTGAGAAGGTTGAAATGTACGTTTCATATCTTTTAAGTTTTTTAAGTTATTCTAGTGTTTCTAGTTTGTCTAGTTAATCTAGTTTTTCCGGATTTTTACAAATTTTCGCAAAATGGACTGCAAAATTACAACATTTTTTTGATATGTGCAAATTTTTTTGTATCTTTGCACCACTTTTTTATATAAATTATGCTTAAAACCGCCCAAATTATTGTTTTACATTGCCAAAAACACTCCGATAAGGCAAGTATTCTTCATTCTTACTCACGAGAAAACGGTCGAGATAATTTTATTCTATACAATAGTCATAAGAACCGAAGTCTGGCAGGTGGTCTTGCCCATTTTCCCCTTGTTATTTTAGAAGTGAGTTATGATGACAAGAAGACGCAAGAGATGAAAGTTATTCGTTCTATCAGTCCTGCTTTTATTCCTACGACAGACGACGGAGAGAAGCAGTGTGTAAGAATGGTTCTTGGGGAAGTTTTATACCGAACCCTACGGCATCCCATGGCGGATTCTACTATTTATTCCTTCTTAGTGGACACTATTCGTCAGATAGACACAGAACCTCGTGCGCAAGTGTTATTGCATCCTTTCCTACAACATTTCTCTGAGTTATTAGGTTATGGCGGGGAATGGTTAGAGGAATGGAATGAACTCAAATCACTGGATTTGCTCCGCGAGATGTTGGATTAACACTTCGTCGCATAAAGAATCAGTATCCAGTGTGAACGTTTGCAGAAGCAGTTGATCTTGCGAGACAGTGAGTATCTGATAGACCGGTTCGGTTAGCAATCTCTCTACCACAGCATTTTTGCGTACACGATGGGATTTATGAACACTTCCCGTTGCCACAAAATGACGTTGGCGAGCATATATATGGTCATGTCCCGAGAAGACAAGGTCTGCTTTTTCAAGAGCATTGCTCAAGAATAGAAACGTGCCTACATTAAATCTATTTTTCGCCACAGAAAAGACGGGGTGGTGCATCATCACGATGGTAAACCGCCCATTAGCTCCCCGTAGGGCATTGAGAACCCACTTATTTAAGCGAGTATAATGGTGTAACAAATACGGAGCCGAAGTGTCAATAGCAATGAAACGGAAGTAGCGAAAATCGACATAATAGGTAGAACCTAATCCGTTAGAAGGTCCATTGATGGGGTTACGAAACATCGAATACCACAAGTAAGGAAGATGGCGAATAAGTCCTTTATGGTACTCATGGTTGCCGGGAGTCGTCATGACAGGCAGGGTCTCTAAACGGGTTCCTTCCAAGTCCTTAACCAGTTGTTGGGCATAGTAAGTGTATCCTCGCTCCATCCAATCCCCCAGTTGGGCATAAGCATCTAAGTTCGGATATTGACCTAAGGACAGATACCTCTCGTGGGAAATGTCATTATGCACATCGCCAAGGAGAAGAAGACGGAACGTATCCGGCTCTTGGAGGTCGTACCATAACGAATCTACCCGTACAAATTGGGGTAATTCGTCCAACCCAAATGTTTGGAAATGGTAGGGACGCATTGGCTCTTCCCATATTGGTTCGGGCGGGTTATTAAACCAAACCTTCCAGCGGCAGACACACGTGATGGTGCCTGCCACTAAAAGAAGGGTAAGAATCACCCATAAGATGACGTTTCGTATTCGCATTGTTAGAACGGAAGATCGGTTGATTCATCATTCGCTGAAGCATCAAACGGAGTGGTGTTCGCCGGGGCAGCGTCTGCCATAGGAGCTGCTGCCGGAGCCGGAGCGGCTGCGGGAGCAGCTTGCTCAGGAAGACCTTTCTGTACGCGATAGGCGCGGATAGAGGTGTACCAACGACCATTGAACTCGTGGCTGTCAATATCAAAACTGATGGTAACCACATCATCCACTTCGAAGGGGTTATTGTTAATACGGTCTTCTCCAAAGACTTCAAAACATACCTTACGCGGATATTGGTCTTGCGTCTCAAGAACTGCCGACTGGGACTTCCAAGGATTGCCATTACGGCCAGTACCCTCTTGGAGGGGTAGTTTTTGAATGATTTTTCCAGAAATTTCCATAATTATTCTCCTTTAATGGCTGCAACGCCGGGTAATACTTTACCTTCGATAGCCTCAAGTAGAGCGCCACCTCCGGTGGATATATAACTAACACGATCAGCCATACCAAACTTATTGATACAAGCGACACTGTCACCACCACCAATGAGCGAATAAGCGCCTTTGTCAGTAGCGGAAGCGATAGCTTCTGCGATAGCTTTACTACCGGTCGTGAAGTTCTCAAACTCAAACACACCTGCAGGACCATTCCAAAGGATAGTCTTAGCACCCTCAATGGCTTTAGCAAAAGCTTCACGACTCTTAGGTCCGGCATCCATACCTTGCCATCCGGCAGGAATAGACTTACTATCACTGATTTGAGTGTTAGCCTCGTTCGTAAAAGCGTCCGCAATAACGGAATCCGTACCAAGGACAAGGTTCACGCCTTTAGCCTTAGCTTGAGCTAAGATATCGAGAGCGAGGTCGAGTTTATCATCTTCGCAGATAGAGTCACCAATCTGACCTCCTTGTGCTTTGGCGAACGTGTAGGTCATTCCACCGCAAAGGATTAGGTTATCTACCTTATTCATGAGGTTCTCGATGATACCAATCTTCGTAGAAACTTTCGATCCACCCATAATAGCGGTGAAGGGACGACGAATGTTCTTGAGAATATTATCCACAGCCTCTACTTCTTTCTCCATCAGGAAACCGAGCATCTTATTGTCTTGGTCAAAGTAGTCAGCGATAACTGCGGTAGAAGCATGTTTGCGGTGAGCCGTACCGAATGCATCGTTTACATAGCAGTCGGCATAAGAAGCGAGTGTTTTAGCAAACTCTTTCTGTTTGGCTTTCATTTCTTTCTTAGCTTCTTCATAGCGAGGATCTTCTTTTTCGATATCGGTCGGTTTACCCTCCTCTTCTGCATAGAAACGAAGGTTCTCAAGCAGGAGTACTTCACCCGACTTGAGGGCATCAGCTTGTGCCTTGGCTTTTGCACAATCTTGAGCGAACTGAACATTTGCACCTAATGCTTTTGAAACAGCATCTACGATTTGCGATAGACTGTACT
The DNA here is from genome assembly GCA_045616645.1 of Paludibacteraceae bacterium. Classification (GTDB taxonomy): domain Bacteria; phylum Bacteroidota; class Bacteroidia; order Bacteroidales; family Paludibacteraceae; genus Colicola. The sequence goes on from JAZLHD010000170.1 coordinate 6,905, forward strand.
TAGCCGCGGGTTTACCCTTGGGCTTACCCAGGTGGGACATAATAATCAAAGCACCTCCTTCATTAAGGATGTGTTTGAGGGTTGGCAGAGCGCCACGAATACGAGTGTCATCCGTGATAATACCATTCTCATCCAATGGAACATTGAAGTCCACGCGAACGATTGCCTTTTTGCCGGCAAACTTGTAATTGGAAATTGTCATCATATTATAATTATTTGTGATTTGTGATTGCTGATTTGTGATTGCTGATTTTTAGTCGCGTTTTTCCCAATCGATGGAGTTTAGTCGTCCTTTATGTACATCTGCAAAGGTGGTGTTGAGGTAACTGCCTCCTATAAGATAGATGTTATTATTATAGACGAAGACGGACTGTTTTTGTCGAGTCTTATAAGATTGGGGGAGTTGGTTTTTTGTGCTATCGGGCACCTCCCAATTCATTCCTTCATCAATGCTATATAGGATGGGTTGTTGGAAGTGCATCTTATCGTCCACTCCTCCAAAGAGATAGAGGGCATTGCCATACCAAACAACGGAGGCACCTGTCAAAGAGGTAAACGTAGGTTTCTCTATAGAGAAATTCTTAATTCGGTATCCCGAAGCAGTCGAATATTCAATGCTCCAACGGCTATTCAAACTTTTACCATATTGCGAAAAACCACCAACGATAATCACCCTTTCCAACCGTTCTACACGCTGGAAATGTGCCACCGCAAATGAGCTTATTGGAAAATCTTCAGACAATGGATCCAAATAATCAGCAATAACCAATTGGTCATCATCTCCTAAGAATGCTATACGCAGTTGATCTTCCTTATCCTTCACGACAGCCCATATCTGTTGATTAAAACTCATAAGCATGGTTATCGGCGTGAAATCACCCTCCTGCTCTACTGCCTCCCATTGGTCAGGTGTAGAAGCAATATACAAAATGTTCTCATCTAAATAATATGCTTCCATGGTAGTGGTATCCGCCAAAATAGCTCTCACATTGCAATTCTCGGGTAGCCCGTTCGGAGTGAAAGGCCCCGACCACTGCACGCCATCAGTGGAGGTGAAAAACCTATTTGAGAATCCGTTATTAACCATAAGGCATAGTTGGTTAGCAAGAAAGAAAGCTTGTTGTTCACTACCATCCGGATCGGGAGTATAAATATGGTCGGTGAGTTGCTCCCATAAAAACAAATCAGGATCGGCTTGGTGTACTGTGACTTTGATGCTATACACCTTCGTGTTCGTACCATCGGAAGATTTAATGGAAAGGAACATTGGTTGTCTTGTAAAATCAATGGTATCCGAACCTGTAAGATAGATGGTTGTATCGGGATTACTCATGTGCAAAGTAACCGAACCCGGAGTGGCTCCGTATGTGAAACGAGGAACAACCTTGTTGATGGGTGTGCCGTATAAAATAGAGTCCACATTATACACCCTACCCGTATCCAATCCTTCATCAATACGGAACGTGGCTGCGGCTAATCCCGGGAAAGAATCTTGGGGCATAAATCGCATAGACGTAAGTTGAGCAACCGAAGAGGTGACCGGCTTGTTATTAGAGTTATCATTGCACGAAAAAAGCAATAAGAAAGCCATAATGCTTCCTATTAGGGGCAAATTAATATAATTTTTACGATTTTTCTTGCTCATGTGCAAAAAATTTTGTACTTTTGTAGTCGATTACAAAGACACAGTGTCTTTATTGTTAATTATAAACCTTATTATTATGCTTTTTGCCGGACAAATTCATGACCTAATTGCAGCCCTTCCGTTCTCTCGTTTGCGCAAACAAAAACGAACTTTAAGGGGCATCTTTGAACAACGTCGTCGTATCTATGACAAAAACAAAGCCAGTCAAGATGCACAAACTCTTATTCGTCGCATTACCGAATTGCCGCAATTCCAACAAGCCCATTCAGTGTTGCTCTATTCCCCTATTCATAACGAGATTGATTTATCCGGATTATTAGACCAATTCAAGGATCAAAAAATCATACTTCTTCCCGTCACGCATCGCCATTGTATGAAAGCGCATCCTTACGAGGGAGAAGAAAAGATGCATCATGGCAAATATCGTGTTAATGAACCCACAACGGAACCTTATAAGGGAACGATTGACCTCATCATAGTACCTGGGGTTGCGTTTGACCACAAAGGCTATCGTTTAGGTCGAGGCGGAGGCTTCTACGATAAATTCTTACGTCTTCATCCCAAAGCATTCAAATTAGGTGTTGGATACGACTTCCAAATACACAAATCTTCCATTCCTCACGGTTTGTTAGACACTCGTTTAGATGCCGTCTTAACCCCCACTAAATCCATTGGATTGTAGTCTGACTGGCACGTTTTCGTGCTAATGCGTTATCCGTTGCCGAAGACAAATGTTTCTCGCCGGTGCGATAATAATATATAAGACCATATTGTTTACAAAGATTTAACTTGGCAAATGGAAGTTGATCTTTGTAATAGTTTTCTACTTGATTCCAAATGCGAATAATCAGTTCATCTGCTTGTTTGCGCAGTTGTTCCACATTCTCATAGACTCTACACGTACTCTTTTTGTGAAACGAATGCGTCACTTGTTCCTCCTTAAAAGTATCAAAATACGCTTTCACCTTGTTTATTGTAGGATTATAGATCGGGAAACCACCATTCGCAATTCGTTCGTTTTCTCCTTTAATAATCTGTTCACCCCAAAACAGCAGATCTTCCTCAGAAGATAATTCGGGCACAACATGGCTATTCGCATCTAACCCATACAACGCTTTATAATCTCTTTTTATCTCACCCCGTATCACCGCCAAGTTCAATACTTGTATGAAATGAGAGATATACATTCGCGCCTTTTGAACAATACGACGATACTCCTTATTTGCGGTCACCTTGTTCTGTCGATGATTACGATATTGGTTGACCAACATCTCAAACTGTATCAAGACACGTTGTGCCTCTTGCGAAGTCTGGAAATCGAGCACTTGCTCTGTATAATCCGCTTCGCTCGCTCGTTGCACGGCTTGTTGTAATGCTGACAAACGCGCTTGGTCTGTATTGGGTAATCTCCTATAGGGCATAAATCAGTGTTTGCTTTATGATTGACGATGTAGTAGTTGTTGCGCCAGCGCGTTCAAAATTTGTCTTGCCTGCCTTTCGGGGAAACTGGCAAGAAGGTCTATCGCTTGCTGGGTGTGTTGTTCAATAAGGGCGATTGCTTCTTCACGCGCGCGCAGGCGATTATATAATAAGGTGACCTCGCTTATCTTATGCTGACGCTCCTGCGGTGTAGTTGACGGCAAAGCCATGGCTTGACTTAATGCACGTTGATCTTCCTCTGTTCCCCTATCCCAGGCAGCCAAGAAGACGAAGGTTTTTTTACCTTCACAAATATCTCCCCCTATTGCTTTGCCAAACGTTGCCTCGTCTCCATAAACATCAAGGACATCATCCTGTATTTGGAAAGCCAATCCGAGGTGAACACCTACTTCATATAAATGTTCTTGCTCTTGTTTAGACGCACCAGCCACAATAGCACCTAACTGTAGGGCTGCAGCTAATAAGACAGAGGTCTTGAGGCGAATCATATTCATATAATTCTCCTTGCTTACCTTAGCAATATCTAATGTCTCAAAATCCAAATCGTATTGCTGTCCTTCGCAAACTTCAGAAGCCATCTTATTAAAGACAGGAAGTAAGGCAGATAGCATTGTTGGCTTATATGTTTGAAGAAGTTTATAAGCTTCAATGATCATCTCATCACCCGACAGAATAGCGGTATTATCCCCAAACTGTTTATTCACAGAAGGGCGACCTCTACGAACAGAGGCGTGATCCATCACATCATCATGTAAAAGGGTGAAATTATGAAATACCTCTAACGCCAACGCTACCGGAACGGCTTGCTCGGCCTCACCCCCACACAACTCGCACGCCAACAAAGCCAACGTGGGACGCAAACGTTTACCGCCCCCTTCTAAAGCATATTCAATAGGAGCATAGAGTCCGACAGGTTCGCGATGCCAATCTAAACGAGCAATATAAGACTGAATATCAAGCATTAGTTGAGTGTATCTTCAATGATTTCCGTTAGCACTTGTTTAATATCTAACCCGGCCGCTTTCACTTGCTGAGGAATGAACGAGGTGGCAGTCATTCCCGGTGTGGTGTTAATCTCAAGCAAGTTAATCTTCCAACCCTCCGTTAAGATATAATCCGTTCGAATAATACCATGACAACCTAAGATATCATAAATATGCAAGGTTAGTGCTTGCACCTTATCTCGAACTTCATCAGGAATACGAGCCGGCGTTATCTCGTCCACTTGCCCCTTATATTTAGCGTCATAGTCAAAAAACTCATTCTTTGTTACCACCTCTGTAATAGGGAAGGCTACCGCTTTATTTTTGGTTTTATATACGCCGCACGTTATTTCCGTTCCTTTCATGAACGCTTCGCAAATGACTTCGTTACCCTCCTTAAAAGCAATATCAATAGCGTCATCCACGTCGTTGATTGTTTTCACTTTTGTGCATCCAAACGAACTACCCCCCACGTTACTCTTGATGAAACAAGGTAACCCAACTTTATCCACCACTTGTTGTGCCGAAGGACGTGGCTCTGCTTTACGCAGGAGAATACTGGGAGAGATGTTGATGCCAAAGTCTTGAAGATAATGATTGCAAGCAAACTTGTTAAACGTCAGCGCCGCAGCCAGCACCCCACAACAAGAATACGGAATACCCATAATATCAAAATATCCTTGCAACAACCCATTCTCTCCCGGAGTACCATGAATCGTGATATATGCAAACTCAAAGCGGATTTTCTGTCCATCCTTAAGGTATGAGAAATCGTTCTTATCGAGAGGTAAGGTTGAAACAATCTCCATTTGTCCATCTTTCATCCGCCATTCACTAATCACCTGCCAATCGTGGCGTCTAAGACTGATGATGGTGACATTGTATCGCTCCTTATCTAAGAACGAATCAATGCCTGCTGCACTACGTAGGGATACTTCATATTCGGAACTATCTCCACCGGCTACGATAGCTATATTGCGTTTCATTAACCTAAATATGTTTTAAGAATACGACTACGCGGACTGCTGTTGAGCCGCCTGATCGCTTTCTCTTTAATTTGACGAACACGTTCTCTTGTTAATCCCAATTCAAGACCAATCTCTTCCAACGTTTTTTCAGGACAGCCAATACCAAAGAACTGCTTAAGAATGTCTGCCTCACGTGGGGTGAGTTGTCCTAACGCGCGATCTATCTCCGTAGCAAGAGACTCATTGATCAATCCTCTATCCGCATTAGGCGAATCCTCATTAGGCATAACGTCTATCAAACAGTTATCCTCACCTTCTACGAAAGGAGCATCTACACTAACATGACGACCCGACATCTTCAACGTGTCCGCAATCTTATCAACAGGAATATCTAACTCCTCTGCCAACTCTTCAGCCGAAGGCTTGCGCTCGTGCTCTTGCTCAAAACGTTGGTAGGCTTTGTTAATCTTGTTGAGCGAACCCACTTGGTTCAATGGCAAACGAACGATACGAGATTGCTCAGCCAAAGCTTGCAGGATGGATTGACGAATCCACCATACAGCATAAGAAATAAACTTAAATCCACGGGTCTCATCAAATTTCTCCGCAGCTTTGATTAACCCTAAGTTCCCCTCATTAATCAGGTCAGGCAAAGATAGTCCTTGGTTTTGGTATTGTTTGGCTACCGATACCACGAAACGAAGGTTGGAACAGGTTAACTTCTCCAACGCTTTTTTACGCTCGTTAGCATCCCCTTGACGAATACGAGCAGCCAGTTCCACCTCTTCATCTACAGAAATAAGGTCCTCGCGACCAATCTCTTGCAAATACTTATCCAACGAAGCCGATTCGCGGTTTGTAATCGACTTTGTAATTTTTAATTGACGCATAAATCCATCTCCTTATTTTAATTAAGTGATCCGGCCGGGATTCGAACCCGGGACCCACAGCTTAGAAGGCTGTTGCTCTATCCAACTGAGCTACCAGACCCCATCATAACGATACCTTCTTTTCCTAATTTAGGAAAAAGCGCACAAAATTACAAAAATATTTGCATATATGCAAATTTTATGCCTAAAAAGTGTGACTTTTTTTATAGTAGGGCATTTACTTTCACCTCTAAATCCGTTTTACGACAAGCACCCACATGACGATCTACCAATTCGCTGTTCTTAAAGAAGAGCATCGTTGGGATATTCATAATCTGGAATTGCTCACAGACATTTGGGTTCTCATCCACATTGAGTTTACCTACTCTTACCTTCCCTTCATAATCATTGGCAATCTCGTCCACAATAGGGAGCATCATCTTACATGGTCCACACCAAGGGGCCCAAAAATCAACCACTAATGGTTGGTTCTCTGCTAACAAAGATTGGATGTTAGCGTCCGTTACTTCAATAGTCATAGTGTTTGTATTTTTATAGTTTTTATTTTTCGTTTTCCTAAAAGTTGTTCTGTTATCTTATCCTCCAAATAGGTCTGTATAGATCGGCGAATAGGACGTGCTCCAAAATCTTTCGTTTGCGTCTTGGATAGCAACTCCACCTTCACTTGATCACTGATATCGAGTTTGAGGTCTTGTTGTTGCAATCGATTTTCCAAAGCCTGTAACTCAAGGTCTAAAATCTTACGAAGGGATACCATATCCAATTGATGGAAAGTAATGACTTGGTCTATACGGTTTAAGAATTCCGGAGCAAACGTTTTTTCAAGTGCTTTAAGCAGCATTTGTTTAGCGGTCTTCTCGTCTTGGATAGGGTCATCAAATCCCACTCCGTGTCCGAAGTCGCGCAAAGTACGGGTGCCTACGTTCGAGGTAAAGATGATAATGGTATTCTTAAAATCTATCATCCTACCTTGACGATCCGTCAAACGACCTTCGTCTAACACTTGTAGGAGAATATTAAAAATATCAGAATGAGCTTTTTCTATCTCATCAAAGAGGATGATAGAATAAGGTTGGCGACGAACCGCTTCCGTCAACTTACCGCCCTCCTCGTATGCCACATATCCCGGAGGAGCACCCACCAATAGAGATGCTGTATGTTTCTCCATGTACTCACTCATATCAAAACGAATAACCGCATCTTTGGTTCCAAACATCTCCTCTGCCAGGCACTGAGCCAGATAAGTCTTACCTACTCCCGTCGGACCTAAGAAGAAGAAACTGCCGATGGGGCGTTTGGGATCGCGCAGACCTAAGCGAGAACGCTGAATCGCTTTAACAAGAGTAGAAATAGCCTCGTCTTGTCCTATCACTTTGGTTTTGAGGTGTTCTTCCATACTTAATAAACGCTCCTTCTCTCCCACTTGAACGCGCTCCATCGGAATGCCCGACATCATGGACACCACCGCCTCAATGTCTGCTTCCGTTACCTCTTGTATCTCTCCTGCACTATGTTTGCGAGCACCGGCTTCGTCCATCACATCAATGGCTTTGTCAGGGAAAGCGCGGTCGGTGAGGTAACGATCGGAGAGGGTGACACAAGCACGCAGGCTGTTTTTGGTATAATGCACATGGTGATAATCACCATAAGGCACTTTCAATCGCTCTAAGATATGTAGGGTTTCTTCTAAACCGGAGGGTTGAACCATCACTTTTTGGAAACGACGCTCCAACGCCCCATCTTTCTCAATGGACTTACGATACTCCTCTATCGTGGTTGCACCGATGCACTGTATTTCTCCACGAGCTAACGCGGGTTTGAGAATATTTGCCGCATCAAGCGAACCTTGTGCATTACCGGCTCCTATGATCGTGTGTATCTCATCAATGAAGAGGATAATCTCCTTGTGTTTATTAAGTTCCTCAATCACTTTTTTGATTCGCTCCTCGAACTGTCCTCGATACGTTGTTCCTGCTACCATAGAAGCGATATCAAGAATAACTATACGCTTGCCATTCAGCGCTTCGGCTTGTCCGGATTGAATACGCAATGCCAGTCCTTCTACAATAGCGGACTTTCCTACCCCCGGTTCTCCGATGAGAACAGGGTTATTCTTTTTGCGTCTTGCTAATATCTGCAAAACACGTGTTATCTCTTCGTCGCGTCCTACAACAGGGTCTAATTCTCCCGCTTGAGCTTGACGAGTCAAGTCTTTACCGTACTTATCGAGCGAAGGAGTGGCACTATTAGAGCGTTGAGAACCAAATGTCTTAGGAGGCGTTTGTTCGGAATTATCCTCTACAGCATCCGCCTCTAATGCAGACGCTTGGGTAGGTTGAGCAACATGAGGTTGCGTTTGTGACACACTCTCGTAGGTAATCCCCCATTCAGACTCTAAATAAGCCGCTGCACGATTGATGTGTTCACGCAGGATGGCGAGCAAAAGGTGGATGCTCCCTACAGCCTCTTCCCGAGACGTTTTGGCTTCGGTATCGGCAATACGCAGGATACGCTCCACCTGACTACTGCGAGTAGCCGGTTGAAGCACATTCGAAGAGTTTCTTTCTAACGCGGTGTCTAAATGTTCCTTAACTTGCGCAAGGTTGCATCCTAACTGCACTAACCGATCGTAGGCCGTTCCTTCGCCAAGGCGATAGATACCTAAGAGTAAGTGCTCTGACTGCACTTGCGGATTTTGCAAACGCTCTGCTTCTTGTTGAGCGTAAATGAGAATCTTATTCAATCTAACTGTTAATGGCATAATCTTATCTATAAAAATGCCAAGCTAAACCGGCACGGAACACATCATGCTCCATGGGGTAAGAAGGCATTAACAAATATTTTCCTGTTTGACGCATAAATGAATAATTGAAATGCGAATATTGAGCAAAGAACTTCAAATGCAGTAGGCGCACGTAGAAGTTCGCATACACATTGAGTACGGGATAATCGCCAATGGCAACTTCTTTGCCTTGCTCTTGTACACAAAACTGACCTATGGCGGGATTTAAGACGGGCGAGTTATACAGAGTAAAATAGCGGAAATCAACACCTATCTGTGCATCTAATGCCTTAAACCACGTACCATGATAATACAAGTTATGATAGAGGGTAAACATCGGAACGGGTATCTCACGCGAGGAAGAGGTTTGATAAACCACATGATTCTCTAAGTTCACCCACGGAGTGGTCAAGTCACATTGGATATCCGCTGAGAAAACTTGAATATTCCCGTTCATCTGATGTGGACACCCATCTGCTGCATCGAAATAGATGTGGTTTGTTCGGTTTTCAAAGCCGATATTCACCGCCGGTTTAACCCATTGCGTTGGATAACGAACCACCCCTTCCACCTTCAGGCTCAAAGGTTTGGTGAAGTTATTATCCCACACATAGTGATTGGACCGGAAATGTTGCAAGTAATAAGATACCGCCTCGTTCCCAAAACGTACCCGACCGGTTATATCCATGGTGTCTTTTCCTAACTTAAATATCGCATCCACTTGTCCACGAACATGAAACTGTCCCAACTTGTAACCTATCAAACACACATCTCCTCCTGCTTCGTAGAAGATCAAACGTCCTAACCTCTTGTAAATGGCACCCCCCACAAACGTGTTATTGGTCCATTGGTCTTGAGAAAGGGTATCATTGAGCAATTGCAGGGATAGGGCACTCATATTAGACACAGGATTATTAACTTCCGCCAAACCAAACCCATCTCCTTTTTGTTGCGGAATAACGAATCGTTGACACTCGTTGCGTGCATATACCATTGCACCAAAACGCAACTTGGTATTAAAAACCTCCTCAAACGTAACAGAGAGTGTGTTACGGATGGTTAAAACGTTTGTGGTATCGTGTGTCCGAGTGGGATTGATATAGATATCCGGGAAAAAACCTTGTTTGGCTTGCTGTTCGATATAGCGATGAATAGAGTTGGTGGTCTCAAACGTATGAGCAAACGTCATCATTGGGATCTTCTCTACGATAACCGTGTCCACCATCTCTTTTTCTCCAAACCCGTTCTCGCGTTCAATGGATTCCGTGTGTTTATGATCAATGCACAAATGATACCCATGGTGCAAGAAGCCGGATATATAGTTATATCCCGACATTCCTTGTAAGCGAGTGGGGAGATCCTCCGGAAGCAGATCACTTGTCAAATCCTCCACATGTTGCACACCACCATTCTCAAAGTTACTTAATGTATTAAACGTTACCCCGGCACTCAAACTATATACTTGCCCGTCATAACTACCAAAGACGGCTCCATTAACCAGTTTGCCCTCTTGCGTAGTGTAATGACCATAACCTTTCAAGAAATTAATCTCTACACCAAGGTTAACACGCTTATTGATATTTCCCGTAAAGAGGAAATTGATTTCATTCTCCTCGTGACCTTGAAGGAAACTACGTTTATACCCAATCTTGGAATAGGGGACGGTTGTGTTATAAAACTGAACATCCTGTGGGGTGATGGTATAAGGCTGATACTGCGACCCAAACACATCATCTATCTTGTGTTGGTTTTGGAACCATAGACGCGACTGAACAGGAGACACGTTATTACCATTCCACACGTTCGATATCGAGAAATCGTTGAGCACGCTCCGCAAAGGAGTGTTCAAGTAATTCGTATCCACCGGTACCGTATCGGGCAAAGAGGTAAGGTCTGCCAACTGCCAAGTCTTAATACGAGCCTTGGCCGTCTTTTTGGCGGCTATAGGACTGGCCAAAACAAGGAGGCACAGAAGCAATATGTTAACACAACGAAGGCGCAAATCCGATTACTTTTTCTTTTTTAGTAACGCAATCTCTTTCTCTTGATTACGGATAGTCTTAAGTAGTTCGTTCAACTCCTCGTTCTCGATAGTCGTTGGATATTGCTCCTCTACCAGTTGCAAGAAGTCCGATAAGATATTCATGTAATTGATGAACGCATCGTAAGCCGATTCGTACTGCGTAGCTCCTTGGTCAATGTGGTTCATGAAATGGAAATAGTTGACATCTTGCAGACGCGACCAATCGCTCTTGAGCCGTTTATCCGAACACAAGCGAACACGCTCTGCTACAGCATAGAGTTTCTGCAAAGCCTCTTGCTGTAGGTCATTGCCCATATATACGCTAAGGTCTTTTGCCTCGCCACTCCACGTCAACGGATAGGACGCACTGATGACATCTTTCGCGGCTTTCTTCGCGGCTTCTGCAGGAGTAACAAAACCCATTTCGCGCTCAAGCACATAATAGGGCAGAGCTTTCAAGAACTCGAAGATACCCGTCTCGGCTCGTTGGTTGATACCGAACGCTTCCGCACCCAACCAGATATTCACCACCCCATCCTCTTCGGGCAACTGCTGAAGCATGTTTGCGTACTTCTCTGCATCCATGGGATACGTTCCCCACGAAGGATCGGAGAAATGGAACGAAAGAGTATCACTCCATTCAGCATTACGCAGAAGCACTTTGACTTTCGTATTGACTACAGACTGATAGACTTGATTAGCGGACTTACTTCCCAAAATATGCTTCGCTCCTTCGGTCATGATGACTTTGTACCCTTGTTTAGCCAAGGCAGGAACGATATCGTCTGAATAGAGTAACTCCGTATTCCAAACCGTAGTAGGTTGTACACCAAACAGACTCTTAATGATAGCAGCCTGTTTGTCTAATTGGTCAAGAAACTCGTTCTCGTTATATACGCAAGCCATCGAATAAGCAAAGGGTGTAGCCAAAAACTCCACACACTTAGTGTCTGCCAACGCTTTGAGCACATCAATCATCTCGGGACTGAACTGCTCAAAACTCTCAAGCAATGTACCCGAAACACTGATGGCACAATGGAACTTACCTTTACTGAGGCGAATCATCTCGCTGATTGTTTGACACAAAGGGAGGTACGATTCGCGTACAAGCCAACTAACGTACTCGTCCGTCTGCATGTCATCATAATAGTAATGGTCTTGACCAATATCAAAGAAACGATAACGTTTTAATCGATAGGGTGCGTGCATTTGCACACATAAACAAATATTTTTCATAAGCCTAACACTTTATTATAAATTGCGCGAACTTTCAGTCCTGCATCGTACCAACGGATAGCATTCACTTCGTCTTGTCCTAAGGTATGCAAAGACTTATACATAGCCGGATACTTAACGATGGCATAGATAGCGTCTGCCATCGCGTCTATATCCCAATAGTCGGTTTTAATGGCGTGTGTCAATATCTCCGCACAACCCGATTGATGAGAGATAATCGACGGGCAACCCACCTGCATCGCCTCCAGCGGAGAGATACCGAAGGGTTCACTCACGGACGGCATAATATACACATCTGAGTCTGCCAGAATCTCTTGCACCTGTTTGCCCCGCATAAACCCGGGGAAGTGGAACTTATCCGCGATACCGCGTTTAGCAACAAGTTCAATCATCTCGTGCATCTTATCGCCCGAACCCGCCATCACAAAACGAACACCATCCGTCTTGGCAAGCACACGTGCCGCAGCCTCAACGAAGTATTCGGGACCTTTCTGCATTGTGATACGACCGAGGAACGTTACCAACTTATCTTTGCGAGGGTGCTTAACAAACTCTTCGGGGTGCTCCAATGGTTCAACCGCATTATGTACCGTACTGACTTTAGCAGGGTTTTGACCATATTTCTCAATCACCGTTCGGCGCGTTAAGTTGCTCACGCACATGATGTGGTCTGCCATGTCCATTCCTCTACGCTCAATGGCATACACGGTAGGATTGACATTGCCGCGGCTGCGGTCAAAATCCGTAGCATGAACATGGATCACCAACGGCTTACCACTCACTTGCTTGGCAGCGATACCGGCGGGATAGGTCAACCAATCGTGCGAATGGATGATATCAAACTGCTCCCGATAAGCCAGTTCGCGCCCTACTTGTTCGTAGTTGCCAATCTCCTCTACTAAGTTATCGGGGTAACGACCCGAGAACTCGATACAGCCCCTTCCCGGCACAGGAACACTGTTCGCACCAATAATACGCAAGAACGATTGATCTTCATCTCCCCACGGACGTGGGATAACGAATAAGATCTGCATGTCTTCTTGCTGAGCCATTCCACGGGTCAGACCATAACTGGCGGTACCTAAACCACCTAAAATATGGGGAGGAAACTCCCAACCAAACATTAATGCTCTCATATTGTTTCGTATCTTTTCATCGTATCTAACACACTGATTACCGCAGCCACACTCGGTGCATAACTCATCGCGCCATGACCTTTGTAGGGAGGATTGCCATCGTATAACTCGCTGAGCGTGCTGATGGTTAATTCCGTCATTTCTTCCTCAAAACCGACTAACATCCTCTCCATAAACCCAAGTCCGCTGTGCTTGTACACGTTCATGTAGGCTCTTGCGTAAGCCGCAATCGTATAAGGCCAAACGGGACCATTATGGTAGTTGCGATTACGCTCCTGTTCGCCACCGATATATACAGGACGATAGTTTCCGCTCTTAGGCGAAAGTGTACGCAAACCGCGAGGGGTCAATAACTCCTTCGTACAAATATCTACAACGGCTTTTGCTTGGTGCTTATCGAGTGGTGAATAAGGTAACGATACTGCCCAAATCTGGTTCGGGCGGACTTCATTATTCGCGTAATCGTCAATGACGTAGTCATTCAGATATACCCCATTCCAGAACGTCTTTACAAAAGCGTCTTTGGCTATCTCGGCTTGGTACTCCATCAAGTCTGCTGCCATCTCTTTGCCTAACTCGCGTTGCAGTTCGGCAGTGAAACGAAGGGCGTTGTACCATAGTGCATTAATCTCTACGATATACCCTGTACGAGGCGTGATAGGACAACCATTCTCGGTAGCCGCCATCCAAGTAGCTGGGCGTTGGGTTCCGTCCGTCCACAGCAGATTATTCTGATGCACAAAAGCGCGTGGATGACGCTGTTTACGATACAGATCAACAATGGCTATACACAAAGCGCCATAACGTTCCGCAGCTTGTTTGGGTGTATATTTATGTGCATATTTCTGGAATGCCCGAACGAGCCACAACAATGCATCCGGCTCGTCCAGTCCTTGCAATTCACTTTCCACTTTCCACTCTCCACTCTCCACTATGGATTGCACGAGCGGAACGGCTGTGCGATCCATGATGGCTTCCCAATATTCGGGACGGTCGATATCAAGTGTACAACTGGGTGTAGCAAAAAACTCCTCTCGGGCGGTGGCGTGGAACCAAGGATAGCCGGCTAATAGATAGCACTTGTCCCCTACACGTTTATAGAACTGAGAGGCAGCATTACGCAAGCAATCGAACATCGAGGTCTTGTCTATACGATGCCCGACCTCTTTGTTCCACAAAGTCTTTAGGGTGCTTGGTTTGATTTCGCTCACACCTGCCGAGAAAACAATACTCTCGCCTTGCCGCATGGGTACCTCGAAATATCCGGGGACCATCAGGTCTTCCTTGTATTCGTATCCGCGCTCTTGCTCTTTGGGATACTCTATATCTTTGTACCATTGTGGGTCATGATGGTACTCCATCTTCTTGCTGAACTGCATATACAAAGACGGGAAGCCCGGATACATTCTGTTCACTTTACCGTTTTCGCAGTCGTCCATGTCTGTGGAGGCTTGTCCGTTGGCTTTGGTCAACGTGTTGACGCTACGGAAAGCAAGGAATGGCTTGAAACGCAATACCGTTGGCGAACCCGCCTCCACGAGGGTATAACGAATCAGCACACGCGGTTCAAAACTAACGAGTAAACGCTCTTTGGTTAGGATAACGCCCCCCACACGATAGGTTGTTTTGGTTACCGATTCGCACTCAAATTGACGAATATACTTGTGTCCGTTAGGCGAAAACATATCGCTGTATTTGTGAATACCGAGATTGAATTGCGCTCCATGTTGGATGACTGTCTCGTCTAACGAAGAAAGCAGTACATAGTTGTCCGGTCCCACTTCGGGAATAGGCATCACTAATTGTCCGTGGTACTTACGGGTATTGCAGTCCACCAATGTGGTGGCGTTGTACACGCCCGCACGATTCGTTCGCAAGATCTCTTTACTCAGCGAACGCTCTAAATTGACCAATAACGTCTTATCAAAGTTTAAGTAACTCATAATCGTTTACAAATTGGCGTATTTGTTGTTCATCTTGTTGTTTACAAACGAGTAGCACTCCCCCTGCCTGCGCAATAATCATATCATCCACTCCTTCCACCACCACATACTTTACCGCCTCTCCGCCTTTCTGCCTCTCCGCCTCTAATGCCACTATATTGCCATGTGCATTATAAAACTTCACTTGTCCGTGCAGGGCAACATTGCCATCTTCTGATTTTTCGCTTAAGGCATAGAGGGATCCCCATGTGCCGAGGTCGCTCCAACCGAAGTCAGCAGGGATCACATACACGTTTTGGGCTTTCTCCATGATGCCGTAGTCTATCGAGATGTTGGGGCAGAGGGGGAAGTGGGTTTGGATAAACATGTCCTCTTGCGGGGTGCCTAAGACGGGTAGTCCTTTGGCAAAGAGGTCATATACTTCGGGTAGGTAGTTTTGGAAAGCTTGTTCGATAGAGTGTAGGTTCCAGATGAAGATTCCTGCATTCCAAAGATAGTCCCCACTTGCCACAAACTGTTTTGCCGTTTCCAGATCCGGCTTCTCTGTAAACTTCTCTACTTTCTTCACGTGACTTTCTTCTCTACACTCTAAGCTCTCCACTCCTCTACACTCTAAACTCTCCACTCTAAACTTTATATATCCATACCCTGTCTCGGGTCGTGTTGGTTTCATGCCTAACGTCACAAGGGCGTCGTTTTCTCCCACAAAGTCGAGGGCTTGTCCCACCACGCGCTGGAACTCCGCTTCGTCCAAGATCAAGTGGTCGGAAGGCGCCACGATTACCCTTATTCTCTTTTCACTTTCACTTTCCACTTTTGCTCTTATCTTCGCCATGGCATACGCGATACAGGGGGCAGTGTTTCGTCGAGCCGGTTCGCAGAGGATCTGTTCGGGTTTGAGTTCGGGTATTTGTTCTAATATTTGGGCTTTGTAGGCAACGTTGGTAGCAATCAAGATATGTTCAATTGGAACCAACGAACGGAATCGTTGGATGGTCATCTGTAACAGACTGCGTCCTGTGCCAAAGAAATCTAGGAATTGCTTAGGACGTTGGTTGGTACTAAATGGCCAAAAACGGCTACCGATGCCGCCTGCCATAATCACGCAATAGTTGTTTTTATTCATCATTATTGTACTTACACGCGCAAATTACCTCACTTTTTGACCTAATGCGTCATAGCAACCGCCATTGGTTTCGATGACAAATCGACCATTCTGTAAAACTTTCCTGTATCCCGTTTTCTGTTTCTCGTTTAGCCCTCCTGGCGCCGTATCTCGTATCTGACGAAGGTCTGTGCCGGGCTTCGTCTTCACCGGACGACAAGCAAAACCCAGATAACGGTCTTCGGCACCTATGGTCATAGGGGCGGTTTGAGAAAAGTGAACGGAGATCGCCTGATTGGGGTTGGCTTGGTTCAAGTATTTGGTAAAATAATAGAAATCTGTTTTAGACTTGACAGAATAGATTTCCTCATGATATCCGGAGGTTGGAAGGAAGAGCTGTGCCTGTTCGTAGCCAGGAACCTTACTCTGGATCAAATATCCGGAAGATTGCTGCATCTCGGTCCATGTCCAAGTACACTGCGTGTACAGTTCGTTCCAATCGGCAGTATCGGGCACATGCCAATCTTCACCCCAGTTATAAGCTGCCGGATCATCGTCTATATCTAAGACCACTTTCTCGTCCACTATTCCATAATCGGGATTGTTGTTATATTTGGTGAGGTTATTTTCGGTACCATAATTATAGTTCTCCCATGTAGCGTCTTTGCCGGAAACATGTTCGGCTTCGCCCCAAGGGAAATACCATCCGGGACGGTCAAAGAACGTGGTACCGATATTAACCACCGACCAAAGAGAGGAAAGGCCGAGGTCCACTGCGGTGCGGTGTTCGCTGGCATCCACATAAACAGGACGTACATTCGACCCATAGATACGGTTACTGATTATATTATATATATCGTCAGGAAAAACGAAACAATCGCATTTAAAGGACATGGTCTCTTCTAAGGTAGCAGTCATGTAATAGGCAATGGTATCGTGCGCGTCCAAGCAATGCCAATTCCCGCTATCGCGAACACCTACACAAGGGAAGAAAATAGACCTATCTTCGTAGCCGGGGACACGGCTGGTCGCTCTAAGACCATAAACGCCCTTTTGTGTCACCATCTCAAAAGTAGTATTGTTTTCCAATTCCATATATTCGTCCAGCGTCGGTGTGCGCCATTGCGCTCCCCAATGTACAGTGGCAGCATCGTCTTCGGGTAAAAGAGTGGATAAACCATCAACAAACCCTTTATAACCATAGTCGGATTTGAGACAATACTTGGTCATCTGATAACGGAAATCACCTTCTTTTTCATCCGCAGCACACCATCTATAATGAGCCCAGTCAAAAGAACGCTCGTAACCCGTAGTCTTGCCGGGGGTAATATAATCGGGGGTAGGGTCGCCAAAGGCGAAGAACGCGCCAATCCCTTCTATGCTATCAGCACCTACATTCATCGTCGCCCATTTCGTTCCGGAGGGCAAACCTAAATCTACATACTCGTGTTGTTCGTTAGCCAACACATTAACAGCGATTATCATCGCACTGATGAGAAAAAGTTTTTTCATTTGTAATTTCTCCTCTATAATTGTTTACACGCGCAGGCATACGCCTACCTACACAAATTGGACTGCAAAGTTACAACAAAAATTTGGTATGAGCAAATTTTTTTTCGTTTTTTAGGGAAAAAAGATAGATTTATCTATCTGGAAGTGCAAATTTTTAGATTTTGCTCATCTTCTCCCTGCCTCCAACCCCCTAACCACAAAGGTATCTGCTCGGTATCTACTCGGTATCTGCTCGGTTTCTGCTCGGTTTCTATAGCAGACTTCAAAGAGTCTGTTAACTGTTATCACCGAGACGTCACCGAACGGTTTTGCTCTTGTACGCGTATTCTAATGTAGTCCCACAAGTACCTCACGAGTTTCCCATTCAATTTATATCCATCTTTTCCGTGTCGTCTTTGTTCGCTTTTCCAAGCCACATATTCTGCTTGCCACTGAGCGCGTTTGTCGGGATTGGCGTATTCCTCAGAGGCTTGTGTTTGTGTGGCTTTAAACAAACGCACACTTTTGGCTTGTCCTTCGGGCATGACCCATAGTTTGTTTCGTTTGCCTTTTGGGTTACGTGGACCGGGTCTTTTCTTGATGATAACCCATCCGGGTTCACCGGGGGCATTACTTGCATAAAGTTCTCTGCCCATGGGTCCGGAAAGTTTCTCGATTAAATCTTGTGTTAGTCGTGCTTTCATATAGATTTTCAATTTGCAACGCAAAATTAGTAAAAAATTTTGATATATACAAATTTTCAGTGTTTTTTGCTGAGATTTTTAATCTCGGCTTTTCGTTCCGCCTCTCAGCCCTTCCGCCTCTCCACCTCTAGTATTACCCTGTCCCTTCCGGCGAAAGTTTTTCGCCGTTTCTCTCTATTTTTCTTCCTTTCTTAAGCAGTAGGGTAATTTCTCTTTCCCTCTATGGTTTGTCAGCGTCAGCGTCTACTTTTTTAGGAAAGTGTCAACTAATTTAGGAAAAGTCAAAAAGTCAGGACGCCGCAAGTACCGCAAGTTCCGCAAGTATTTTACTAAATATCCTCACACGCGTATGTATATGTGGTTTACAAAACAACTTGCGGTACTTGCGGTACTTGCGTCTAAAACAGAAAAAGGTTGGTGCGGACATTAGGGTCATGTGGGTCGTGTATTTCTAAAACCCCTATCGTGCGCGGGAAGGAGTTTTAGAAAATCATGTCCGCATTGGTCTCATGACCCACATTGGGTGATTGGCATTACTTGAGCGTTTATGGGGTGGCGAGGTGGCGTGGGTGGCGATGGTTTCTTAAACCCCACCCACGCCACCCAAATAACTGTCTACCTTATTTAGGAAAAATCGGCTATTTATGATTTTTTAATTATTTCTTTTTCCTCTTCAGTTAGGGTTGTAGGATAATTATAGACATATTTATTTGTTAACTCGTTCCAAGTTCTTTTGAAAAACTTCATTGTCTTCTAACTCAAGCGTTTTTTGGTATAATTCCGGCTTTTTTGATATCCTTAGGCATTCCTATACCTTTTTCATTACAAACACCTAGTAAGTTGTAACGTTCCGCGCAATCCTTAGGTACTTGCTTGCATAGTTCTATTCCTGCTTTGACATCTTGATACTGCTTCGGATCAAAGATATATATATATTATCTCCTTAATGCACTATGGGTGCCCATTGTACAATGGATCAATTTATATATGGATATTTTTCTTTGATAACTTTCCAAAATGACTTAGGTAGATATACATTAGGATGATTCACAGCATGTGCGAACCAAGGTGCGACCTGCTCTACTGAATATCCTGCAATACCACAACCAACTGCTGTAACTAAAAAATGCTTTTGTGGATGTTGTTTGGCACAATCAAAGAAATCTTTAACAGCTTGTCTAAACGAGGCATCTCCCTCCATAGTTGGCAACGCATAACATTGTCCTGTCAATCCTTCTCCCACACCCCATTCTGCACCAAAATGCTCCACTGCATACCGAGCCGCACCGCCACCATGCGCTCCTTGTTTATTGCTACCAAACACAAAAATCTCATTATCTTGTAATGTGTTTATTTTATCCGATGACACGCGCTTGGAAGATCTTCCAAAATAAGGATAAGATTGTTCTTTGGGAAACGGTATATTCCAATCAAATTGCCCTGTGATAGCGGAGACGACGAGATATGACATATCGTCTTGATCAAAATTAGGAGTTATCTTCCCCCATTCCAAATATTTTTGCAAATCGGGATTATTACCCCACATCGTAGAAATATCCTCTGCTGCTTCCCAAGTATTTTTAATCTTATCAAACGACAATTTGTAAAAGATAGTACCTACACGTTTAGGGGGTTCCGGCAGGTCTTGTAATAAGAGCATGCAGTTATCCATCGGGAATCCATATCCTTCGTAGGTATTGGCAGAAACCACATGATAGTTTCTTTCATTTGTCCAATTATCTTCCGGATAAATATTGCAAATATCTCCCGTAAAAATGGGCTGTCCATCATGGTCAATAAATGGTGTTTGAATGCCACAGAATGCCACTTTGTGGGCAAAACCTCGATGAGGTAATTCTCGACCGAAAGCACCTATAACTGCCTTCGGTTCGTGCAGATATTCCCACGCAGGTTTGGTATCAAAGACATACATTTTATCTTCGTAGAAAAAGAAATCACCTAAACGGGCAATGTAAAACTGAATATCACCCACGCTGTAACGTATGTTGATGTCAGGTGCGCCTCGCATGTCTCCATCAGCTATTGCATCACGAAAATGATTGCAGAGGTCAATAATAATATCCTCTGTCAGAACTGTAGGGAATTTGTAGTTGGCGACTTCTGGATGTTTGCGAGGGAACCACTTGTCAACAATCTTCCAAATCTTGTCGGCATCGGGAATTATTTTGTCTGTTTTCGAATCCGTGCAAGTAAGGTCGTCATATTCGTACATACCTTCAAAAGGTTCGTCTCCTGCCTCACACGTATCTGCTTCCAATTCGTTATTGTCCTCAAATACCCAAAGATAAGGTTTGTATTCAAAGTCGCTTGGTTCACTCTCGAGAAACGACTCAATATTTGCCTTGATAAGTGCAAATAATTCGTTTGGTGTAGTTGTAATCATAGTGGTCAAGATTTAAGTTCGTCAATAATAACTTGCCAATTATTTTTTGCAGATTGAGATAAAGGATTTTCAAATCTCGGTTTATTTGGGTACATCGCTGATCCTTTGATTTCTTTTTCACCTTTCAACCACGCTATTTCCATTCCTGCTAAAGATTTTTTATTAGGTTGAGGTTTGCCTTTTCTATCCCACCTGTAATACCATTCATGTCCTTCTTTTGCAAGTGTTGCCATCTGTTCTTTACTTAGCACGTAGAAATCATATTTGCGCTCATTATCTTTTTCATAGGCATGCACAAAAACCCAAGGTCCAACTAATTGGTTGATGAAATCATTACTCATAACGGTTTCTATGGAATACCCTAATGGGAAATTAATTCCCTCGTGCGTTTTAACTTGTATAAATGCTGTCTTTTGATTATCAGGATTAACAGCGATGAGGTCATAGTTTTTGCAATTCTTGATGGCATCATTGGCATTGATTGCATCCAAACCAAGTTCCATCAATTTGATGGCAACAAGGTTTTCTCCAATTGCCCCTAAACGGGCTTTGAATCGTTGATTGTTTTTCTTTTCCATAATTTTTCCTTTCTTTTATTTAACGCTGCAAAAGTAGTGATTCAAAATGCCAAATTATGGCAGTTAGATAAGGAAAATGCATTATTTTCTCTTTTTCGCCCGCAAAACTACTAAAAAATTCTCACATCTACAAATTTATTTTTCAAAATTTATCGCAATGCTAAGAAAATCGCGGCTTTTACATCACGTGAGCGATGGGCAGGTACGTCTGCCGG
>JAZLHD010000171.1:0-14854 GCA_045616645.1 Paludibacteraceae bacterium
TATCGCAAACGCAAAGAGACGTATCAGAAGAATCAGCGTCCCAAACAGAAGTGGAACACTTCGGCTATGGCTTGGGCACAAAAGACGGTATCGGCTATGTCGAAAGACCCCGACGCATCGGCACAGATGTTAGCGGACTGGTTTTGTGTTTTCGTTCCGCGGCTCGTAAGCGCGGTTTGTAGACCCTGTTCCCTCTCGGCGAAAGTGTTTCGCCGTTTTTCCGTCCTGTGCCGCGAGCTTTCGCGAGTGGTTGTTATGTTTTTTCTCTCTGCATTGTATGCGGAGTCTTGTGTTTTTCGTCCTATTGTTCCCGCATTGTATGCGGAGTCGCTCGCTGTTACCGATATATCACAAATCCAGCCGCTGCCACGTCCGTCTTTCCTTACGTTTTTCGACCATTTTTCGCGCATTTTTGCGCGAATTGGGGTGACACCTACAAACAACCATCGCAACCCAGAGGCTGCGATGGGGGAAAGTTAATCTATTCACCCTTGCCCTATGAGGGAAAGGGTTGGGGATAGGGTCTTTTTTTTATCTTACCTTTTGACCAGTTGCGGTATACTTGACACCATTCCGCTCGATGATGAGATTGCCATTGTGGAAGTATTTAGACCCTATTCCGTCCTTTCCCTTGTAGGGCAAAGTGTTGAGTCCTGTTCCACCTGTGGTGCTAAAGTTGCCTTTGTACTCGGCAAGCGTCTCGCCTCCTGTATCGGTAGCGGTCACGCTATAGTTGTAAGCAGTGCCGGGATTAAGCCCCGTAACCGTGAACTGATAGCCTTGTGCGGTAAGTGTAGCTGCCGGTGCTTGATGTGCGCCGTCGTGTCCGGGTGCGGCAAAGGCGATGTTTTGTAATTGTCCTTGGGCGTTAAAGGTCAGTAAGCAAATCGTTTCACCACCTTTCGTAATCGTTATAGTATAAGTGTATGCCCCATTACTTATCGGCCACGTAAGAATAGCGTCGTTAGCCGAAGGTAATACTGTTGCTTGATCTCCGGTGATAGGCTTAACATCAGCAGACTTGGTGCGAATATCAAACTCATTCCAATAGGGGTCTATTTGGTATCTGCGTATAACATTCTCCGGCACATAGAGATAAACATTCTTTTTTGTTATTCCTTCAAAAGTGTATGCATATATAGTAGGAGTTACTTCTGCATAGCATGTTATGTCCGCGATACGATAATCTCCGCTGAAAGCGTAATCTCCTATTTCCCAAAGTCCGCTTCCAAAAGTTATGGTACTAATTCGCTCGCAGTTGTAGAAAGCATAATCGCCAATTGTTTTCACAGAATTAGGAATGGTAATTGAGGATAAAGAACAGCCAGAGAAAGCATAACTTCCAATCGTTGTGACGGAATTGCCAATGGTGACAGATGTCAAACCGGAGCAACCTTCGAATGCCCAATCTCCAATCGTTGTGACGGAATTGCCAATAGTTACCGAGGTTAAATTAGGGCAATCGTAGAAAGCACGCTCTCCAATCGTTGTAACGGAATTTGGGATTGCAATAGTGGTTAAACGGAAGCATTCATAGAAAGCCCCATCTCCAATCGTTGTGACGGAATTAGGAATCGTGACAGATGTCAAACCTGTGCACCAACGGAAAGCATCCTCTCCAATTGTTTTAACAGAATTAGGAATGGTAATGGAAGTCAAACCGCCACAATTGCAGAAAGCCTCCAGTCCAATCATTGTGACGGAATTAGGAATCGTATATTCGGTTCGAGTAGTAGCCGCAGGATACTGCACAAGTATATCTTTAGCATAATTGAATAAAACTCCATCTATCGAACAATAGCGAGTATTTGCAGCATCTACATTAATAGAGGTCAACCTGGCGCATTTATAGAAAGCCTCATATCCAATCGTTGTAACGGAATTGGGAATCGTTACCGAGGTGTTATTGCAACCATAGAAAGCATAATTATCAATCATTGTGACGGAATTGGGAATAACTAAATCCGTTATCAATTGATTATTCAAATATAGATTATTAGCATAACAAAGAGGATTAGCAGAATAATTTTTAAATTTAATTTTGCACCATGCAGTCAAGTCGGTAATATACACACCATTCAAACCAGTACAACCATCGAAAGCCTTATCTCCAATCGTTGTGACGGAATTGGGAATAGTGACCGAGGTCAAACCTGTGCAATGATAGAAAGCTTCATCTCCAATCATTGTGACGGAATTGGGAATAGTGACCGAAGATAATTTGTAGCAATTACGGAAAGCCGAAGATCCAATCGTTGTGACGGAATTTGGAATGGTGACAGATGTTAGTTTATCCATGCCATAACATAAATATGACGGAATTATTTCGACTTCATTGCCAAAGTTAAAAGATGTGATTTGCTCCCTGATATTGTAGAAGGGAGCATGTTCGTAATAAAACGACTTATAATTTTTGGCATTCCAAATGACAGAGGTAATGTTTGTGCAACCATCGAAAGCACTCTGATCAATCGTTGTGACGGAATTTGGAATGATGACGGAAGTCAAACCTTGGCAGTCATTGAAAGCCAACTTTCCAATCGTTGTGACGGAATTGCCGATGGTGACGGAAGTCAAACTAATGCAATAATAGAAAGCATAATCGCCAATTGTTTTGACGGAATCCCCAATCACATACTCTGTAACTTGAGAACCAAAAACACGAGAGGGGCATTGCTCGTAATTCGAGCTAAAATCTTGGCTTAAGTATGTGTCGGAATTAATTTCCACTTTAGCCAAACCGGAGCAACCACTGAAAGCCTTCGTTTCAATCGTTGTGACGGAATTGGGAATGGTGACAGAGGTCAAGCTTGTGCAATCGAAGAAAGCCGTAAATCCAATCGTTGTGACGGAATTGCCAATCGTCACCGAGGTCAAACCGGTGCAATGTTCGAAAGCATAACCTCCAATCGTGGTGACGGAATTAGGAATGGTTACCGAAGTTAAACCCTTACAACCACAGAAAGCACCATATCCAATCGTTGTGACGGAATAAGTGGTGCTATTGTAGGTAACTGTTTCAGGAATAACGACAGAGCCAGAATATTCATTCGAATAATAAGAATAAGAACTTCCTTTGTACGTCACTGACGCAGTTTTGGTTGATGAATCAAAATCATACCAGATACCATCCACTTGGGTGTCGGAGGCGGATAAAGAACTTGCGCAAATTAGCGCAACAAAAAGCGATAAAAGTTTTGTTTTCATAAAAGTAATTGTTTTATTTTGCCTACTCTTCATCGGATTTTCGGCAGATTCCGTGGATAATATTAGATTGTTTAGTGTTTCGTTTAGATAGGGACATAGAAAAAGCGTGTAATAATCGTTCGAGCGGTAGCGAGATAAGAACTTTCGTTCGCTTATAAGCACAATAAAACGTGAGGCTTGTTAGCTTCAATTTGGATCTTCGAGGAATTCTGGACTACCTTATTATGCCAAATATCTACAGACAAGACTCACGCGCTGCGTGAGCAAAAGCCTTGTCCTTGGCATAATAGTCTTGAAAGTGTCCAGTTTTCGAAGACCCAAGTTCTTAGCTGTACTCTAATTTAATATGTCATGCATCGCCTTTACGATGCCGGTCAATCATAGGCGGGTGGTTATTCAGTTAAACTTAATATATCAAAGTACATTAAACGAGTATCTTTATTATCGTCTAATGGTTGCAACTGCCTGAAACCATTCTTTTCATAGAAAGGAATGGCCGACAAATATGCATCAACCGTAATGAAACGATAAGCAGGTAATGTGATTTGTTGCAATAACTGTAATTTAATCCAACTTAATAAGTTCGTGCCGATACCCAAATGCACTTGATCTTCAGATACAGCAAATCGCCCTATCTTAATAGATGGATAACTACTAAACTGCTTCCCGTTTGGGAATTGTTTCTTAAAACGACGCCAATCAGCTTTAGAAACTTCTTGTTTTGTGATTTTATCAGTTAACAAGCAGAAATAAGCAATAGCCTTCGTCTCATCATAAAGCACGAAGGTGTTTGCTATGCGTTTATTTGCAGAAGGGATTGCATCATCTAACAAGAATCCGTTAAGATCCTCATCGCCACAACTGAATGTGGTTATCGGTTCTGCCGAAGTCAACCGTTTGAGTTCCATCAAATTAAAACAGTAAGATTGCTAACAAACGAATGACAGGAGCGCTCTAAGTTTAATCTATTTTGACGACGCTCACTTCGAGGCATACTTTCCACGCGCTTCATTTCTTCATCGAAACGAAGAGCATCTTCCCCTGTTAGAATGGGTGTTTCACGAATAGGTCTAGCCATAGAATTTAAAGTTTTTTGAGTATAACAATTCAAATTCGGCTGCAAAGTTAGTGTTTTTTTTTGATATATGCAAATATATTTGCGATTTTTTTAGGAAATAGCCTGTAACCGTTTCTCCATTTCGAGCATCTCGTCGCGGAGAAGGGCGGCGGTGTCGAAGTCTAAAGCCTTAGCGGCGGCTAACATCTGTTTGCGTTTAAGATCCACCGCTTTGGAAAGGGTTTTCTTATCCATGTGCTGCCAATCGGCCGTCTTCCAACCTTCTTTAATTGCTGCTTCCACTTTGCGTTTCTCCTCTTCGGGATCCTTATAAAGCGAACTGAGTGCTTCGGAGTTAATGGCTTTTTGTATGGGCTGCGGGGTGATGTGATGAGCCTCGTTGTAGGCTATCTGTTTGAAACGACGGCGCATTGTTTCATCTATCGCCTCTTGCATAGAACGCGTGATCTTATCCGCATAGAGAATGGCCTTCCCGTGAATATGACGCGCCGCACGACCGATGGTCTGAATGAGCGAACGGCGGTCGCGTAAGAACCCTTCTTTGTCGGCATCAAGGATAGCGACAAGCGACACCTCGGGAAGGTCTAATCCTTCGCGCAAGAGATTCACCCCCACGAGTACATCGTAAACGCCTTTGCGCAGGTCTTCCATGATCTTCACGCGCTCGATAGTGTCGATATCCGAATGGATATACGCGGAGTTGATACCATAACGACGCAGGTACTCGTCCATCTCCTCTGCCATGCGTTTGGTGAGGGTGGTGATGAGGACGCGTTCGTGTTGATGGATACGGAACTGCACCTCGTCCATAAGGTCATCCACTTGATGTATGGAGGGACGCACCTCTATCTCGGGATCGAGTAGGCCCGTAGGGCGAATGAGTTGGTCAACGACGATACCCTCCGATTTGGATAACTCGTACTCCGAAGGAGTAGCACTCAAGAAGATACAGGACCGCTGCGCTGAAGGACCACCTTCGGCTGAAAGACCGCTATCGCTGACAGACCGCTGCGCTGAAAGACCTGTTTTTGCTTCGAACTCCTCAAAGGTGAGGGGACGGTTATCGCGGGCTGCGGGTAGGCGGAAACCGAAATTGACGAGGTTATCTTTGCGGGCTTTATCGCCTCCGTACATGGCGTGTATCTGAGGAATAGTGACGTGGCTCTCGTCAATGATGAGCAGCATGTCTTTCGGGAAATAATCGAGCAAACAATAGGGGGGTGTACCGGGTTCGCGTCCTTCGAGGTAACGCGAGTAGTTCTCCACGCCCGAACAGTAACCTAACTCCTCAATCATCTCCAGATCGTACTTAACGCGTTCTTCTAATCGGTCGGCATAGATATCTTCTCCTTGCTTGCGGAATAGATATGCCTGCTGCGCTAAGTCCAAACGAATCTGCACTTTGGCTTGTTCGAGACGCTCCTTGTTCGTGCAGAAGATGGTGGCGGGGTAGATGTTGAAGTAATCGAAATTATCAGACCGCTGCGCTGAAAGACCGGCTGCGCCTGAAGGACCGCCTTCGGCTGAAAGATTGCTGAAGGTGGAAATACGGTCAATCTCGTTGCCGAAGAACTCGACGCGGAGGATATAATCGGCGTAAGCGATGGCAATATCGACGGTGTCGCCTTTGACTCTAAACCGCCCACGATTAAGGTCTGCATCGTTGCGTATATATTGGGCAGCGACGAGTTGGTTAAGGAACTGCTCCATAGGCAGTTGTTGTCCTACGGAAACGGTGATGCAGTGTCCTGTAAAGTCCTGTGGAGAGCCTATGCCATAAAGACACGAGACGGACGAGATAACAATCACATCCTTGCGTCCGGAGAGTAAGGCTGCCGTTGCCGAAAGGCGAAGGCGGTCGATCTCCTCGTTGATACTGAGGTCTTTCTCGATATACGTGTCCGTAGAGGGGATATATGCTTCGGGTTGGTAGTAGTCATAATAGGAAACGAAATACTCCACCGCATTATGCGGAAAGAACGCCTTCATCTCCGAATATAACTGCGCAGCGAGGGTTTTGTTATGGCTTAAGATTAGGGTGGGACGATTGACCTTACTGATGACGTTGGCGACGGTAAAAGTCTTGCCCGAACCTGTAACCCCTAACAATGTCTGTGCAGGGGCTCCGGCTTGGATACCATCAATAAGCGCTTGTATGGCTTGCGGTTGATCACCGGTGGGTTGGTATGGACTGACTAATTGGAACATTCCAAAACTTTGTATTTTGCAGTTTGGGGATAAAAAGGGAGAGTAGAGCGGTAACACCTACGCCTAAGATGATACCTGCAAAGACATCTTCGACAAAGTGCATGGATAGGTAGATACGGCTATAGGCTCCGAGGGTCGCCAAGCAGAATAGACCGGCTGACATGGCTATGCCTGCAAGACCGCTGACGCTGAACGACCGCTTCGCTGAACGACCGCTTCGCTGAAGGATTATTTCCTCAATTATCATCGTCAGAACGAGGAAGAGGCAGAAGAAGGTGATGGTGTGTCCGGAGGGAAAGGAGTTCCACTCCTTGAAGGGGACATCCTCAATCGCAGGAAGTTGAATCTCAGGATAGTGTTGTGCGAACCAAGTCACAGGACGTGGTGCTTGAGCAATGTGTTTGATAATTTGACCGAGACCTCCTGCTACCCAGTTGCTGACTAACATAAAACAGCCCCAACCTAATTTGTAAAACATCACTAAGATGGCGACTACATAAAATCCCCATTCTGCGAGTTGGGTATAAGCAGGAAAAAAGACATCTCCCGCTGCCGTATGGTGGTCGCAGAGCATGAGGTGTAATGTCCCCTTATCGTAGAGGCACATCAGTGTTGCGAGAACCACTAATAAAACGACGGATAATATGTAGAAAAGCTTACGCATTGTAGGTTAGAGGGAGTAGAGGGGTAGAGGAGTAGGGGAGTAGGGGGAGATGATATAGATATTTCCGTTGATGAGGACTTTGCGAACAGAGGGGGTGTGGTCTTTGGTTGCGGGTAAGATAGAAGGAGAGGGTTCCGGTAGTTCGACGGCAATGACGTTGGAGGTGCGCAATCCTTCCGGTGTGACGCAATAATACAGGGTAAGAGGGGTGGTGAGGGATACCTTCACTACATGATTGAGTCCTGTGACGGTTTGTGGATAGTCCTCGATAGAGGTTCTTATTGTTTTCTCATCACCGGTATAAAGGAAGACTTTTTGTAGGGAGATACGATGGTAGTTTTTGCTTTTGCCAATCTCTTTTTGCCAAATAGACAACGTGGTGGTTCCCTTTGGAATGGCAAAAGTATAGACTTGTTCATCAAGGGTGAGGGGTTGAACGAATAAGGTGTCTTCATTATTTCCTTTGATGACAAGATCGGCTGTTTGGTCTCCTTTGAACACGCAGCACTTGACATCGAGATAAGTCTGTTCGGGAGTGGGTTCTAAGTTTATGATACGCAGTTGTTTGAAGGCAGATGTGGTGCTGAGGCAAGTAGCGTATGACCCGTCCATGTTACCAAAAGTAGAGGTGGAACCATCGGCATTACACCATTGCAAGTGTTCGTTGGCATTGATAAACTTACTTTTGAAACCGGGGAGACTGATAAGGGTATCGTTATGTCCCGTGGTGGTGGAGGTGAACACATCGAGTTGATAACTCTTCGAACCGGTGTTGGTCCATTGGGCAGTGAAGGCGTTGGAAGAGATATTGTACGCGTTCAACGCCATAGGGTTATCGGGACTGATAGGAATCTGGTATGCGGAGGAGGAAGTGAGGGTTAAACTCGCAAAATCGACTTTTTCGCCTTGCTTGTTACCCCAGATATATTCCACTAATTCGGGATAGTCGATAAAGGGGTTACGGTTGTGTTGGATAGAGGAGATAGCGTTGATGCGGTCAATCTCTTTTTGACTGACAGGATCGAGGCGGTGCCACTCCAATAGGATATCTCTTAGATAGGGTACAAACCCTTGATAGGAGTCTTTATTGATATATTGCGGATAAGCAGTCCATTGATAGTATTCGTAGGCGGTAGCCACATAGAAGAAGGCCCGTGCAAAATCCCCTTTATACTCATCAAGAACGGTAAAAGCATTTCCTTTCCATGTGGTATCTTTGCCCATAAAAAAGATGCCATTATTCACTTTGGTAGAATCGACTAAGCGTCCCGGAGGGAAGTTGGATTTGTTATTATTTGCTACGCGGTCGGCAGGATTAAGTAGGTACAGGTCTGTCACGGCTAAGATACTATCTTGTCCGCCCCACCACGATTTAGGGAAACTATGTTCAATATCCATTCCCGCAGCGCTTCCGCCTAAGATAGGGAAGTAACGTTTGGTGTTGGAGTACATATCCCAGATGGTTCCGTCGGAACGTAGGTCGGTTTGCACAAAAGCCGTCCATGTACCATAACGAGGGTCCCCTTTTTTCCAAAGGGTATCTCCTGTGAAGGGGTCCACTTTAGGTTGCGTGTGGTAGTCCTCTCCTTGAGAGCCATAGTCGTAGCGTTGTCCCCCGCGAATGATAAGACTGAGGGCTGTTTTCAGTTCGGCATCGGTCTTCCCTTGGGCGCTATTGTAATAGCCATCGGGAAGCGTTTCGGCAGAAAGGCTGAAGGGCAGAGAGGCGGATAGGCAGAGAGGCAATAGGTAACAGGCGATAGGTAGTAGGAGTGAGATTAGTTTTTTTTGCATAACTGATTGAGTATAAGGTTAATGATAACGTACCAAAAGATGCACCCTGCTCCCGAGAAGAGAACAAAGACGGGGCGCTTATAGGCAATCGCTTCGCCTACAGCAAAGCCAATGAGTACAAGGCAACCGATGAGATAAATATACCGGAATTTATTTGTTTTCCAAGACCTCTCTTGGAACTTAAACGAGAAGAAGGGCACTTCGCTGACCATCAAATAGTCGCAGATAAGGGTGAGACCGATCAGTACCCACGGAACCCAAGGCATTGCCGTGAAAGCGTAGGGCATTGAGCATATACCTCCCCAGAAGATAGCGTTGGCAGGAGTTGCCATTCCGATAAAAGAGGAGTGTTGACGCTCATCAATATTAAATTTACCTAAACGTAAAGCCGCAAAAGCTGCCATCAGTAAGGCTATCCCAGCCCACCAACCGATGATCGGGCGTAGGTAACAGAAGACCATCATAGCAGGAGCAAGACCGAAAGTGATATCATCGGCTAAGGAGTCAAGTTGGATACCTAAAGGTCCGGAAACGCCGAGTTTACGAGCCGTCATTCCGTCAAAGAAATCGAAGAAAGCTCCGGCTAAGATAAACAGAAAAGCGATAGCGAACACCCCTTGGGTTGCTAAAAACGTGGCTACAGCTCCGCAGAGTAGGTTGCAGCATGTAATGATGTTGGGTAGATGTTTTTTCATATCTTTTGTGTGCGCGTGTGCGCGATATTATATTAATGTGTGGTTTAATGTGTGGTTTAACGCGCCCTTCGGGCTGTTTAGCGGGTTTAGCGGGTTTAGTTAGTTTTGCGATAGACGAGGTAGGTGACGATGATACTTGGGATACAGCAAATCATCACGAACCAGAAGAAGTTTGTATAGCCTAATGCTTCTTGTAGGTAACCTGCTACCAGTCCGGGTAACATCAGTCCGAGGTACATGATGGCCGTGCAGATAGAGAAATGGGCGGTCTTGTGTTCGCCTTTAGCGAACTGCATCATAAACAGCATACAAGCGGTATAGCCGATACCATAACCAAACTGCTCAAAACCAATGCAAGCGGTGATCATCCATATATTTGTAGGTTGTGCCATGGCCATATAACAATACACCGCACAGGGGAGTGTAAGGAAAAGGCACATCCAAATAATCACTCGTTTGAGTCCCCATTTGCTGCCTGCCACTCCACCTAATACGCCTCCAAGGAGCATCATCACAACCCCGATACCTCCGTAGTAAAAACCAATCTGATCGGCGGTAAGACCTAATCCTCCTTGTTCTATCGAATCCAAGAAGAAAGGTGTACACAGTTTGAGTAATAAGGCTTCCGGTAAACGGTAAAGCAGCATAAAAACAAGGGCGAGAACGATGCCCGGTTTGCGGAAAAACTCCACAAAAGTGAGTCCTATCTCCTTCCAGATGTCTGAAGAGGGTTTATGTTCGGGCACTTGTTCGGTGCGAGGTAAGGCGAACGAATGCCATAGCGCGATGAGCGCGATGAGAAAAGAGACACTCAGCAAGGTGGTAGTCCAAGCGGAAGCCACCGAATGGGACTTCTCAAGCCAACCTACTAAGATGAGAAGGAACGACTGACAATAGATGCTGGCTAACTTATAAAAAACAGACCTTATGCCCACAAAAGCAGATTGCTGTTTATCATTAAGAGCTAACATATAGAAACCATCTGCCGCTATATCGTGTGTGGCAGAAGCAAAAGCTGTAACCGTAAAGAGGATGAGACCAATAGCGAAATACCCTTTAGGAGCCAAACATGCGATGAGGAAAATGGAAATAACCATCAGACTTTGCATCGCAATGATCCACCAGCGTTTGGTTTTTATCACATCCACGAACGGACTCCAGAGGGGCTTGATAACCCACGGAAAAGCAATCAGCGACGTGAAGAGAGCCAAGGGTGCATTGGGCATCCCTAACTGTTTGAACAGGGTTACGCTAATAAACGTAACGATAAAGAACGGAATACCTTCCGCTAAATACAAAGTGGGGACCCACAGCCACGGGGTCCCCAACTTTTTTACTTGCTCGTTATTAATAGAAGTTTGCACGATTGTCTGTTACTTTAGCTTCACTTTCTATGAGTGAGATTGCTTGATAAGGAATCATGTAAGCGGTGCGTTGCATCAAGTTG
Organism: Paludibacteraceae bacterium; assembly: GCA_045616645.1. GTDB lineage: Bacteria > Bacteroidota > Bacteroidia > Bacteroidales > Paludibacteraceae > Colicola. The sequence continues at coordinate 11,094 of JAZLHD010000171.1, forward strand.
GCTTTTTCTTGTTCAGCATTAAATTCGCCATTAGCAACGACTTTAGCACCGGTTTTGATGACGTATACACCCGACAGGCCTTGGATAGGAGCAGACAAGGTGTTGTCTTCCATAGCCAGAGCGGTACCGATAACAGCAGGCTCAGAAGCATTACCAAAACGATAAGAACTGAGGTTGATGTGGTTAGCCGTACGAACGGTAGCTCCCATCTTCTCAGCAGCCTCTTCCAGCGAGGTGATGCCGGCTAAGTTCTTGATGATTTGAGCTGCTTTTTTGTTGTTGGTAGCTTCCACCATCAATTCAGCTTTCACTTCTTCGAAGGAACGATAGTCGCCATCGTTTACCTCTGTCAGTGTAGCTACTACGAATTGGTTTCCGCACTCAAACACGTCACTGACTTGACCTTCCTTAGCCTCGAATGCCCAACGAACGATAGGACGGCTGGATGCCAAAGTGCCTACATTCTCGGTGTTCTTGTCTAAGTTATATTGAGGAGTAACCATTTTATTAGCTTCTGCTGCGGCAGCGATGAAGGTTTCTTCGGTGTTGTTGTTAACAACAAATTGTTTTGCCTCGTTGTAGATAACCGAATAGGTTTTGGACGAAGGAGTAACCTTGCGCTCTAAGATAGCCAATTGCACTTTCGGAGTTGCTTTGCTAACTTCCATCACCTCAAAGGTCTGTGTTCCCATACCAACAGCGACGGTGAATTGACCACCTTTCTTCGTGTTGAAAGCAGGAGTAGCAATCTCTTTATTGAGTTTGTCAGCGGTGTACCAACCTAACTCTTGGTCTTCTTGCCCTTCCTCCGTAGCAACGAACTTAAGGAAGACACTATCCGGTTTGGAATAACCTGCTTTCATGATGCGTGCCATTGAATAGGTGTCATCAGCAAAACGCATTTCGGTTACTTGACCCGCTTTGGCTTTAGGGGCAAAAGCAAAGTCTTTGTATTGTGCAGGAACATTGTCAATACTATAATCGCGACCGTCATACATCACATCGGAGTTAGGATTAACAACCAAGGCGATATCTTCGGTGTTGGTGAATTCCTCTACCAAAGACTCCATGAACGTGCGGGTAGCCTCGTAGTCTGCTTGAGAAGGACGGATGTCGAACGTGAGATACGAGATAGCGCGGTTAGGCGTACGTTTGTAGGTGGCTTTGTGTTGACTGTATAACTTCTTGAGGTCTGCGTTGCTAACCGTGATCGTGGAATCAGCTACGGTGTAATAAGGTTGCATCACGTAGTCTGCGGTTACATCCACTTGGTTGCCCTCAAAAGCGTATTTAGCATCCAGACTATTGGCTGCGATAAGACTCTTAACGAGTGCTGTATATTTGTCTTGCAGTTGGGTTAGACGAACAATCTTCTCCCAATACATCCAATAGTTTTTGTAACTCTTGATGGCTGCGGCTTGTTCGGGATCCTCAATTTCTTGGTTCATGTTATTGAGGAAACGAACGAGTTGAGCGCGGTCTAAGTTCCCGTTCGCATCTGCAAAGATACTACGGATAATGCGGTGAGGATTAGCACCGATGCATAACTCACTGAGTTCGTCTGCGGTCACGTTCATGCCGATCTCTTCCGCTTGCTCACCGAGGGTGTACTCCATCAGCAATGTCTGCCACAACTGGTTGCGGAGTTGACTTTGGAAAGCCTCGTCGTTAACGTTTTGACCTTGCATCTTAGCGACTTCGGATAACTGCTCCTTAGCGGCCTCATACTCGGTGTAATGAACGTTGTGACCTGCGATAACGGCTACGTTCTCGCGACTACGATTAAAGAAACTACTTCCTGAGTTAAGGAAGTCACCCAGGATAAATGCTAACATGGCTGCGCCGACAACAACCAGCAAGAACACGCCATGATTACGAATTTTTTGTAAAGTTGCCATAAATTATTAATTTTAATTGTTTTTATTTCTTATTTTGATATTTCTTCGTAGGAAGGGAACCCAAGGTTCTTATTGCTTGACCAATAGATGTAACCTTGGTTGGAGACGGTCTCAATCGTTCCTTTATAGTTCGTTATCTGCGATTCGATGAATACCGTATCGCCTACGGCTAACATAGAAGGATTGGAGAAGACTGCTGTTGTGCCTTTAACCTTCACGCGATAGCAGTAGAAAGTGGTCTTCGTGGAATTGTCCATGATTGTGAAGGTCGCATTGTTGTATGAACTCGGGGCTTCGCCAATCGAATAAACAATACCTACCGTCTTATAAGTCTCTTTTGAAGTTCCGCCGGAACCTAATGCATTGCCGATACTATCGACTTGGTAGAGGCTAATCTGATCTTCTTTGAGAGGGGGACAAGCCGGCAAACTATCCGGATTGAGAAGGAAGACGCCTTTTTGGTAGCTCTCAATAAAACCATTGATCAATTCGGGAGTGTATGAATCGCCCTTCATGTATTTTTGCAAAGCACCCACCACTGTTATTTCCGACTCTGCCAAAGGAACCTTGTAGGACGAAGTGAAGTTCTTGTTGTTCAAGTTCTTTGTATAGTAGCAAGTCAATTCTTTGTTCGTACTATCTTTGAAGACGAAGTTAATATCTGTATATTTGGAGGGGATATCCGTAGGATTAGTGATGTTCTTCGTAATCTTTCCGCTGATTCTATACTTCTCCGTCGTTGTTTCGCCGGCGCTGAGTTTATCCACAATCTTTAACGCGCTGTCAATACTGATAGTGATAGCTTCCACCATGGGGGAGGGCTCCGTTGTCAGATTGTAAGAGTTGTCCCCGGGACTGGGGATATTGGACTTCTCTTGACAGCTCGGCATCAACATGCTCGTTAGCAGTAATGCGGCAATGAATAGGGTAGTTTGTTTCATGTGTATCGTATAATTTACGTATTTTACCGAATTTGGCTGCAAAGTTACAAAAATTCTCGCATATACGCAAACATTATTAAAAAAATATCACTTTTTTTCTAAAAAATTTGGTAGTATCAAAAAAATGTTGTACCTTTGCACGCTTTTTTATAAGAATGCATAATTGTATATGGCGTTAAACGCACCGAACAACAACCCTCGACCCTTCCGTGGTCGCGTTGAAAAAGAGATGCCCAATAGGATCAATGATAGGATCCGTGGTGTAAATGAAGTCCGCCTGGTAGGCGACAATGTGGAACAAGGAATTTATAGTTATCGCGAAGCGATGCGCATTGCGGATGACATGAACTTGGACCTTGTGGAGGTTTCCCCCAATGCTACTCCTCCTGTGTGCCGCATCCTCGACTATCAGAAGTTCTTGTACCAAAAGAAACGCAAGGAAAAGGAGATTAAGCAGAACTCCGCTAAGATTGTGGTCAAAGAGATTCGTTTCGGACCGCAAACAGATGAGCACGATTACAATTTCAAACTCAAGCATGCGCAAGAGTTCTTGAAAGATGGAAACAAGGTGAAAGCCTACGTCTTCTTCCGCGGACGCTCTATCGTGTTCAAAGAACAGGGTGAACTGCTTTTGGCGCGTTTTGCAAACGATTTGGAGGGAGTCGGTAGACCCGAGTCCGTACCCCAACTCGAAGGAAAAAGGATGATTGTTATCCTCGCTCCTAAAAAGTAACTGGTAAATCGTCCAATGGTAAATGGTAAATCGTCCAATGGTAAATGAATAGTCGTTGGGCCACCGATGGCTGCCTACGACTTAAAATAATAAACAATTTAAATTTTTAACAAAATGCCAAAGGTAAAAACTAATTCCGGTGCTAAAAAAAGATTCACTCTTACCGGAACCGGTAAAGTTAAGCGTAAA
>JAZLHD010000172.1:0-14882 GCA_045616645.1 Paludibacteraceae bacterium
CCTTTGTGTGCCATATCCTAAAAATGAATTTGGCTGCAAAGTTACAAAAAATATCGTCGCGCTCCAAATATCGCTCGTAACTATCTATTTTTCAATAAGTCAAAGAACACTATAATTTGGTTTTAATGGACAGTAGTGACTAAAACTATTAGTTCAGACATTCCGAGTTGGAAACGAGATATGATTGTCTGCTACAACGAGAGCGAATTGCAGGAAGCATACCAAAAAATCGAAGCAGAATCTGTGATTGTCGAGGAGTTTATTGAAGGCGTTTGCGAGGTTGACTTAAAAGGATTCTCTATTAACAATGGACAAGATATTTTCTTTACTCATCTAAAAATTTGGAAGAAGAAAGAGGATAAAATTAATCTTATGTACTTTGAGCCATGTAATGATGAAGAATTCAAACAACATTTAGCACAATTAATTAGAAAGGCAAATTATAACGGAATTTTTGATGCTGAATTTATTCAAGATAAAGAAGGAAATCTCTTCTTTTTAGAAGTAAATTGGCGAACAGGAATGTACAATTATAACCATATCTTAGAAGGAGTTAATTTGCCATATTTATGGGCAAAATCGACTTTGGAAGGGCGAATCGATACGGCGGCTATTCTTGTAAAACCCATCAAATATATAGCATTTGACGAAATGAGCGCATTCTCAGAATGCCTCCGCCACCCCAAATCATTATTAATCTGGCTACGTCACTATAAGTCTTCGGATGTGTTATATTTCAAAAACAAACAAGACACTAAGCCGACTCGTAGATTTTGGATTAACTTGTTTATTCGTAAAATTCGACATATCATCAAAAATAAATAGTACACGTACATCGTACTATTCTCGTAGGGTGTCTGTACTATCTTTCAGCCTCATTGATTATACCCGCATGGCATGGTTGTCCCGATGAAACGGGAAAACCGTATCTAGGGAAAGGGAATCACGTTACCTCACCGCATGGTTGTCCCGATGAAACGGGAAAACCGTATCTAGGGAAAGGGGATTATAATACCGAATGATTGCCATAGGATGAGAGTGCCATCTTCACCGAATAAAGTAACATACCACTAACATAGCACCCACATAGCACCATAGCCTAAGCGTGGGATTTACAAGGACTTACTGTCGCAATGTAAAGGTAAAATATCTTCTATTTTCTCACTTTCTCTACGTAGAAAACCCAGAAAAGGAAGAGGATACCATAGAAGAGGTACTTGAAGATATACGTATGAAGGACTTCAAACCACTCTGGATGAAACTCCATAAAAAACGTAATCGCACAGATACGAGCGATGTTGATGAAGTGAATGAGGAACAAACCTAGTGGTATAAACCACAGTTTGTTCCAGTTTAGAGTTGAGAGTTTAGAGTTTAGAGTAGTTTTAGAGTTTAGAGTTAAAAGTTGATAGTTAGGTGTAGTCAAGATTAGGCAGAACCAGATAAACATCTGTTTGATGGGCGTACACGACCAGACAATACGCGTGCCACCACCATCAACGAAATGCATCGTGATATCGTCCGTCATCACCAACGTATCCCTAAACGCGTGAACAAGAACATAAACCACTTTCGCAATGTGACGCGCATAGACATCAAACATCGCTGTCACATCCATCCCCAACCACGTCACAGCCCCTACTCCTGCCTCGTCACCATGAACCATTAACTTCCATACCCAGTTGGCGAGGAAGAGCGTGACCATGAAGATGGCGACGTCGATGATAGGCGCAAAATGCGCCGATCGCTTCGCTGAAAGACCGCTTCGCTGAAAGACCGGCTTCGCCTGAAAGAAGGATTGTTTAGATGCAGGTTTTGGCATAGGGCACGAGGTCAAGGGAACAAAAATCGTTATCTAAGTATTTGAAATAACCGGCTTGAGCAATCATAGCCGCATTATCAGTTGTGAACGAGAATGGCGGGATAAACACTTCCCAACCATATTTCTTTCCATAATCCATGAACGCCTGTCGCAAGCCACGATTTGCACTCACTCCTCCGGCAACAGCAACCTGCTTGATCTTAAGGTCTTGTGCGGCTTTCTTGAGTTTGCGCATCAAGATATCTATCACTGTCGTTTGCAAACTGGCACACAAGTCTGCTTTGTGCTCCTCAATGAAGTTCGGATTGAGTTTGAGGTTATCGCGAACAAGATAGAGAAAACTCGTCTTCAGTCCTGAGAACGAATAATCATACCCCGGCATATTCGGTTTAGCAAGCGGGAAAAGCGAAGCATCGCCTTCCTTCGCAAGTTTATCTATCCACGGACCACCCGGGTAAGGTAATCCCATCACTTTCGCACATTTATCAAACGCCTCACCCGCTGCATCGTCAATCGTTTGACCAATGATCGTCATCTTGTTATACGCCTCCACCTTCACAATCTGACTATTTCCGCCACTAACCAGCAAGCACAAGAACGGATACTTTGGATGTTTAATGACCGCATCCTTCAAACTGGGAACCGATGCCTTGTACTCCTCGGAAGGTTCAACGAAGTGTGCCATTATATGCCCTTGCAGGTGGTTGACTTCGATGAGGGGGATATTGAGACTGAGGCTCAATCCTTTCGCAAAAGAGGTGCCCACGAGCAAACTACCCAACAATCCGGGACCACGCGTGAAAGCAATCGCACTGATATCTGCCGGTGTTAGATGGGCACGCGAAAGAGCCGTATCCACCACAGGAAGGATATTCTGTTGATGCGCCCGAGAAGCGAGTTCGGGAACGACACCTCCAAACTCTTCATGCACTTTTTGCGAAGCCGTGACATTACTCATCAATAAACCATCTTGAATGACCGCGGCCGAAGTGTCGTCACAACTGGATTCAATAGCTAAAATGACCATATTTTGATTGCTTATTGCTTATTGATTATTGATTTTTATTGAAATTTGCTGCAAAATTACACTTTTTTTTGCAGATAACAAAATTTTTTTGTAACTTTGTGCGCTAATTTGAATAATTTGCTATGCGCATATACTTTTTTCTAATAAAGATAGCCGCTTTTTTCGGTCATAAAAAAGCCAAGTTACTGGTGGAAGGTCAAGCCAACACCCTTCGCCTTTTACGCCAAGAAGACGCAACGAAATGGCAAAACGCCATCTGGTTTCACGCTGCTTCAGTGGGAGAGTTTGAACAGGCGAGACCGATTATTGAGGCGTTGAAAGTGAAAGTGGAAAGTGAAAGTGAAAGACCAAAGATTATTCTGACGTTCTTCTCGCCGTCAGGGTACGAGATGCGTAAGAACTACGACAAAGTGGATGGCGTGTTCTACCTTCCTTTTGCTACGCATAGAAACGCGGTGGAGTTCCTCACCTTGCTCAAGCCGAAGATGGCGATCTTCATCAAGTACGAGTTCTGGCCGGCTTACCTCAAAGAACTCAAACGTAGAGCTATTCCCACCTATAGCGTGTCCGCTATCTTCCGCCCTAATCAGTTGTTCTTTAAGCCTTGGGGCGGGGTCTATCGGTCACTCTTACACTGCTTTACCAAACTCTTTGTGGAAGACGAAGCCTCAAAGACCTTGCTGGCGCAATACCATGTTGACGAAGTCGAAGTGACCGGCGATACACGGTTTGACCGCGTGACGGCAGTGGCGGCACAAGCAAAAGATATTGCGCTTGTGCAACAGTTTAAAGTTGAAAGTTTGAAGTTAAAAGAAGTTCAAAAGTTGAAAGTATTGATGGCGGGAAGTACGTGGCCGGAGGATGAGGAGTTATTGGCGCGATATGTGCGAGAGCACGAGGATGTGAAGTTAGTGCTTGTACCGCATGAGATAGACGAGGAACACCTGCACCGAATCTTCCAAATCTTCCAAGGGGAGTTAGTGCGCTATACCCAAGCCACACCGATGAACTTACAGCACACACGCGTGTTGGTGGTGGATACGATGGGACTGCTCTCGTCGCTCTACCGCTACGCTGATGTAGCGTATATCGGTGGTGGATTCGGAGTCGGCATACATAACACATTAGAGGCGGCGGTTTATGGTATTCCCGTGCTATTCGGACCGAACTACCAACGTTTCCGCGAGGCAGTAGGACTGATAGAGGCAGGAGCCAGCCGAAGTGTAAGTAATTACGAAGAGTTACGCGAGGGCTTGGACTATGCGTTTGCAAATCAAAAGACGATGGGCACACAAGCCAAGGCTTTTGTGGAGAAAGGATGCGGAGCGACGCTGCGCGTGCTTAAAAGTTTAAAGTTGATAGTTGAAAGTTGAAAGAAGTTGGATAGTTAGATAGTTGAAAGTTAAATAAAGATATGAATATACAGAAACCCAGTATTCCGAAGGGGACGCGCGACTTCGGGGCAATAGAAATGGCGCGGCGCAATTACATCTTTTCAACGATACGTTCGGTGTTTGCGCTCTATGGTTTTCAGCAGATAGAGACTCCATCGATGGAAAACATGTCCACCTTGATGGGCAAATACGGAGAGGAAGGCGACAAACTGCTATTCCGTATTCAGAACTCCGGAGAGAAAGCGAACGAACCTGCCGAAAAAGGCTTGCGTTACGACTTGACCGTGCCTTTCGCCAGGTACGTGGTGCAACATAAAGACGAACTCACTTTTCCTTTCCGCCGTTACCAGATTCAACCTGTTTGGCGGGCAGACCGTCCGCAGAAAGGGCGTTATCGCGAGTTCTATCAATGCGATGTGGATGTGATTGGCACCCAATCGCTGGTGTGCGAATTGGAACTGATACAGATCGTAGCCGAAGTCTATCGCCGTTTCGGTATTCGCGTAGCCTTACACATCAATAACCGTAAGATCTTAGCCGGTATAGCCGAAGTCATTGGCGAACCCGAGAAGATAATAGATATCACGGTGGCCATCGATAAACTCGATAAGATCGGTATCGAGAACGTGAACAAAGAACTTGCCGAACGCGGACTGACTGCCGCAGCCATCGATAAACTGCAACCTATCCTGCACCTAAGCGGTAGCAACGAGGAGAAATTAGATAAACTAAGCGTCATACTCGCAAACTCCGAAATCGGACAAAAAGGCGTGGAAGAACTGAGGACGATCTTCCGATTAGTTGAAAGTTTAAAGTTGAAAGTTGAAAGAAGTTCGAAAGTTGAAAGTTTTAAGTTAGAGTTGGATTTGTGCTTGGCACGGGGATTGAATTACTATACGGGAGCGATCTTTGAGGTGAAGGCATTGGATGTAGAGATGGGCAGTATCACCGGTGGTGGTCGTTACGATAACCTAACGGGCATCTTCGGTTTGCCGGATGTGAGTGGTGTGGGAATCAGTTTTGGTGCAGACCGTATCTACGATGTACTGAACGAACTCAACCTCTATCCCGATACTTTAGAGCAGACACGTCTTCTCTTTGCCACTTTTGGTGAGGCAGAGCAGGCTTACGCTCTCTCATGGGCTGCCGCCTTGCGCGCAAAAGGTATTTCGACGGAAGTCTATCCCGAACCTACGAAAATGAAGAAACAGATGGCTTACGCTGATAGCAAACATATTCCGTTTGTAGCCATTGTCGGAGGCGATGAGATGGCCAATAACACCGTCATGCTCAAGAATATGACTACCGGCGAACAGAGACCAGTGACGCTGGAGGAATTGGTGAATTGTGAATTGTGATTTGTGATTGGTGAATTATGAAAAAGTTTTTTATTATAGGTTTAGTTACCCTTTTATCTACCGTTAGTGCGATGGCGGTACCGGCTCACCCGGGAGGTGTAGTGCGTACCTTACCCGATGGAACGCAAGAAACGGTTTATCTACATGGTGATGAGTTTTATCATTGGTCAGACAACAACCCCGAGGCTATTCTGCCCGATGTGAACGGTCCTGCACGTTCGCCGTTGCGTCAAGCCGGTGGTCCCAACAAAGTGATTGGTCAACCCTATTTGCCCGAACGCGGATTGGTAATCTTAGTGAACTTTAAGGACTTGAAGTTCCAAGAAGAGAACACACGCGACGAGATGGACTCGCTTATGAATGGCGAGAACTACACCTATAATGGTGCCTATAAGTCGGTACGCGAATATTTCTACGACCAATCGAATGGTCATTATCATCCTAAGTTCGATGTGATAGGTCCGGTAGAACTGGATAGTAGTTACGCATACTACGGCACGAACGATTATAGCGGTTTTGATCAATACTTAGGCGATATGGTGTTAGAAGCTTGTATCAAAGCCGACTTGGACTTTGGTGTCGATTTCAGTCAATATGCCAAACAAGACAGCAAAAAGGTCGATTTCGTGTTCCTTTATTATGCCGGTCCCGGCGAAAACTATGCCGGCGTATCCTCCGAACACTGTTGGCCGTTGCAATATAACCTAACGCAGTGCGGAAATTACATCAACAGAGACCTGCACCCGAATTGGAGGCAAGAGATCGTGCGCGACGGGGTGACAATAGATATGTTCGCTTATACCAATGAAGTTAGTCCTCAGAATGTGCGTGAGGGTATTGGTACTTTCTGCCACGAGTTCAGTCACGTACTCGGCTTGGCGGACTATTACAACACCGACGGTTCTGAATACTACTCCTGCATCCCGGGTAACTGGCATATAATGGCCTTGGGTTGCTACAACAACGATGGCAATATCCCTCCATCCTATGGCCCCTTTGAGAAGTTCTTCTTTGGTTGGGCAACGCCTACCCTATTAGATAAGGAGCAGACGTTATATACCCTTCCTGCGGATGGACAGACGTTTGCTTATATCTCCAAATCGGGTGAAACGATTGTTCCTACTCAATATCAAGACACGGTCTTTTATTTCGAGAACCGACAAGGACAAGGCTGGGATCAAGGTGTAGATGGTTATGGGAAAGGTCCGGGTGCTTGCCACGGAATGTTGATTTGGCGGGTGGTGTTTAACAAGAAACTTTGGAACGACAATCAGCCCAATAATGTCAACAATCGTCCTCGTATGTCGATTGTGCCCTCTACGGGTTCCGCTACGGTCACGAACACGAATACCGATGTCTATCCGGGAACGAACAAGGTGACGAGCGTACCGCTATTTGACAGTCTCTCTCTTTATCGCATTCAAGAGGAGGATGGGATTATCACGTTCCAAACCAATGATGATGAGCCTACAGGATTTGTCAATCCCTTGCAATCGACTTATCGCAAAGTCTTAGAACAAGGACAAGTGTGGATCATTGATCCTCAGAATAATAAGAAACACTACACTATTTTAGGCAATGAATAAGAATTTACTATTTGTTTTCGCGTTAGTGCCCTGTATATTGAGCGCAAGCGAAAGGTCTTTGGAACAAGCGGCACAACTTGCTCAACAGTTTATGTCTTCGCAAACGATTGCCCATCGAGCCCCGAGTCAAGGGAGACTTCAGTGTGTTTATTCGCAAGCAATGCCGAATACCGAGCGCGAAGCGTTTTATGTGTTTAGCACCGGAGAAAAAGGGTTTGTGATGGTTTCTGCGGAGACGAACGCACCCGATATCATCGGGTATAGCAACGAGAATACGTTTGTAGCGCAAGACCTACCTGCACATATACAAGCATGGTTCGATAACTATGCCCAACAAATCGAGTGGCTCGCTCAGCACCCTGAGGCAAAGGCGTTTACATCGTCAAAGACTTATACGCCCATTGAGCCTTTGTTGAAAAAGATTGAGTGGGGGCAGAATGAACCATACAACAACATGTGTCCCATTATGTCCGGTGAAAGCCAGCGTAGTGTGACAGGTTGTGTTGCCACGGCTATGGCACAGATCATGGGCTATTACCAATGGCCCAAGCACTCCAAAGGGAAACACTCCCTACCCTACAATCGCAGTAAGTATATTGATTACGACAAAGACGGCGAATACGATTGGGACCATATCCTTTTAGGTAATTATTATCGTTCTCAAACCACGGCTCAGCAAGATGCAGCTGTTGCTAAACTGATGTGGCATACGGGTGTGGCTTGTGACATGCAGTATTCGGCGAAAGGAAGCGGAGCGAACGTAGAGGAGATGGCACTTAGAGCCATTCAACACTTTGATTACGACTCCACAATGCAAGAGTATTACCTCGATTACTTAGGAGCCGAAGCTATGACCGACTTACTCAACGAACAATTGACCTTAAAACAACCATGTTTGATAACCGGATTTACTACCAAATGGGAAGGACACGCTTTTGTATGCGATGGTATAGACAAGAACGGTAAGGTACATATTAACTGGGGTTGGGACGGAAGTGGTAATGGTAATTTCCTTGTTACTCTTTTGGATCCCAACAACCAAGGCACGGGCGGTTCGGCTTCAAACTTAGCTTTCATCGTTCAAGTTTCTGCAATCGTTAATGTCAAACCCAATGCACACGGGAAACAAACACCCAATCCCGTTGTGATAGATAGTTTCTATTACGAGGGCAATAACCTCGTTATATCTCGAAACGAAATGCTGACGCCTGTCATAAGAGGGATTTACGCCTTCGGTATTTGGGATTATTTCAAGGGAGATGTTGGTTTGGGTATCTATCAAAACGGACAATTTAAGAAGTGGTTATATAGTTATTACGACAAAATAGACTATGGAAGTGGAGATATTAAAAGCATGTACGGCTATTTCCCAAAAGCCTTGCCTAACGGCGAATACGATCTCTATCCCGCCTATCAAGGTCAAGGAAGCAGCGAGGTGCTACGCGCTCAATGCGACCCTATTTGTCAAATACACTTGGAGGTAACCGACAACCAGATTATCATCAACGGCGGTATTGACTTAACGATGTCTAATTTCAAAAAACAGATAGGAGAGAACTCCGTTCTGTTCCAATGGGAGAGCCTTGCCCCTTATTTCCGCGTAGAGATAGCTTCGGAGAAAGGTGTGCTCGTGGATGAGATTATCGACCAAAAACAATTCTCGTATACGAACGATTCAATAGGTGTTTATACCTATTCCATCACCCCACTTCGCAAGGATAAACAACCCTCCGTTTGGAGAGGTTCGTCGGGCGAAGTCTTTTTAAGTAAGGTGTGTCCCATCACGAATCTACAATGCACAGGCGAGAACTTATCCGTCGTTTTTAGTTGGGAAAGTGAAGCACCTAAGTTCAAAATCGAAATGGTCAAAGGGAAAAAGACCATCGCTACCGGTATTATCAATACCCCTTCTACTCCTTTCAAATCGAGCAAAGGAACGTACACGTTCTCCGTCACTCCATTGGATGAGTCGGAGAAATATCCCATCGGTGAGACCCAAACGATGGAGGTCACCCTACCCTTCAAAGGGACGGACTTATTCAACCTGCGCGAGAACCATTCTCTGCAAACCTTCAAACAATTAGAAGGTCAGCAAGTGATTATTTATATTAAGGACAAGAAATACACCATTTTAGGCAATGAACAACACTAATCAGGAATACGATGAGATTGTGGCGAAATGTCGGCACATCTATGTCCTCAAAATGAAAGACTACGGTCCGTCTTGGCGTATTATGCGCCCACAGACGGTCAATGACCAACTATTCATCAAAGCCAAACGCATTCGTGAGATTGAGACTACCGGTGTGAACCTCGTGGGCGAGAGTATTGAAGGCGAATTGATGGCGATTGTCAATTACTCTATCATCGGACTTATCCAACTGCGTCAAGGTTATGCTGATGGCGTAGATATGACCGCTGAAAAAGCGACTATTTTATACGATGAGTATATCGCGGCAGCCAAAGCACTGATGCAACGCAAGAACCACGACTATGGTGAGGCTTGGCGGGAGATGTTCCCCTCGTCGCTGACGGATATTATCCTAACGAAGATCAATCGCAACAAGTCGATTGCCTCGCACGACAACCAAACCCTTATTTCGGAAGGTGCCGACGGCAACCTATTCGATATGCTCAACTATGCTATTTTCTACCTTATTCAACTAATGGAGAAAGATGAAAAAGTTTAATTGGTTTAACTGGTTTAGCCGGTTTAGCGGAGTTATATTAGGGTTGACCTTTATCCTCTCGGGATTCGTCAAAGCCGTTGATCCGCTGGGTACCACCTATAAGATTGAGGATTACCTCTCGGCGATGGGACCGGTGATGGAGTTACTCACTCCCCTCGCTATCGTTGGGGCGTTTGGTCTCATCACCTTAGAGTTCACCCTCGGTGTGATGCTCTTCCTCAATATCAAGACGAAGATCAGTTCGTGGGTGTGCTTAGGGCTACTGGTTATCATGACCGCTCTCACCCTTTGGATAGCCATTGCTAATCCGGTGAGCGATTGTGGATGTTTTGGGGACGCTATTATCCTCACGAACTGGCAGACGTTCTGGAAAAACATCGTCTTATTGGCATTGGCTATCGTTCTCGTCGTTGGACGCAACACCTTGCCGACCACGTTTAATGACGTCACCTCTTGGAGTATAGCAGGCGGAACGGCGGGAATCGTGGTACTATTCATGGTTTGGACACTTTACCACTTGCCCATAATCGATTTTCGGCCCTATAAGATTGGAAACAATATCCCCGAGTTGATGGAGATACCCGAAGGAGCCCCTATTGATGAGTATCAGATTACACTTGTCTATGCTGACCAAAACGGCAACGAGAAAGAGTTTACTTTAGAGAACTACCCTAAAGACTCTGCGTGGACGTTTGTAAGGCAAAAATCCCAACTCGTTAAACAAGGTTATATCCCTCCCATCCATGATTTTGAGATTTTTAACATGGACTACGAAGATATAACGTTCGATATTTTAGAATCGGAAGAACCGGTAACACTCGTCATCATGTACGACCTCGACAAGACTGACCTTAAGCAGATAGGCAAAGTGAAGGCATTGCAATCCGATTATATCCTCACTGGAGCCACACCCGAACGCATCGAACAGTTCTGTGAGCAGACAGATTTAGCACTGGACAATTTCTGCACCGCTGACCCGGTAATGCTCAAGACGATTGTCCGCGCCAATCCGGGGGTTATCGTCATTCAAAACGGAAATGTCATAAACAAATATAATATTAGAAACAATTATGAGAACAAAAATGGTCGCAGGTAACTGGAAAATGAACAAGAACCTGCAAGAAGGATTAGAATTAGTCAACGAACTGAAAGCTCAAGTTATTAACCCCAAATGTGCAGTAGTCATTGCTACTCCGTTCATCCACTTGGCAAAAGCTGCCGAGTTGTTAAAAGGTACACCTATCGCTGTCGCTGCTGAGAACTGCGCCGACAAAGAGAAAGGTGCTTTCACGGGCGAAGTCAGTGCTGAGATGGTGGCTTCTACCGGTGCTACCTACTGCATCCTCGGTCACAGCGAGCGTCGTCAATACTACCACGAGACGCCGGAGATCCTCAAGGAGAAAGTGCAAATAGCATTGGCGAACAACCTCAAGCCTATCTTCTGCATTGGTGAGATTAAAGAGGAACGCGAAGGTAACTTCCAAAACGAAGTAGTAAAAGCTCAACTCGAAGGCTCTGTCTTCAACCTCAGTGCAGAGGATTTCAGTAAGATCACCCTTGCTTACGAACCCGTTTGGGCTATCGGTACGGGTCTGACGGCAACTCCTGACCAAGCCGAAGAGATGCACGCGTATATCCGTTCCCTCGTGGAAGCTACCTACGGCAAACAAGTGGCTGAAGACACCACTATCCTCTATGGCGGTTCGTGCAACGAGAAGAACGCTGATGAACTCTTCTCCAAACCCGACGTAGATGGTGGCCTGATTGGTGGCGCCAGTCTTGTAGCAGAGAAGTTCGTGGCTATCATCAATGCTCGTTAATCATGGCACTGATCAAGACCATCAATCGCAATGGGGAGATCCTCACCCCGAACATCGCCTCCGACGTTTTTATGGCTGAGAATGCCACCATCGTAGGTGATGTCACCGTGGGTGAAGGGTGCTCGTTGTGGTTCAACTCTGTCCTCCGAGGCGATGTGAACACCATCACCATTGGCAAACATTGTAATATCCAAGACGGAGCCGTACTCCACACCCTCTATCAGAAATCGACAATTAGTTTGGGCGACTACGTGTCCGTAGGACATAATGTGACTATCCACGGGGCGCATATCCACAATTATGCACTCTTAGGGATGGGTTCAACTATCCTCGACGATGCAGAGGTGGGAGAAGGCGCTATTGTGGCTGCCAACGCGCTCGTGCTCAAAGGCACGAAGATTGGACCTTACGAGGTGTGGGGTGGTGTTCCTGCCAAGTTCATCAAGAAAGCCGATCCTGCTCAAACAGAGGAAATCAACAAACGCATTGCGCATAATTACGCCATGTATTCAACGTGGTACAAATAAACACAAAATGAAATACAAACGAATTTTACTGAAGTTATCAGGCGAAAGCCTGATGGGACAGCAAGGATACGGCATTGATGCCAAACGCCTTGATAGTTATGCCGAGCAGATACACGAGATTGCACAACAAGGTGTGCAGATTGGTATCGTCATCGGCGGAGGAAACATCTTCCGCGGACTCAGTGGTGCTCAACAAGGTTTTGACCGCGTGAGTGGTGACCAGATGGGAATGCTTGCCACGGTCATCAACTCGCTTGCTTTGCGTTCTGCCCTCCAACAGAAAGGACAGAAAGTGAGACTGCTCACCTCTATCAACATGGCACCTGTCGGAGCGCTCTACGACAAACAAAAAGCCCTTCGTCTATTCGACAAAGGCGAAGTAGTCATTATCGCCGGAGGAACGGGTAATCCGTTCTTCACCACCGACACGGCTTCCGCTTTGCGTGCCATCGAGATCGAAGCGGATATCATGTTCAAAGGCACACGCGTGGACGGTATCTACACGGCTGACCCCGAGAAAGACCCCAAGGCGACGAAATACGAGTCTATCACCTACGATGAGATCCTGCAAAAGAACCTGCGTATTATGGACCTCACCGCCATCACTTTGTGCAAAGAGAATAAAATGCCTATCTATGTCTTTGACATGGACACTCCCGGCAACCTCATGAAGGTTATTGAGGGACAACCCATCGGAACCCTCGTTCGCCCCTAACCAAAAATCACAGATCACAAATCACAAATCACAAACAACCATGATTGAAGTAAAGAAAATCCAATCGGATGCAGAAGAAATGATGCAAGCCGCTGTAATGTTCCTCGATGATGCCCTTGCTCACATTCGTGCCGGCAAGGCTTCTGCTCGTATCTTAGATGCCGTAAAAATCGATTATTACGGTTCGATGACCCCACTCGCTAACGCAGCCACCATCACTACGCCTGATGCTCGTACTATTCAGATTCAGCCGTGGGAGAAGAGCCTGCTTGCCGTCATCGAAAGAGCACTTATCAACTCGAACATCGGGTTGGCTCCTAACAATAACGGCGAGGTTATTCGTCTTATTATCCCTCCGTTGACCGAAGAGCGTCGTCGCGAACTGGCTAAGCAATGTAAGGGCGAAGCCGAGAACGCCAAAGTGTCTATCCGTAACGCTCGTCGTGACGCAATTGACCTGCTCAAAAAACAAATCAAAGAGGGTCTGCCCGAAGATGCAGAGAAAGACGCAGAGAACGAAATGCAAAAAATGCACGATAAGTTCATTAAGATGATTGACGAGGTTTACGCCAGGAAGGAAAAAGAGATTATGACCGTCTAATGAAGGCCCTCATCGTCAAATCAACCAGTACTGCTTATTCCCTTGAGGACGGCTCCACCGCTGTTCTCAAAGGGAATTTCCGTACCAAAGGTATCCGTTCTACCAACCCTGTCGCCGTAGGCGATTATGTCGAGGTAGAACGCCAACCCGATGGCACGCAGTGGATTACGGACATCTATGACCGCAAGAACTACATCATCCGCAAATCGACTAATCTTAGTAAAGAGAGCCATATTTTGGCAGCGAATGTGGATCAAGTAATGCTCCTCGTGACCATCAATCACCCTCAAACCTCAACGACATTTATCGACCGTTTCCTCGCCACTTGCGAAGCCTATCGCGTACCTGTAATACTTGTCTTCAATAAGATTGACCTCTTAACCGATGAGGAACAGGTCTATCTCCAACAACTACGCGACTTATACGAGTCGCTCCACTACCCCACCTTGGCTATTTGTGCGAAAGAACAGGCAGAAAGGCACGGCTGCAAGCAGCCTAAAGGCGGAAAGGCTGAAAGGCAGAAAGGCGGAGAGGCAGATAGGCAACAGGCGATAGACACTATCCGCGAAGCGCTAAAGGGTAAAGTGACCCTTTTTTCAGGTAACAGCGGTGTGGGCAAATCGACTCTTATCAATGCATTGATGGGCAAAGATGTTACCCGCGTAGCGGACATCTCCCAAGCTCACGACACCGGCATGCACACCACCACCTTCAGCTGCATGTATTCTATACCTCTAAACTCTAAACTCTCCACTCTAAACTCTCACGAGCGGACGCTCGTGATAGACACACCCGGCATCAAGGGCTTCGGCACTTTCGACATGAAGAAGACAGAGGTCAGTCATTATTTCCGTGAGATCTTCCGTATTGGTTGTGAATGTCGTTTTTCCGATTGCCTCCATCTCCCCGGCACCCCAGGTTGTGCAGTGGTCGAAGCAGTGGAGCACGAAATAGCCTATTCCCGCTACGAATCGTACGTCAGCCTCCTCGGCGATGCCGACGAAGCCAAATATAGGTAACACGGATTACCCATCGCTTACTGATTTTTAGTTTATTCTTGTTTAGATTTTTATAGCGTTGCGAGTAATTTTGCAAATAAATTTGCATATATCAAAAAAAATCCGTATCTTTGCAGCGTGAAACTGCAAAACACGATAAAACATTAATATGAGTGCTTCTATTACAATGAGTTACAACAATGACAATCGCCAAGCGGTTGACATGTTACAATTACTTTTAGCGTCTGGATTTTTTACTATCCATGAGTCAACTCAATGGACTGCTAAAGAAGAAAAAGAGGCGGCTTTATATACGTCTCAAGTTAATGCTGCACGTTTAATTG
>JAZLHD010000173.1:0-11536 GCA_045616645.1 Paludibacteraceae bacterium
TACTATTGATTTATGTATGGATGGGAGTTTACTCACAATCCGAGAATAAAGAAATAGGAGGAAATAATAAATACAATCCGTGCAATCTGTGGAATCTGTGAGAGATAAAAAATGGCGGAAAACGAAATAGTTATATAGAAGCGAAATTGATTGTAATCTTATCTTAATATTATCAACCATGTTTATTTTCCTCGCGCTGCTTGCCGTGTTACCTTGGCAAAACTTACAAGTCAATCAAGTTAATGCCTTGCCTGCACATAGTACCTATTATGTCTATTCCTCTCCTGAGACAGCTCTGCAAGGATTAGGCGTAGAGAGCGACCGCTACCTTAACTTGTGGGGAAAATGGGCTTTTGAGTTCACTCCCAATGGGGTGGCTTGTGACCGTCCGCTGAACGATTCTCTTCCCGTTCCTTCGTGTATCGAACGCCATGGGTATGGCAAACCATTCTATCGTAATATCGGCTATGTGTGGAAAGAGTGGTATAAGAACAACCCTCCTTATGTGCCTGACTCCTTGAACTATACTGCTCATTATTCGCGTCATTTTACGTTACCTGCTTCTTTTGTCGGCAAACAAATAGTGCTTTATATCGGTTCGGCTACCAGTAATGTGCAAGTGCTTGTCAATGGCAAGAAAGTGGGCTATAGCGAGGATAGCAAATTGGCGGTGGAGTTTGATGTCACCAAGTATCTCAAAAAGGGGACGAATACGATTGACCTTATCTTACATCGTTGGTGTGACGGAACCTATGTCGAAGACCAAGACTTTTGGCGAATGACGGGTTTGAGCCGCGAGGTCTATCTTGTGGCTCGTGAGAAAAGCCACCTCACGGATTTTTTTGTCCATGCCGATTATGACTATACAAACAACAAAGCACACTTATCTATCGACCATATCCAAGGAGAGAACCTAAAAAACTGTACGTTGGAATATGCGCTCTACGATTCCAATCACGTTCAACTACTCTCCACGACCAATACTTCACTCTCTAACTTAGATGTACAGCCTTGGTCAGCGGAACACCCTAACTATTATCTGCTCCTATTGACCTTGCGAGATGCAAAAGGAAAAGTGCTGGAATCCATTCCCCAAACCATTGGTTTTCGGCGTATTGAAGTCGTGAACCAACAACTGCTGGTGAATGGCGAACCCGTAGAGATTCGCGGGGTGAATAGACACGAGATAGATCCCGATGGAGGGTATGTCGTTTCTCGTCAACGGATGGAGGAAGATATCGCCTTACTGCAATCCTACGGCTTCAATGCCGTCCGTACCTGCCATTATCCGGATGACCCTTACTGGTACGAACTTTGCGATCGAAAAGGGCTTTATGTCTTGGCAGAAGCTAATGTGGAAAGTCATGGCTTAAAGCGCGATCCGGTCTTGCATACGGGAGACAATCCCGATTTTGCCTATGTGATAATGGAGCGGAACCGGCGGCACGTCATCACCTTCAAAAACCACCCGTCTATTCTTATCTGGTCTTTAGGAAATGAAAATGGGAAAGGGGAGAACTACCGCCGTGCTTATCAGTGGATACACGAATACGATTCGTCGCGTTTGGTGCATTACGAACCTGCGCGTAACGAGGACTATTCGGATATCTATTGTCCTATGTATGCTGATTATGAGCGTTTTGAAAAAAACACCTCCCGCACCGATAAACCTATGATTCAGTGCGAATACGCGCACGCCATGGGGAACTCTATGGGTGGTTTTAAGGAGTATTGGCAACTCTTTCGCCGTTATCCTATGATGCAGGGAGGGTTCATTTGGGATGGCTTTGACCAAGGCTTACGCGAATATACAGAGGATGGGCGTGAGTATTTCGCTTACGCAGGGGATTATGAGCCGGTTCTGAATAGCGATCAAAACTTCAACTGCAACGGGGTCTTTTCTCCTGACCGGCGCCCTAATCCGCATGCGGAAGAAGTGAAATGGGTGATGCTACATACGGAGGATAAAACCATCGAATTAGATGCTGATACGATCTGTCCGATTGCGAATCAACTTCCTCTTACCTATGCCTTGGATGATAATGGGTTTATTAAACAGCTCTATCGTGCCGGAGAACCTCTGCTCAAAGAAAACACGTCTATTCGTCCCTGTTTTTGGAGAGCCCCTACGGACAATGATTATGGAGCCAACCTTCCTCAGAAGTTTATCCAAGCCAAAGACCCCGGTTTCCGGCTGATGAAACTTCACTATGTGGGGGATACTTTGGTGGCGCAATATCAAGTCCTTCCGTGGATGGGGGTATTACGCATGACCTATCTCTATCATCATGATGCTATTGAGGTAACAATGACCATGACCACTCCGGAACCGGTGGATTTGTTCCGATTTGGGGTGGTGATGACTTTACCAAAGGATTTTGAACAACTGCGCTATTTTGGTCGCGGACCTCATGAGAACTATCCGGATCGTAAGAGTTCGGCAGCAAGAGGGGTGTATAACCAAACGGTGAGCGAACAATATTATCCCTATATCCGTCCACAAGAGACAGGGTATCACACGGATATGAAATGGCTTACGTTAACCCATAGTAATGGACAGATGCTGACCATCTTCTCTCCGGACTATTTCGGAATGTCCGCCTTACACTATACGATGTCATCGTTGGATGATGGTATCTTCAAAGAGGGTAGCCGAAGACACGGTGCTTTGGTCGAGGAGCAAGACGTTACGGAACTTCATATTGATAGTGAGATGATGGGCTTGGCTTGCATCAACTCGTGGGGAGCATTACCCCTCCCGCAGTATCGATTGCATAAGTCTTTCTATACGCTGCGGTTTATGATTCGATAACGAAACGAAATATCATTCATTATTCAAAATAAATATCAAAATATTATGAAAAAACTATCATTCTTACTGCTTTGCGCGTTAAGCGCATCATTTATGTGGGCCATTGAGCCTACACGTACCATCCGTTTATATCCCTCTCAAGAGACCCCGCAAATCGACCTGTATATGCCGTCCAATAGATACAAGGACGTTCCCGTTCTACTCTCTATCCCCGGAGGAGGATATGGTTTTGTATCCGTAGGAAACGAAGGCGTTGCCGTGGCTTCGTATTTCTGTCCTCGTGGCATAGCCATAGCCGTACTCAAATACCGCCTGCCCAACGGACACGAGAATATCCCCCTATCAGACGCCTGCCGAGCGATGGAAATACTCCGTGACAGCGCTTCCGCATGGAACCTACAAGGGGATAAGATAGGTGTGATGGGGTTCTCCGCAGGAGGACACCTCGCAGCTTCGCTCTGCACCAAATATACCTCGGACAAGGCTCGTCCCGATTATGGAGTACTTGTCTATCCCGTTATCAGTGCGGATCCTACCATTTGGCATGAAGGCTCCTTCGCCAATCTGTTAGGAAAGAAACCTACGAAAAAACAATACCAAGCTTGGTCTATCGACAAACAAGTGACCCCCAAAACACCCCCTTGCCTTCTCGTTGCGTGCGAGGACGATAAGACCGTTCCCGTAGAAAACAGCATCCGTATGTACCAAGCCTTGCGCGACCACCAAGTCGAAACCGAGATGGTTCTTGTTCCTCAAGGAGGACACGGGTGGGGATTTGATAAACAGATTCCTAAACGCGACCTCGTGGATGCCGCTATTACACAGTTTATCTTTGCTCAACTGGGAGATAAGAAAAATGCCGATATTGTCCGTATCTATCGCGAGAATATACGACGCGAGGAACGCGCCCAAGACTGGGCTAAGTATTATCGCTATCAGCAGCAAAACGATAGCCTCATCGCTAATAAGATCCCCGTCAAAGCAGTCTTCATGGGGAATAGTATTACCGATAATTGGGGACGATGGAGACCCGAGTTCTTTGAGAAATATAACTGTGCCGCTCGCGGAATAAGTGGACAAACATCCTACCAGATGCTCATTCGTTTCCAACCGGATGTTATCGCTCTCCATCCCGAAATGGTCTTTCTACTCGTAGGTACCAATGATATAGCATGCAATAACGGACCTATCTCCGATGAACATTTCATGGACAACGTGCGCTCTATGTGCGAACTCGCTACACTGCACCATATTCGTCCTATCATCTGCTCCATCTTACCGCATCGCTCCTTCAACTGGAATCATGACGTTACAGGCGTTGCCGAACGAGTTGATCGCATCAATGCACAACTCAAGGCCTATGCTCAAGCGAAGGGCTATGATTATGTCGATTATAACAGCGTAATGCGTGCCGAAGACGGCGGAATGCGCCCTGAACTCAGCAATGATGGTGTACACCCCTATAAAGAGGCATACGACCTCATGGAGTCCCTCGTCATTCCTTACCTTGTTCCTGAGAAATAGAAGCACCTTCACGGTAACCGCGCTGCTCACGCACAATCATAAGGGCCTCGTCACGTAAGTCTTGGGGAAGTTCAATATGACGCAGCTGCAGACTGCGACACCAACCAATGATGTCGCTGTCCATCAACGTATGAAAGACATACGAAAGAAGTTCGTATTCCTGTTCTGTATATTCGTTGGGATCCCGATTGGCAAGGACATCCAGTTCCTCGTCATCGTAATAGATAATCTCGTCAGTGGCTTGCAAGAGCGTGTCCTGCTCGCATACCAAATGGGCTCCACAACAACTACTCATAATCGCCCTCTGCCGCGTCTTCTTCTACACGCAGGTTATTGATGATAAACGTCTGCCTATCGCTGGTGTTCTTACCCATATAGAAATTCAGCAGATCCGCTACAGCATCTTCTTTACGCAACATCACTTGGTCTAAACGTATCCCCTCCCCAATAAACTCCTTAAACTCATCGGGCGAGATCTCTCCCAATCCTTTGAATCGCGTAATCTCGGGGTTCTTAAGCGAGTTAATGGCATCCTCGCGCTCCTCGTCCGAATAACAGTATTTTGTGGTCTGTTTGTTCTTAACGCGGAAAAGAGGGGTTTGTAAGATATACACGTGCCCTTTCTTCACCAAATCGGGGAAGAACTGCAGGAAGAACGTGAGCATCAGCAGCCTAATGTGCATGCCATCCACATCGGCATCGGTAGCGATGATGACTTTGTTATAACGCAGTTCATCTAATCCGTCCTCGATGTTCAGTGCCGATTGCAGGCAGTTAAACTCCTCGTTCTCATAAACAACCGACTTACTCAGTCCGTAACTGTTCAGCGGCTTGCCTCGCAGCGAGAACACCGCTTGCGTGCGGACATCTCTACTCTTAGTGATCGAACCCGAGGCAGACAGACCCTCGGTGATGAAGATACTGCTCTCTTGACGCAAGTCGTCGTCAGCATCTTTGCCCGATTTGACGGGTTTGGGGTCGTTATAATGAATCTGACAGTCACGTAACTTAGGGTTATTGACGAGGTTCTTCTTGGCACGCTCCCGCGCTGCCTTCGTCACACCGGCAATCGCTTTACGCTCTTTCTCAGAGTCTAAGATCTTTTGCAACAAGACCTCGGTTATCTCGGGGTGCTTGTGCAGGTAGTTGTCGAGTTGCTGTTTGACAAAGTCACCCACAAACTTATTCACACTCACACCTCCGGTAGGGGACATGTCCTTCGACCCCAACTTCACCTTTGTTTGCGACTCAAACACAGGCTCTTCCACATTGATAGCAATAGCCCCCACAATACCATTGCGGATATCTGCGAGGTCGAGGTTCTTATTGCTATAAAACTCTTTGATGGTGCGCCCGATAGCCTCACGATAAGCAGCTTGGTGCGTACCACCTTGGATGGTGTGCTGACCATTGACGAAAGAGTAATACTCGTCATTGGGTTGGTCGGTGTGGGTGAGAGCAATCTCAATATCCTCTCCTACAATATGAATGATAGGGTAGAGAGGGGGAACGGTCATGTTCTCGGTCAATAGGTCGAGAAGACCGTTCTTAGAAACAAACTTCTGCCCGTTATACACGAGCGTGAGACCGGTGTTGAGGTAAGCATAGTTACGCAACATCGTCTCGATATAATCGTCACGGAAATGGTAGTTCTCAAAGAGCCCTTTGCTGCTATCCGGAGTGAACTCCACCACGGTACCACGTTTCTCGGGACCGGTATAGTCAATGACATCCGTGTCGCTGACCAACTGCCCTTGATGGAACTCTGCTCTGCGGGTCTTATCATCGCGGAACGACTGAACGGCAAAGTCCATCGAGAGGGCATTAACCGCTTTCGTACCGACACCATTTAGTCCAACGGATTTCTTAAACGCTTTGGAATCGTACTTACCACCCGTATTAAGGATAGAGACCGCTTCTACCAGTTTACCCAATGGAATGCCGCGTCCGTAATCGCGCACGCGTACACGTCCATTATCTATGGTGACCTCAATGGTTTTGCCTTCGCCCATGCGATATTCGTCAATGGAGTTATCAATGGTCTCTTTGATGAGCACATAGATACCATCATCCGAATGCGAACCATCGCCCAGCTTGCCAATATACATGCCGGGGCGGCGACGGATATGCTCTCGGTCGTCAAGGTGGACAATATTGTCTTCGTTATATTCCTGCATCTTCGATAGCTTGAGCAATAGAGTTAGCAATGACACACATCTCGTCGGTGGGTAGTTCTAACTTAGGGTTAGTGAACAGCATATCCTTCTCACTGTTCATAGGTACGAGGTGGATGTGTACATGGTTCACCTCCATCCCTAAGACGGCTACACCTACGCGCTTGCAGTTCGTGGCTTTCTTCAAACCAACGGCTACCTGCTTGGCAAAAACCATCATGTTAGCCAGCAATTCATCGTCCAAGTCGAAGATGTAATCCGCTTCCGGCTCGGGTAACTTAGGAATGACAAGGGTGTGCCCCTTGGTCAAAGGGTGAATATCAAGGAAGGCATAAAATTGATCGTCTTCCGCTACTTTGTAACTCGGTATTTCACCGTTGATGATCTTTGTAAATATAGTCATAATTATAACGAAATCTCAAGAACCTCAAATTCCATTATTCCTGCGGGGACACTGATTTGGGCTACATCGCCTACTTTCTTTCCCATCAGTCCTTTGGCGATAGGGGTAGTAACCGCAATCTTACCTTCGGCTAAGTTGGCTTCGCCTTCGGTTACGAGTTGGTACACTTTCTCTGTTCCATTGCGTTTGTTGCGGATACGAACTTTGGTGAGAATCTGAACCTCATCGGTCTTGATGGCTTTTTCATCAATCAAGCGAGCATCCATAATCTTGCCTTTGAGCATTGCAATCTTACTTTCGAGCACACCTTGCTCCTCCTTTGCGGCATCGTATTCCGCATTCTCACTGAGGTCCCCTTTGTCGCGTGCCTCTGCAATAGCAGCGATGACACGTGGACGCTCCGTGCCCTCTAAAAATTGTAGTTCTTCTTTCAGTTTCTGCAGACCCTCTGCAGTCATGTACGTTGTTGCCATGATGATAATAGATTATCAATGTATAAATTTATAAATGTATAATGTATGCTTTTTAGTATTTACGGTTTAAAACTTCATTGGCGATGATGGCATTGCGCACCTCGTCCATGTTTTCTAAATCAAAAAGCGACTCACGCTGCGGCGTAGGGTCGTCCAATGTCTGTTTGGATGTCATATAACCTCCTATTTTTTTTGTGTGGCTTAAAAACAACAGGGGACTTCACAGCCACCTGTTGCCAAAAACCTAAACCTTAACTATGAAAATTTATTTATTTTCAAGTGCAAAGGTACTGCTTTTATTTGATATAACCAAATTTTTTGGCAAAAAAATGCGAAAAATATTGATTATTTGTCAATTTTTAACGATTTTTCCCCTCAAAGTGGCTGTAGAAGCACTCTCAATCTGCACTTTTACCAGTTCGCCAACGTGTCTTCCTTCTCTTGGGAAGACCACTGTCTTATACTGTTCGGTGCGTCCAAACATCTCCTCGCGGCTGCGTTTGGAGAATCCTTCCACTAATACTTCCACTACTTTGCCTATTTCGCGTTCGTTGCTCTTGAGACTGAGCTCGTTTTGTAGGGCAATAATCTCGTTGAGACGCCGCACTTTTTCCTCTTCGGATATGTTATCGGGCAGGTGCTTTTGTGCAAATGTCCCGGGGCGTTCACTATATTTGAACATAAACGCCGTATCAAATCCCACTTCGCGCATCAGGCTCAGTGTCTGAGCGTGGTCCTCTAAGGTCTCATCGTGAAAACCGCAGAACACGTCCGTTCCTATCGTTGCCGTAGGCAAGATACGACGGATAGCCGCAATGCGATCAAGGTACTGCTCACGCGTATATTTGCGATTCATTAACTTAAGAATCTTGTTACTTCCGCTTTGTACGGGCAAGTGGATGAACTTACACAGGTTGTCGTGCTTGGCCATCACCTCAAGTGTCTTATCTACCATATCCTCGGGGTTAGAGGTAGTGAAACGTATACGCATCTTCGGGGCTGCGGAAGAGACAATGTCTAAGAGGTCCGCAAAATCAATCTTCTGTCCATCGGGCGCTTGGTAGCAATACGAGTTCACATTCTGACCGAGTAAGGTCACTTCTTTGTAGCCTTTTTCTTCTAAATCGCGCACCTCATTGAGGATACTCTCCACATCGCGACTGCGTTCGCGACCGCGGGTGTAGGGTACTACGCAATACGAGCAGAAGTTATTGCAGCCTCGCATAATCGACACAAAACCCGATATGGTCTTGCCTATGCGGGCAGGGATAATATCGCGATAGGTCTCCGTCTTACTCAGTTCGATATTGATAGCAGGATGTCCTTGTAGGGCTTGTGCCACAAGGTTGGGGATATCTAAATAAGCGTCCGGTCCTGCCACGAAATCCACTTTCCATTCGTCAATCAACGTCTGTCCCATTCGCTCCGCCATACAGCCTATAATCCCATAAATGGGATAGTTGAGAGTGGAGAGTTTAGAGTTTAGAGTAGTCGTCTCGTTCAATAGTTTAGAGTTAAAAGTGCCTTTTTTACGCAATGCACGAATCTCTTGCAGGCGATGGAGGACGGTCTGTTCGGCTTTGTCGCGAATAGAGCAGGTGTTGAGGATAATGATGTCCGCTGCTTGTAGGTCGTCTGTCAGTTCGGCATCGGTGGTTTGCATGATGGCCGCTACCACTTCCGAGTCTGCCACATTCATCTGACAGCCGTATGTCTCGATATAAAATTTCATTGTTACAAATTGGTTCTTCTCAAATCGGCTGCAAAGATACGAAAAAAAAATGAATTGGGCAAAATTTTTTTATTTTTATTTGGTAGTTTCAAATATTTTTTGTAATTTTGCAGCGCAAAACTGCAAAATACCAACCGCCTATGATTGACCGGCATCAGCAGGCAATGCAAATAGATAATAAAATGAGCAAATACGAAATACCTTTTTTAACGGCTTGTGTGAGAGCTTTTGCACAACGATTTAAAATGAATCGGCAAAGTGCTTTCCGTTTCCTTCAGGGTCATAAGGCTTTGGCTTTTTTGATTGAGTTTTATGATGTTGAGCATTTGCAATCAATGGATGAAACGATAGACGATTTATTGGTCGTTTGTAAACAAAATGGAGGAGTTATAGCATGAATTTATATCATGGTACAAATATTGATATTGTCGAGATTGATTTAACCAAAGGTAATAAATATAAAGATTTTGGGCAAGGGTTTTATCTCACGTCAGATAGAGATACGGCTATTCGCATGGCAATTAAGAAAGCGCGACTATTTGGCGGGCAGCCAACTCTAATCACATACGAATTTGACGAATCAGCGATGATTTCTAATTTAAGAGTTAAACAATTCCCAGCCAAGGCAACTGCTGAATGGCTGAAGTTTGTTGCAGCCAATCGCGATAAAGATAGTCAAGACAGACCTCAAAAATATGACATTATTTCCGGTCCGATTGCAGATGACGGAGTGGTATTAACATTAACTAATTTCCAAGAAGGAATCTATACTCCGGAGCAAGCAGCACTTGCGTTACAAGATAGATACTTGGATCAGCAGTACTATTTTGGTTCTAATGATGCACTAACTTTTTTAACTAAAATAAAGGTCGAACTTGTATGACTCAACCAACTCATCATCAAATAGCCAATTATCTCATTGATCACGTGCTGAGCGAGTTAGTTCGTTATGTGGTTGAGGATACACATTGTTCTATTGAGCAAGCGATGGATAAGGTTTATAATTCCTCCATTATGCCTCTATTGCAAGATGAGGAGGGCGAATTATACGTTCAAAGTCCGTCATATGTTTATGAATTATACAAATCAAATTAACCCGCCTATGATTGACCGGCATCGGTCGTAGATATCGTCCGGAAGACGTAACTTGCCCGTCACCCACTGACGGAAAATAGGGACATCGCTCACGAGATGTAAAACAGTGAGGACATATTAAATAATAGCGTTGTAAGCCCAACTTGATTACTTGAAAACATCGACAACTTTCAGTAATTATTAAAACTTCAAGTACGGTTTATGCACGCTCGCGTTTTCAGCGTGAGTTTTCTGTGCGTAATTTGAAGTTTTAAGGTAGTCGATGACCTCAAGTAATCAAATGAAGCGAACGAAAGTTCACGCTTTTTGTGTGCTCATACATCAACCATATTATATTAACTAAAAGTTGCGCCCGACACGTACAAGGGTTGAATTTATGAAAAAACAAATAACTATTCTATGCTATTTATTATTGTCATTGTATGTTCAAGCGCAATTGAGTTATTCAAATATTAGCAATATCTTAACTAATGAGCATACTTGTATTTATAATCTTTATAACACTGATATCAGTGCAGATGAGCAACTTACTGTTGAAAATTACACAGACGACGAAACTTCGTTTACTATATTAAGTTATTCTATACTTTGTGATAAATGGTGCTTTTTAACAAAAACACCTAGTTTATTAACCTATAATCAATCATTTAATCATGGACGCATAACAGCGAATAGTTATAAATATCGCTTTAAAGAACCAATAAAAATGGGTAATAGACAATTTTATAGCAGACCTTTTACAAAATTGGCCATTTTATCAAGCTTACGAAAACAATATTCCATTAAATTAGTTGAAGAAGGATATAATCTTGTGATTAAAGTTTATCCAAAAGGTACAAAGGCGTGTATTCAACCTATGGAAAATTCAAACAAGAACGATATAGACTCCATACCCTCCTTATCTCAAAAAACGCAAGATATACAACAGACATACACATCTATACATACAACGATAAATGATACAAAAAAGGTTACTCGCCAAGGTGGTATTTACATATATGAAGGATACTCATTAAATGCAGGATTAGGCAAAAATTCTGCATATAAAGATTTTTTAAATAACAACTGCACACCTGCTTTTCAGAGGTTTGAGTCAGGACGGAAAATGGCTATTCCAGGTTGGGTACTATTGAGTGTTGGCATTTGTTTTGATTTTGGATCTGGAATAAGTTTAGTAAGTCAAGTCACTACTGTCCATTAAAACCAAATTATAGTGTTCTTTGACTTATTGAAAAATAGATAGTTACGAGCGATATTTGGAGCGCGACGATATTTTTTGTAACTTTGCAGCCAAATTCATTTTTAGGATATGGCACACAAAGG
>JAZLHD010000174.1:0-9398 GCA_045616645.1 Paludibacteraceae bacterium
TATTAACCATTTAATTTTTAAGTTTTATGAAAAACAATTTTCGTTTTTTGTTCGCTATTGCAGCTCTGGCTTCTGCAATGAGCGTGTCCGCAACCTCTATTTGGTCCGGTTCTCAAGATGTACATTGGGACAACACCATTACGATTGATGCTGCAAAGTTCGCTGATGCTCAACCCGGTTACAAGATTACCGTTTCGCTTACCGTAAATGACGGCACAAACGATGCTATTGAATTTAAGGCCAATGGCCAAAAACTTCCGGGTACCCGTTTCAGCCTTTGCCAAGACTGGTGGGAGACCTACGATCTTTTCATGACTCAAGACATGATTGATTCTTGCAAAGTCTATGGTATGGAAATCTGTGGTGATAACTTCAATGTTACCGACATTGACCTGTCCGAAGGTAAATCAGCCAACATGAAAGAAGGCAAAACGATTTGGACCGGTTATTTCTGGGTAGAAAATTGGAACACTCTTGAAGTCTTCAAAGAGGCCCTTGAAGCTGTAAAAGATTGGTCCAAGTACGGCGCTATGCGTTTCTATAGCGAGTGCCCCTCTGCAGATAACCTCATCTTCTTACTTGCGGATTGGAGTGACAAGGGTGTGATTGCCAAATCAGGACCTAATGATGACTTTGAAGGTAATCCCTTGAAACGTCATGAAGGTTACGCAGAATTAGACCTCACCAAGGTTAATCCTTTGGAGATCATTAACAGTGTGGCTTCTGACCGCATCATGATTCAAATGAACCCTGAAGGTTTGGGTTCCTATAACTTCACCGACATCGTTCTGATTGAAGGTGCAACAGGTCTTCATAATGTAGCAGCTAAAACTGCCGCAAAGAAAACCTTTGAGAATGGTAATATCGTTATCTATCAAAACGGTATCCGCCACAATATCTTAGGAACTCAATTCTAACTATTTAGCTTAAGGCGGCTGATTACCGCCTTAAGTTTCTATTGCAAACTAATATATACCATGAAAAAAATTATTCTAACTTTACTTTGTGGCTCGCTTTTGATGGCTTGCACAGAGACGTATCGTCCTGCGTATCACCACACCCCTGCTACGGGTTGGATGAATGACCCTAACGGCATGTTCTATGACGATGCCACTAACACGTGGCATCTGTATTACCAATACAACCCCTACGCTACCACTTGGGGAAACATGACGTGGGCTCACTCCTCCTCTACCGATCTCATTCATTGGACTCATCATGCGGACGCTATTATGCCGGATGATTTAGGAATGATCTTCTCCGGTTCAGCGGTTATTGACCACGAGAATACGGCCGGTTTTGGTGAAAACGCAATCGTGGCTATCTACACCTCTTGCTCTCCTAAAGATGAGCAACGTCAAGCTATTGCCTATTCCACGGATGGCGGATATACCTTCACCAAATATGAGGGAAATCCGGTCCTCTTTGGAGATATACACGATTTCCGTGACCCTAAGGTTTGGCGCGAAGCCGATGGTTGGAAAATGGTTCTGGCTGCGGGACAAGAAGTGCGTTTCTTTTCTAGTCAAGACCTTAAAAAATGGGCGTATCTTGGTTCCTTTGGTAAGGGTTATGGTTGTCACAATGGCGTTTGGGAATGCCCCGATCTTATCCGCTTTGAGGACAAAGATGTACTTATTGTGAATATCAACCCGGGCGGTATCAATGGAGGTAGCGCAACCCAATATTTCGTGGGAAATTGGGATGGCAAGAAATTTACCATTGATCCCTCACAAGGTACGGACACTTATTGGATGGATTATGGTAAAGACCATTATGCTACCGTCTCTTTCTATAACGCACCCGATAACCGCAAAGTGGTGCTGGCGTGGATGAGTAACTGGCAATATGCCGAAGTGGTTCCTACAGAGGCTTTCCGTTCTGCGAATTCTATTCCACGCGATTTGACCTTGGTACAAAAAACAGATAAATACCAACTCCTTGTCAAACCTTCGCCCGAAATGAGTGCGCTCTCTATTCCGACTTACGAACTCCGTTACGACGGTTCTACTCCTGCCACTTTCACTTTGAATACGGACGAGATGGTTGGACTGGTTCACCTACATATTAAGGCGGCAACTCCGACACAAGAAGATGTCATTCTTCTGCAAAACAACAAAAGTGAACAGGTGCGCATCCTTATCAATCGCAAAACGCGTACCTTCTCAATGGACAGACAATCGGCAGGCAAGACGAGTTTTCATCCCGATTTTCCTGCTATCACTAAAGCTCCGCTGCCACAAGGGGACGACTTTGATATCGACCTTTACCTCGACCGCAGCTCCATTGAGTTATTTATGAATAATGGAGAACTCGTGATGACGAACATCATCTTCCCTTCTCAGCCCCTCACACGTTTGACAATACAATAATAGCAATATGAAAAAAAATCTCTCCTTCTTAGTGGTGATGCTCACCTTCTTTACCATGGGGTTTGTGGACCTCGTTGGTGCTGCGAGTAATCACGTACAATTAGACCTCGGTCTAACTGAGTCCCAAACGTATTTTATCCCTTCATTGGTGTTCTTCTGGTTCCTTATTTTCTCGGTACCCACCTCGGCACTGATGAATAAGATCGGACGCAAAAACACTGTCCTTGTGTCGTTAGGAATAACGCTGCTGTCGCTTATCCTACCTATCTTCGGCAATGGTTACTGGCTGATGCTCGTTGCCTTCTCGCTGCTCGGTATAGGGAATGCCATCATGCAGACTTCCCTCAACCCATTGGTCACAAACATCATCTCGGGGGATAAGTTAGCTTCCTCCCTCACTTTTGGTCAGTTTGTGAAAGCAATAGCCTCTTTCATGGCTCCTATCATCATGACTTGGGGAGCAGTGGCTGCTATTCCGTCCTTCGGACTGGATTGGCGTATCATCTTCGTCATCTATGGTGTGATTGGCGTTATCACAACAATCTTACTCTATCTCACGAAGATTGAAGAACAACCCCTCACCGGTAAAGCGGCGGGAATGGGCGAGTGTATCAAACTCTTGGCGCACCCGATGGTACTGCTCTGTTTCTTGGGTATCATGTGTCACGTCGGAATTGATGTCGGAACGAACACCACCGCACCCAAACTGCTTATGGAACGTCTTGGTTGGAGCCTCGACCAAGCAGCGTTTGCAACGTCTCTGTATTTCATCTTCCGTACTCTCGGTTGTTTCTCGGGAACGTTTATCTTACGCAAACTCTCGTCAAAGATTTTCTTCCTCATCAGCGCGTTGATGATTGTGTCCGCCATGGTGCTAATGGCTATCGGTCACTCGCAAGCCGTTATCTATATCGGTATCGCACTCGTGGGATTCGGTAACTCGAACATCTTCCCCATCATCTTCTCGGAGGCACTGAAAGCCGAACCTGAACACCAAAACGAAGTGTCGGGCTTGATGATCATGGGTCTGTTCGGAGGAACAATCTTCCCGCTTATCATGGGCTTTGCCAGTGACGCTATCGGCGTATTAGGTGCCGTTATCGTGATGGCGATTGGAGCTGTTTATTTAAGTGTTTATACTTCTAAAATTTGTCACTAATATGGAAAAGATTGTTGTTGGATTGGGCGAAGCCCTATTTGATTGCCTCCCTACCGGGCGTAAACTCGGAGGCGCACCCGCAAACTTTGCTTACCACGTATCCCAATTCGGACTGACCGGTTATGCCGTTTCGGCTATCGGTAAAGACGAGTTAGGAAACGAGATAACCGATACCTTCGATAAGGTCGGACTGCATTATATCTTACCCGTTGTCAAAGAACCTACCGGAACCGTACAAGTCACCCTTGACCAAAAAGGCATCCCTCAATATGAGATCTGCCTCGGTGTGGCGTGGGATAATATCCCCTTCACCGAGGAGATGAAAGCCTTAGCGCAAAAAGCGGATGCCGTCTGCTTTGGTTCGCTGGCACAACGCTCATCGGTCAGTCGCGCTACTATTCACGCATTCTTAGACGCAATGCCGAAGGCTGCGCTCAAGGTGTTTGATATCAACCTCCGCCAACAATGGTACACCAAAGAAGTGATTGAGACCTCTTTGCAAAAGAGCAATATCCTCAAGATCAATGACGAGGAGATCTTAGTCGTTAAGCCCTTGCTGGAACTGCAGGGTACGACCTACCAAGAACTCTGCTTGGAACTCATCCGTCGTTATGACTTGCAGATGGTTATCCTCACTTGCGGAACGGAGGGCAGTTATGTCTTTAGCGAGAGCGAGGAGAGTTTCCTGCCCACCCCGAAGGTACAAGTGGCAGATACGGTCGGTGCCGGCGATAGTTTCACCGGAGCCTTTGTGGCACAATTGCTGCAAGGTCAATCCATCCGCAAAGCTCACGAGACCGCGGTGAAGGTCAGTGCTTTTGTCTGCACCCAAGCCGGCGCCATGCCTCAATACGATAGTCAAAAAATATAACAACCAAATATTTTATTATTATGATTTACACACATCCAAAAACAGAAACACTTCCTGTGGCTACAATTATGGCCATTTGTGGAACCAGTGGAGGAGGGTATGACCTCACACTAAAGGGCGGAAGCGGCACTTATAATGCAGAGCATGCCTTATAATTATTAACCTTATTTTACTCAACATCATGAAAAAGATTCTTTTAGTTATTACAACTTTATGTATGGCGCTATCATTGAGCGCACAAAAAATAGGATATTATGTCCGTGTAGATTCACCGGAACTCGAATCGGGTCAAGCAGGTGGCTATCCTGATGAAACGGCAGGAGATGTTAAACAACAACCCGAAAAGAATGCCTATAATTGGTTTAAGACCGAGTATGTGGAAAAAGGTACGGGTGCGTTCTTAACTATTGAAAATATTAAAGCAGGTATCTCTATTGCAGACTATCCTGTTTTATGGATAAATGTGGATTATGTAGGTGCGCCCAACATCGAAGATGCCCGTTTCGATGATGATGCCAAAGCGGCTATTAAAACCTACGTTGAGCAGGGAGGACAACTATTCCTCACCAAGCAAGCTTGTGTGTTGGCACAACGAATAGAACGTATCAATTATGAACCGACATTTAATAGTGGAGGTTACAATAAAGGAGAGGATACTTGGTGTATTAAACCTAATTTAGGCGCAGGATTATCTCGTAGTTACAATCGCATTAACCATCCCATCTATAAGGATATAGAACCAGCAGATGATGGAAATATTCCTTTAGTTAATGATGTTCAACGTACGGATAATAATATGTTGTGGTCTGACCTTAAACGAATTGATGGAGGAAAAGATGGTAATGATAACCCTCTTAATATAGAGAGTTTTGAGCACGAATGGCAATGTCAGATGTTAGCCACTTGGCCACATATTAACGATTATTGTAATGCTGGCATCATAGATTTTTTACCTAATTCCAGATATCGTGGCAGTGTGATTGTGTGCGGTTTTGCAGCCTACCAATGGGGGAGTAGTAATGGTAAGATTGCTAATGTGCAAAAATTGACTTCCAATGCGCTTGATTTATTGTGGACTCGTTCGCAAAAAGAACCTAATCCAACATCGGCTGTAAATGCTAAATTGGGATACCTCTTGATTGAGAACAATATTGCTTCCTTACCTGCAGAGGGTTACAACAACCTCGATCAGCAACCCGAACGCAACGCGGCTGATTGGTTTAAGACCAATTACGTAGAGGAAGGCAAAGGGCGTTTTGTTTATCTACACGACCTGGACCTTACGGGTATTAATGAACTATGGATTAACATTGATCGTATTTCCTTCACTTCTCTCCAGGATCTTGGATTTACAGATGATATTATCAATCAACTCAAAACATTCGTTCAAAACGGAGGCAATCTCTTGGCAACCAAACAAGCTACCGAATTAGTGTATCGTATTGACCGCATTAATTATGCGCCAATGGATGGCAAATCAATGGGAGAAAAATTACGTCGCTATCACGATGTCGGACAAGGTGACGATTGGAATGTTAATCCTTATCCTACTGATGTAGATAATAATGCTAATCGTATGGATCAACGTAATCACCCTCTTTTTGCTGGCTTAGAAATGGCTGACGACCATCGATTTAAAATGTTAAGAGGTGCTTGTGACTATTCAAATACCGAATGGGAATGGATTGAGTTCTGGGATAAGAATCGCACAAAGAATCCGGATAATAATAGAAGTAGTGATTTATTGCTTAATCATCAAAATACTTGGAATGATAAAGTGCTCGCTATTTGTGGACATATTAATGACTATTGCTACCCTTGTATTATTGAGTTCTTGCCGCAAGATGGGTGGAAAGGTTCTATTATCGCTATCGGTTATGCTGGATATCAATGGGGAACGAGTGTAATTAATAATAATACTTACAACGCCGTTCTAACGATGACCGAAAACGCCCTTGAGTATCTACGTCCGGTGTTAAAACTAGACGAAACTGCTACGGAAACTCCTTGGGAGCAAGGTTCCGCTATTGATGTGGAACTAACTCGCACTTTGGTTTCTACGGATTATAACACCTTCTGTGTGCCATTTGCTGTAACAAGCGATGAGATGGTAACTTACTTTGGCGACAATTGCGAACTCTTTGAATTTGTTGCCACCCAAACCAATGGAGACGAACTCACCCTCTATTTCAATAAAACTTATGCTATTGAGGCAGGTGTGCCATATATCATCAGACCTGCCGCAGAGGTGGTTAATCCTTCCTTCCCAAGTCGAGTATTAAGCTCTACCACTCCAAGTTCAGTTACAAAAGACAACGTTTCGTTTATTGGCGTTTATACCCAAACTCAGATGAATAAATCGGATATACAGTGGATTTTAGGAAGCGGAGCAACGGTTTATCATCCAATAGATGGTACAAGTATGAAAGGGTTGCGAGCATACTTTGAAACGAGTATTCCTGCCAAAACGATTAGGGCAAGTTTCCACCAAACACCTACAGAGTTAGAGCGTAAGCCTATCGCTCCAAAAGAAGGAAAGTTCCTACGTGATAACCAACTCATCATTAAACATCAAGGTGAGGAATACACCATCGAAGGTAAGAAAATAGCACAATAAGTGCCCTTCCGCCCCTAACTCAGTGCGCATTTGGTAGTTGCCAGGTGCGCACTTTTGTTATAAAATCACCCATCACCACTAAAAAATCACAAATAAATTTGCACATATCGAAAAAAAGTCGTACCTTTGCAGTCGAAAATAATAAAATATCAGGAATGCTACTCCCGATATTTGAAAAAAAATCATACCTTATGATACCGAGAATTTATAAATTAGAAGACGATTTAGAACAAAGTGTATTCCTCTTTGGAGCGCGTCAAACAGGAAAAAGTACGTATCTTAAAACGGCATTCCCTAATGCTGTTTATATTGATTTACTAAATAGCAAGCAGAAACGCTATTTTACCCATCAGCCGGAAATGCTCTACGATATGCTGCAAGACAAACCGGCAAACCAAATCGTCATCATTGACGAAATAGCAGAAGTTCCTTCCTTGCTTAATGAGGTTCATCGACTCATCCAAGAAAAGCAATTGCGCTTTATTCTTTGCGGCAGTAGTGCTCACAAACTAAAGCGTAAGGGCTACAACACGTTAGGAGGTCGTGCTTTCTCCTGCTATTTCTACCCCTTTGTCAGCACAGAGTTACCGGATTTAGACTTGAACAAAGCTTTACTTTATGGACTTCTACCGCCTTGTTACTTAAGTAATAAGCCGTGGAATGTGCTTTCTTCTTATATAGATGTTTACATAAAAGAAGAAATAAAGGAAGAGGCTTTAGTGCGTAATCTGGATAATTTTCAGCGTTTTTTGGATGTGGCAGCCATTGGTGATGCCGATATTGTTAATTATGCCAACATTGCCAGTGACTGCGGTGTTTCAGCCAAAACGGTAAAAGAATACTATAATATTTTGGAAGATACCTTGTTAGGGTTTATGGTGCCGGCTTATACGAAAGTGCTTAAACGCAAAGTGGTGCAAGCCCCCAAGTTCTATTATCTTGATGTGGGCGTGTATAATTATTTGATGCAGCGGGAATCGTTAGCCCCCAATAGCTCTGAATATGGACATTGCTTTGAGCACTTTGTAATGCAGGAGTTGAACGCGTATATTGGCTATACGCACAATCAAAAGAAACTGAGCTATTGGCATACATACGAGGGCAAAGAGATTGATGCTGTTTTAGGGGATGCTCAGGTGGGTATTGAGATTAAATCAACGGAGGAGGTTCAACCAAAGCACTACGCTAATTTCAAAGAGTACAAAGAAGAATTTCCCAATAGTCGTTGCATCATCGTTTCCCGTGATCCGTTTACCCGCCGTACAGGAGATATTGAAATTATGTATATCTTCGACTTTCTACAGAAATTGTGGAAGGGCGAAATAATTTAGCGATTTCTTTTGCATATATGAGATATGGTTTAGTACCCATTCTATTATGCCGGTCAATTAGAAAGGGTTCTATTAACCTCTAACCTGTAGTGACGAAGGAGCGTCCACTAACCTATAAAAAAGTGACCTAACACACACGACCCCAAATAGGGGTTGTGTTTTTTTTGTGCATTTTTTTTCAAAAATCAGTGCTAAAAACGACACCCTTGCGTATATAGAGAGTAGAAATTCATTTTTTTGAACGATTTTTCGCGAAAAGATATACCGTTTTTTGAAAAAATGTTGTATGGTATAGTGAAAAACGGTGAATTTTATAAAAAAGTGAAAAATTGATCATTAATGAGCAACAAAAGTAGGCTTTCGTGTCGTACCTTTGTTCTTGGGAACAGTAAACTAATATTTACTAATTATTTTCAAACACAAATCAGTTATGTTACAAAAATCTATCAATTTGACTGAGTGTGACGATTTGCAAATCACGTCGCATCTCAACATCGAGGCTCTGCCTCAGTTATTGCAAGACCTCCTCAGTGTGGCTCACACCACCGAACAAAAGGACATGCTGCTTATGAGTTCGCTCACGACCTTGTCGACCGTCATGAACTCCGTCTATTTCCGCTACGGGACAACGGGGAAACGCTACTACCCCGAACTGATGACGTTCATCATGGCAGGTGCCGCTGCGGGTAAAGGTATTGCGGAACTGAGCAAACGCCTCGTGGAGAAAGTACACGAGGATACACCTCTTATTATCGCGGGCGATAGCACCTACCCCGCTTTCTACCAACAACTGCTCGAACAGAACGGCTGCGGACTGCTCTTTGAGACAGAGGGCAGCGTCATTGCCGACATCTGGAAAGGCGGAGCGATGAGTTACAACACCGCTTTGCGTAAAGCTGCCGAGCACGAGACCCTCAGTAAGAACCGCATCAATAGCGGACAGACCGAGATCGCTTGCCCGAAGGTAGGGATGATGCTCACGGGTACGTTCAGTCAGTTTAAGGCATTGGTGCCGAGTGTGGAGAACGGTTTCTTCTCGCGTCTGATG
>JAZLHD010000175.1:0-2010 GCA_045616645.1 Paludibacteraceae bacterium
ACTGGACCTGTTCTTAGGATTATCCATATACAACACGCTCC
The DNA here is from genome assembly GCA_045616645.1 of Paludibacteraceae bacterium. Taxonomy (GTDB): domain Bacteria; phylum Bacteroidota; class Bacteroidia; order Bacteroidales; family Paludibacteraceae; genus Colicola. The sequence goes on from JAZLHD010000175.1 coordinate 42, forward strand.
CTGCGTGTTGCTCTGCGGTAGTTGTTTTTCCGCACCATTTGGCTCCCTCTATTAATACCGCTCCGGTACCCTTTAGTTTGTTTTCCAACAAAATGTCGGCTATTCGGTGTCTATAACTCATAACTTAGTCAATAAAATATCACATCATTGGTCAATATATTGATGTATTTTTAGTCAACTTATTGGATTTCGGCTGCAAAATTACTAAAAAAAAATGATATATGCAAATTATTTTTCTCTATTTATTTCTTTTTCTTCCCTTCTTAAGCAGTAGGGTAAATTACTTGGTTAGTTCTTGGTACATTTCGAGGAGGCGGGCAACGCACTCGGATTCGGTCATACCTACCTTGAAACCATACGCAGCCATGACTGCCTTGTCATTTTCTTGGTGGGCTTTGCGGAGTTCAACAGGCATTGCTACCTCATCGTATAAATCCGCTAAAGAACAAGAAGCCTCACCCCGACCCTCTCCTAAAGGCGAGGGAGATAAGTACTTTTGCCTTGCTTCTAAGATGGCTTGGGCGGTTTGCTCAATCTTTGCCTTCTGCTCGTCCGTCGGATTAGGCCATGGGAAATTGTTGTAAACAATGTCTTTGCTATAGCGATACCGCATTTCCAATCTTCCGCAAACGGCTCGCATCCAAGACATGTGGACATTAGAAGTCAGTACACCAAAGTGATAGAGCGTGGCGGAGGGGATAATGAACACTAAATCGCTACACAAAACATCAGGAGTCATGAAACCCATTGGAATATAACGCCGTTTTTCCGAAGAAACCTTAGGCACTAAGATATAATTGGAAGAAGGCATATTCTCCACGTGGAAATGAGTGGGTCTATCTGCAATTTTTTGTGTTTGCGCGCTTGAACTAGATAAACGAAAATCACGAACAGCAGTTACGCGTTTGTAACAATTAGGCATTGCCCGCAGTTCTGCGGGAGAGCAATCGCCTAACCAAAGGCAATAACGGACTTTATTGTTGATAAACTCATCTGAGCCATACCAACGACGGAAATATTTAGCACTTTGTGGCTCGTTGGAGATAAATTCTTCTTTTTCGTTTGGTAAAAACAGGTAATTACCGCCATCAATCGGCTTGTTTCCGATACCTATTTCCGGCACATTGCATAGAGGTCTTGTTCGAGAATCAACAAAAGCGTTAGGACCATCGACGAGATAGGCGTTGATATTGGTGCAAGGTTTGTAGGTGCCGTCAGCGTTATAGAGACGTGGGACGGAAATTCCGGATTGTCCTGACCGCTGCGCTATTCCGGAAGTGGCGCTGAAGCCAATAATAACGCAGTGAACGTGGGCTTTGAGGGATGATTCGCTATCCCAACGGAAGGTAGGATAAGCGAAATTGATACGTACACCAAAATCTTCAAATAATGGTTTCCACAAAATCGCCACTTGCTCGCCTTGCGTGATGGAGTTGGTGGATACGAGAGCGGCACAAATAGCAGGATTGGTGCGCATCATTTGAGCCGCTTTAAGATACCAACCTCCTACATAATCAAGATTGCCGATGTTCTTCCAGTTCTTACCAAAGACCGCTAATAAATCGTCTGCCTGTTCTTGGGATTTCATACGTGCCCCTACAAACGGCGGATTACCCATAATATAATTAAGATTTTCGGGGGCGATAACTTCCGACCAATCGAGGCGAAGGGCGTTGCCTTCGTGGATATTATGGTAGGTCTTAAGCGGCAGCGGGTCCACCTCAAAGGTTGCGATACGTTCCGTCTCTCGTAACATTTGTAATTCGGCAATCCACAAAGCCGTAGTCGCTACACTAACGGCAAAATCGTTAATCTCAATACCATAGAACTGATGAATAGACACTTTGACAGGGTTTTTGAAGTCGCCCATCACCATCTGAGGTCCTTGCAGTTTGCTGATAACTTTATTCTCCATACGGCGCAGACTGACATAAGTCTCCGTCAAGAAATTGCCACTACCACAAGCAGG
>JAZLHD010000176.1:0-13994 GCA_045616645.1 Paludibacteraceae bacterium
ATTAAGATTGCCTTGAAGTATGATCCGGTTAACAAAGTTAACGCCATCAAGAGTTTGGAACGTATTTCCACCCCCGGTCTTCGTCAGTATGTAGGTTATCGTGAGATGCCTCGCGTGCTGAACGGCTTAGGAATCGCTATCCTTTCCACTTCGAAAGGTGTGATGACGAACAAGGAAGCAGAAGGCTTGAAGTTAGGTGGTGAGGTGTTGTGTTATGTTTATTAAATGTAAGGAGGAACTATTATGTCAAGAATTGGTAAATTACCTATAGCGATTCCTGCAGGCGTAACCGTAACCGTTAGCCCGGAAAACGTAGTGACCGTTAAAGGTCCCAAAGGAGAACTGGTACAAGCCGTTGATAAAATCATCACGGTAAGTATTGAAGATGGTGTGATTCACGTAACTCGTCCTAACGACGAGAAAGAGAGCCGTGCTAAACATGGCCTCTATCGTGCTTTAATTCACAATATGGTATATGGTGTAAGCGAAGGCTACAAGGCTGCTCTTGAGCTCGTTGGTGTTGGTTATCGTGTAGAGAACAACGGCAACATCCTGAACTTCTCACTTGGTTATACGCACCCAATCTATCTGCAACTGCCTAAGGAGGTAAAAGTAGAGACGAAACAAGAGCGTAACCAAAACCCATTTGTATTCTTGGAGGCTGCTGACAAGCAACTGCTTGGACAGATTTGCGCAAAGATTCGTTCGTTCCGCAAACCCGAACCTTACAAAGGTAAAGGTATTCGTTTCCAAGGTGAAGTTGTTCGTCGTAAGGCTGGTAAATCGGCTGGTAAATAAAGAAAGGAATAAGTTATGATTAAGAAAATTGCAAGAAGGCTGAAAATTAAGGCTTCCATCCGTACGAAAGTATCGGGAACCGCAGAGCAACCCCGTCTGACTGTATTCCGTTCTAACAGTCAAATTTATGCTCAAGTGATTGATGACCAAGCAGGTAAGACACTCGCAAGTGCCGGCTCGCTGGGTATCAAAGATAAGATGACAAAGACAGAGAAAGCTGTTGAAGTTGGTAAACTCATCGCTGCCGCTGCTAAAAAAGCAGGTGTAGAGACGGTAGTTTTCGACCGTAACGGTTACCTCTATCATGGTCGTGTGAAAGCATTAGCAGACGCTGCTCGCGAAGCAGGTCTTAAATTCTAAAAACAATTATGGTTATGAATCGAGTTAAAACAACCCAAGACCTGGAGCTCAAGGAGCGCCTCGTCGCTGTTAACCGCGTTACGAAAGTAACGAAAGGTGGACGTACGTTTACGTTTGCAGCCATCGTTGTTGTAGGAAATGAGGCAGGCATCGTAGGTTACGGCTTAGGTAAAGCAGGTGAAGTTACCGCGGCTATCGCCAAGGCAACGGAAGCTGCAAAGAAGAATCTAATTCAAGTGCCCGTATTGAAGGGTACTGTACCTCACGAGCAGTTAGCTAAGTTCGGTGGTGCATTGGTTTATTTGCAACCCGCCACTCACGGTACCGGAGTAAAAGCCGGTGGCGCTATGCGTGCCGTGTTGGAGAGTGTTGGTATTACGGACGTGTTGGCTAAAGCCAAAGGTTCAAGCAACCCTCACAACTTGGTAAAAGCTACTATCGAGGCATTATCGCAAATGCGTGATGCACGTATGGTCGCTGCTAATCGTGGTGTAAGTTTGAGTACAGTGTTTAACGGATAAAAAGTGAACGATTATGGCAAAGATTAAAATTCAACAAGTTCGTAGCATCATCAAATCTACGAAGAATCAGAAACTGGTTATGCAAGCCCTCGGTTTGCGTAAGATGAACGCCATTGTTGAGCACGAAGCTACTCCTTCTATCTTAGGAATGGTAGAGAAAGTTAAACACTTGGTAAAAGTAATTGATTAACAATTAAAACACGAAGCTTTATGGAATTAAATAAGTTAACTCCTGCTGCAGGTTCAGTGAAGACTAGCAAACGAATTGGCCGTGGTGCCGGTTCGGGTTTAGGTGGTACTTCTACTCGTGGTAGTAAGGGTGCTCAATCTCGTTCGGGTTATTCGAAGAAGATTGGTTTCGAAGGTGGTCAGATGCCTATGCAGCGTCGTCTGCCTAAGTTTGGTTTTAAGAACATTAATCGTGTGGAGTACAAAGCTATCAACCTTCATGTTCTTCAACAACTCGCTGAGTTGAAGAAGATTGAGAAGATTGGTTTGCAAGAACTTCATGAGGCTGGCTTTACAAAGAAAGGCGCCTTGGTTAAGATCTTAGGAACCGGTACTCTTTCTGCAAAACTGACGGTAGAGGCCAACGCTTTCTCTAAGAAAGCAGAAGAGGCTATCACTGCTGTAGGCGGAACCATTGTAAAACTATAACATTATGCGTAAATTTATTGAGACAATTCAAAATATCTGGAAGATTGAGGATCTTCGTAATCGACTGCTGACCACACTTTTGTTTGTGCTCATCTATCGTTTCGGTTCCTTCGTTGTCCTTCCGGGTATCAATCCGGATGCCCTCAGTGCCCTCCATGCTCAAACGGCTGGTGGTTTGATGGCGTTGTTGGATATGTTCTCCGGTGGTGCATTCTCTAATGCCTCTATCTTTGCGTTAGGAATCATGCCCTACATCTCTGCATCCATTGTGATACAGCTATTAACCATTGCTGTTCCTTACTTCCAAAAGATGCAGAAAGAGGGCGAATCCGGTCGTCAGAAGATGAACCAGATTACCCGTTATCTAACGGTGGCTATTCTGCTTTTCCAAGGTCCTAGTTACTTGGTGAATTTGAGTGTGCAGATGACGCAAGCTGGTCAACCTTTGGCTCTCGGCTTCAACTGGTTTACAATCTCTTCTACTATTATCCTCTGCGCGGGCTCTATGTTCGTGATGTGGTTAGGTGAGCGTATCACCGATCGTGGTGTCGGAAATGGTATTTCCTTCATCATCTTGATTGGTATCATCGCTCGTTTCCCGGGGGCTTTAGTTCAAGAGTTCTCGTCCCGTGTAAATGATACAGGTACGGGTGGCTTGATGATCTTTGTATTTGAGATTATCATTTTGTTGCTTGTCTTCGCTTTTGCTATCATGTTGGTACAAGGTACTCGCAAGATTCCTGTACAGTATGCTAAGCGTGTGATTGGTAATAAACAATATGGTGGCGTACGTCAATACATTCCTTTGAAAGTGAATGCGGCTAACGTAATGCCTATCATCTTTGCACAAGCAATCATGTTTATTCCTATCGCTATTGTTGGCTTCCGTGCAGATGGATCCGGTTGGTTCGTTCGTACGTTCATGAATAATGACAGTTTTGGTTACAATATCGTATTCGCTCTATTGATTATTGCCTTTACGTATTTCTATACCGCTGTTATTATCAATCCTGTACAGATGGCAGAAAACTTGAAGTTGAACAACGGTTTTATTCCAGGTGTTAAACCCGGTAAGAAGACTTCCGAGTATATTGACACGATCATGGATCGTATCACCTTACCCGGTGCCATCTTATTGGCAATCATCGCTGTACTTCCTGCTTTTGCTCGTTTATTCAATGTAACCATGGGCTTTGCTCAGTTCTTTGGAGGAACCAGCTTGCTGATTATGGTAGGTGTTATCCTGGATACATTGCAGCAGATTGAGTCTCACCTGTTGATGCGTCACTATGACGGCTTCTTTGAAGGCGGCATGCGTATCAAAGGTCGCTCGGGCGCTATGGCTTATTAAAAAACAGAATGATCTATCTAAAAACAGATGAAGAAGTAGAGCTCTTGCGAGCTGCGAACGACTTGTTAGGTCGTACGTATGGGGAGTTAGCTAAGGTGATTAAACCCGGCATAACTACGGCAGAGCTTGATAAGATGGCTCACGATTTCATCTGTGATCACGGAGGCATCCCTTCCTGTTTGGGATATGAAGATTATCCGGCTACTCTTTGTACTTCGGTTAATGAGCAAGTGGTACATGGTATCCCCAGTAAGGATGTGGTGCTGAAAGATGGCGATATCATCTCGGTGGATGGGTGTGTGTTGCTGAACGGCTTTCACGCCGATTCGGCTTACACCTTCCCCGTAGGTGAAGTAAGTCCGGAGGTCATGCGACTTCTACGTACTACGAAAGAGTGTTTGCAGTTGGGTGTGGAGCAAGCCATTGTAGGTCGTCGTTTAGGCGATGTCAGCTATGCAATACAGTCCCACGCAGAGCAAGCCGGTTACCAAGTAGTAAGGGAGTTTGTCGGTCACGGCATCGGTCGTGAAATGCATGAAGATCCGGAGGTTTGCAACTATGGTAGGAGAGGTAACGGATTGGTACTAAAATCCGGTATGACGATTGCCATAGAGCCCATGGTGATGATGGGTCGAAGGAATGTTATTATTGAAGATGATGGCTGGACAGCTCGTGCGGCGGACCGCAAACCCGCAGCTCATTATGAGTGGAGCGTGTGTGTGCGCCAAGGCAAAGCGGATGTCCTATCCACATTTAAGTATATCCAAGAGGTCCTAAAAGATAGATTTATTTAATATACCACAACGAACAACTATGGCAAAACAAGATTCAATTGAAGTAGATGGTGTGATTACAGAAGCGTTGTCGAACGCCATGTTTCATGTCCAATTAGAAAGCGGTCACGTTATCACGGCTCATATCTCGGGTAAGATGCGCATGCATTACATTAAAATCTTACCGGGCGATCGTGTCAAAGTGGAGATGAGTCCGTATGATTTGACAAAAGGAAGAATTTCATTCCGTTATAAATAATCCCGGGAACTCTGCGTAGCGGAAAGCCCGGCTTAAAAACTCTAGAACAATGAAAGTTAGAGCATCTATCAAAAAGCGCAATGCGGATTGCAAGATTGTACGCCGCAAAGGTAAGCTTTATGTTATCAACAAAAAAGAGCCCAAAATGAAAATGCGTCAGGGCTAAAGAAGGAACGCATAAGTATTAACAAATTAATTAAATAAGAAAATGGCTATAAGAATTGTCGGTGTAGATCTGCCGCAAAACAAGTGCGGTGAAGTCGGTTTGACTTATATCTACGGATTAGGTCGTTCAAGCGCAAAGAAAATTCTGGCAGAAGCAGGCGTTGACCCAAGCATCAAGGTTCAGGATTGGACGGATGACCAAGCAGCTAAGATTCGTGAGATCATCGGTGCTAAGTACAAAGTAGAAGGTGACCTCCGTTCTGAGACTCAACTTAACATCAAACGTTTGATGGATATTGGTTGTTATCGTGGTGTTCGTCATCGTATTGGTTTGCCCGTTCGCGGTCAATCCACGAAGAACAACGCTCGTACGCGCAAAGGTAAAAAGAAAACGGTTGCTAACAAAAAGAAAGCGACTAAGTAAACAACCCCTCGTGATACATTGTGCATTGTGCACTATGCATCGTGAATTAAAATCAATCAAACTATGGCAAAGAAAACAGTTGCAGCTAAGAAGCGTGTTGTTAAAATTGACGGCGTAGGGCAACTCCACGTTATGTCATCTTTTAACAATGTCATTGTAACGATGGCTAATGCAGATGGTCAAGTTATCTCTTGGTCTTCCGCAGGTAAAATGGGCTTCCGTGGCTCTAAAAAGAATACTCCTTATGCAGCTCAAATGGCTGCACAAGATTGTGGTAAAGTTGCGTTTGACCTCGGTCTACGCAAAGTGAAAGCATACGTTAAGGGACCTGGACAAGGTCGTGAAAGTGCTATCCGTGCCTGTGTGGCTGCGGGTATTGAAGTTACCGAAATCGTTGACGTAACTCCACTTCCTCACAATGGATGCCGTCCTCCGAAACGTCGTCGCGTATAAGGAAACATTAAACATTAACCATTAAACTTTAGTAATTATGGCAAGATATACAGGACCCAAATCGCGTATTGCACGCCGTTTCGGTGAACCCATCTTCGGTCCGGATAAAGTGTTAGACAAACGTAACTATGCTCCCGGACAACATGGCGTTAATCGTCGTAAAAAGAATTCTGAGTATGGAACTCAGTTGGCTGAAAAGCAAAAAGCTAAATATACCTATGGTGTATTAGAGCGTCAGTTCCGTCTATTGTTTGCTCAAGCTTCTCGTAAGAAAGGTATTACGGGTGAAATCCTCATTCAACTTTTGGAGAGCCGCTTGGACAATATTGTTTATCGTTTAGGTATAGCACCCACTCGTGCCGCTGCTCGTCAGATGGTCAGCCATGCTCACATCACCGTTGATGGTAAAGTGGTTAATATTCCTTCGTACCAAGTTAAACCCGGTCAAGTGGTAGCCGTTCGTGAAAAAGCGAAATCCTTAGAGGTCATCGCAGCTTCTTTAGAGGGCTTCAACCACGGCAAATATAATTGGCTTGAGTGGAACGAAGCTGAAAAGGCTGGTAAGTATCTGAATATTCCTCCTCGTGAGGAAATTCCTGAGAATATCAAGGAGCAGTTAATCGTTGAGTTGTATTCTAAATAATAAACAATAATGGCAATTTTAGATTTCATCAAACCTGATAAGGTAATAATGTTAGACTCCAGCAAGACGAAAGGCGTTTTTGAATTTCGTCCTTTGGAGCCAGGTTATGGTACTACGATAGGGAATGCTATCCGTCGCGTTTTGTTAAACTCGCTGGAGGGATATGCTATTTGCTCTATCAAGATTAGTGGGGTTGATCATGAGTTTGCCACTATTCCGGGTGTCATCACCGATGTTACCAATCTTATATTAAATCTCAAACAGGTCCGTTTTATTCGTAAAGAAGGTTCGGATGCTATTGGAGAAGTCATTAAACTACATGTCTTCAAGTCCAAAATCTTCAAGGCTGGAGCACTTAATGATGTTTTGAACGACTTTGAAGTCCTCAATCCGGAGTTAGTGTTAGCCGAATTAGATGACATTGCCGACTTCGAGATAGAGATTGCTATCAACAAAGGTCGTGGTTATGTTCCCGCGGATGAAAACCATCAAGCTAACGATGCTATTGGTACTTTGGCAATCGACTCTATTTATACGCCTATCAAAAACGTGCGCTTCGCTGTCGATAGCTATCGTGTAGAGCAACGCACAGACTATGAGAAGCTTACGTTTGAGATTGATACAGATGGCTCTATCCTTCCAAAGGATGCCCTCACGGAGGCAGCAAAGATCTTGATTTATCACTTCATGCTGTTCTCGGACGAGCGTATCGTTCTGGAGGAGGATACGAAGAAGAACAACAGCGCATTGGACGAAGAGATTCTCCGTATGCGTCAATTGCTCAACCAACGTCTGCAAGACATGGACTTGTCTGTTCGTGCTCTCAACTGCTTGAAAGCAGCCGAGGTCAATACGTTAGGCGAGTTAGTTAAGTATCATCGCAATGACTTGCTGAAGTTCCGTAACTTCGGTAAGAAATCGCTCACTGAACTTGACGAGTTACTTGAGCGTAACGGATTAGCGTTCGGTATGGATATCAGCCGTTATCGCGTAATCGAAGTGGACTAAGATAATCACAAATTACAAATCAAAAATCACAAATTATTATGAGACATAATAAGAAATTCAATCACCTAGGTCGTAAGGCTGCTCATCGTGGTGCTATGCTTTCAAACATGGCTTGCTCGCTGATTAAGCACAAACGTATCTCTACGACGTTGGCTAAGGCTAAGGCTCTGCGTATGTACGTAGAACCCCTGCTGACACGCGCTAAAGAGGATACTACGGCTAACCGCCGTCTTGTCTTCGCAGAACTCAAACAAAAAGAAGTGGTAACGGAGTTGTTCCAAAACGTTAGCGAGAAGATCGCTAACCGCCCGGGTGGCTACTGCCGTATCCTTCGTACCGGTTTCCGTCTTGGCGACGCTGCCGAGATGTGTATCATCGAGTTAGTGGACTACAACGAGAATATGTTGAAGGACGCTAAGAAAGCTGCTAAGAAAACCACCCGTCGTGCTGGTAAGAAAACCGCTAAGGCTGAGGAAGCAGAAGTGGTAGAGGCTGCTGAGGCTCCCGTAGCTGAAGAACCTAAAGCAGAATAAGTTATGTTAACTAATCTGAATAACGCTCATACCGGAGATCTCGTAGAGGTTTCCGGTATGATTCATAACGTCCGCGTAACCAAATGGGGTGGGTTCATCATCCTGCGCAAGAGCCGCGGATTGTTGCAAACCGTCGTTGGCGACCAATCCAAGTTCTTTAACGAACAAGGCGAACAGGTAACCATGTCTGACCTTTGCCGCGAGATGGCTGTCACCATCACCGGTAAAGTCAATGAGGCTACCATCAAAGACCCCGCTGCCTTCTACAACACCATCGAGATTGCTGTGGATAAGGTAGAGGTCCTCTCACGTCCTTCCACCACGGAGGTGGTCGATATGAACGCTCTTAAGTTCGGCGATGAGGAGACGCTACTTCGTTATAAGTTTGATAACCGCCAAGTCACCCTTCGTAACCCGCGCGACATGGCTATCCTCAAGGTTCAATCGACCATCGCTAAAGCGTTTGCCGATTTCTTAACGGAGGAAGGCTTCACGCAGATCTTCACACCGAAGATCGTATCGGAAGGCGCTGAAGGGGGTGCTAATGTGTTCAAACTGGACTACTTTGGTAAACAAGTCTATCTGGCACAGTCACCTCAGTTCTATAAACAGATTGGGGTAGGGGTGTACGAGCGCGTATTCGAGATTGCTCCTGCTTATCGTGCTGAGAAACATGCTACCTCTCGTCACCTGAATGAGTATATCTCGTTAGATGTAGAGATGGGTTTTATCAAAGGACAAGAGGATGTGATGAACCTCGAAGCGAACTTACTGCGTGCGATCATTGAACGAGTAGGTTCAGCGTGCGAGCACGAACTCAAACTGCTCAATGCAACATTGCCGGTTCTGCCTGCTAATGTGCCGATGTGGAAACTGAGCGAGGTACACGAGATCTTGTTCAACGAACACCTGACAGAAGACCATCGCGGTGAAGATGACTTGGCTCCCGAAGAGGAACGCACCATCTGTAAGTACGCAAGTGAGAAACTCGGTTCGGACTTTGTGTTTGTAACCCATTTCCCCAGCCAACATAGGGCATTCTACGCTATGGATGATCCAAAGGATCCGTCATTGACATTGAGTTTTGACTTACTAATGAGAGGTCTGGAGATCACTTCGGGTGGACAACGTATCCATCGCGAAGAGGATTATCGTGAGAAGATGATTCGCAGGGGTATGAATCCGGATAATTTCCGTTTCTATCTCGATACGTTTAAGAACGGCATGCCGCCTCACGGAGGTTTTGCTATTGGTTTGGAGCGTATCACGGCATGCTTCTTGAACATTGCCAATGTAAAAGAAGCGTCTATGTTCCCACGTGACATCAACCGCGTAGCACCGTAATGGCTTCACGGAATAAGAGTATAAAAAAAGCGATTTTTCGATTGAAAAGTCGCTTTTTTGTGTGCAAATTGGAAAAATATTTGCACATATCAAAAAAAATCCGTAATTTTGCAGCCGATATTGGATAAGTATAGATTAATGCGTTATGAATAAGACGGCATATTGGTTAGATATTGTCGATTATGATTTGGAAACCGCAAAAGCAATGTTTGCTACTCGAAGGTGGTTGTATGTCGGTTTTATGTGTCACCAAGTGATTGAAAAGGTATTGAAAGCCTATTGGTGCGCTAAAATGCCCCAAGATCCTCCTTATACGCATAACCTTGTTAAACTATCTACTGAGTGTGGGCTATCTGCTATAATGAATGATGAGCAAAACTCTTTCATAGATGGAATGATGCCTCTCAACATAGAGGCTCGTTATCCTGAATATAAAGAGAAATTGCTCAAATTATTGACTGCTGAGAATTGCGAAAAGATACTTAATTACACCACTGAATTACAATTATGGATAAGAGAACAGTTATCAAAATAGTTAGAGATTACAAGAAGGTTGTTCAAACCATTATCCCTAATGCGATGGTCTATCTTTATGGGTCATATAGTAAGGGAACTGCGCACAAAGATAGTGATATAGATGTCGCTATTGTGGTTCCTAAGTTTGATGGTGATTGGTGGGCTGCTTCTACTTCTTTATGGAGTGCAACTCGTAAAGTGAACACTTTGATAGAACCTGTTTTAATGGAAGATTGCCATCCTTCTCCATTGTATGAGGATGTTATGCGTTCCGGAATGGTAATATAATAAATTAACCTCGCCTATGATTGACCGGCATCGTAAAGGCGATGCATGACATATAAAAAAACATAAAAACTATGGAAAAAGATTTTAGAACGTATTCAGATGAAGAGTTTCGTGCCGCATTATTGGCAACTATGAATTTGAAACAAGAGTGGATGGCTTCCGTAGATAAACGAGAGGCTGAATTGGGAATAAGATGAGATTGTCTGTTGATAATATTAATCGCGAGTCTCCTTATTGGGTCCTTCAATTGAATGATATGACCTTCCGTTTTGTAACAAAAAACGGGGTGACTTATCGTGTTGGCTTTTACCAAGACCCCTATTTCTTGCGAGATAAAGCCTATCACTTTTTTATCGCGAATGAAGATAAGATTATGGCTCCAAAGGATGTGGATGTCTTCAAAGTTATTACATGCGTATTAGAAGAGTTCTTCCGTCAGGACGCGTCGGTGATGCTTTATATTTGCGACCCACGCGATCATCGAGAAGAGATTAGGGACAATCTTTATAAGCGATGGTTCCAAAGTTACGCCAAACACGATACACTAACGCTTCAAGCAGAGGAATTGAATTTCCAAGGATATATAGTCTATACAGGAATGATTTTAAGGAAGGATCATCCAGAATATGACCTAATGTTAGAATCATACAAGGCATTCGTTCAACGTGCCAATACGATTTACAAAGTTGAACCAAAATAACACCTGCCTATGATTGACCGGCATCGGTCGTAGATATCGTCCGGCAGACGTAACTTGCCCGTCACCCACTGACGTTAAAGAGGGGGACATACAGAAAAACGAATATGGATAAACAAAATGAGATAGTACTCTATCAGCCGAATGAATTGACCAAATTGGAAGTTCGCGTGGCGGAGGAAACAGTGTGGTTAAGCCAAGTCCAAATGGTGCAATTATTTGCCTCTACAAAGCAAAACATCAGTCTTCATATTAGCAACATATTTCGAGAAGGCGAGTTAGAGGAAAAATCAACTGTCAAGGAATACTTGACTGTTCAAAAAGAAGGTAATAGAGATATTACAAGAAAAGTAAGATATTATAATTTAGATGTCATTATTTCAGTTGGTTATCGTATAAAATCCATTGTAGGTACTCGTTTCCGTCAATGGGCAAATAACATCTTAAAAGATTACATGCTCCGAGGTTATGCTGTTAATCAACGACTACTAGCGTTGGAAGAGAAGGTCGATAGGGGGTTCGCACAACAAGGGCGTATATTGGCAGAACATCAAGAAAAGATAGATTTCTTTGTCAAGACTGCCTTGCCACCCGCTGAGCAAGTGTTTTTTGAGGGGAATTTCTTTGAAGCGCGTGTGGCGTTAGAGGCTTTAGTTAAGACGGCTAAGCAGCGGGCAATAATTATTGATGGCTATGTGGATGCGCTCACTTTTGATATTTTAGATGTACGTGCAAAAGGGATAAGGGCAGAGATTTATACGAATGGTGTGGGAGCAGGGATGCGTCGTTTGATAGAGACGCACGATAAAGAAGCAAACAAGGAGCATATAGATGTTCACAAATGGAAGAATGAGAGTCACGATAGATGGTTAATTATTGATGACACGCTCTATCATTGCGGTCACTCGCTCAATGCCATGGGTAAGCACTTAAGTGCCATTAGTCAAATGGGGATTAGTCCCGAAGAAATACTAAATCAAGTAAGATAATATCGTCCGGCAGACATAACTTGCCCGTCGCTCACGAGATATAAAACGGTGAGAAAGCACTTCTAAATGCACTTTTTTTTGTCAAGATGGCAGAAAAGTGCATTTTTTTCTTGCACAATTCAAAAAAAAGTAGTAATTTTGCAGCCGTAATTCCACGCCGGAGGGATATGTCTCTCAAATAAGGGTGGTTTTGCAGACATATAAGAGCGTTTATTGACGCTTGTTTTGGATTCTCTAAATCTAGCAAATTTTACAGCCCAAAGCAAGAATAAGTAAATGTCCTCTGGGAATGTTTATACTATAGCGCGTTCCGCGTTGGTATTGACATATACCGGCGTGGACGTTATTGTTTATTTTAGCTGGAAGGTTTTGCTAGAACCTAGAGAATTGGAATAAGCGTGAATAATGTTTCACGCTTTTTTTGTGCGCTCACATGCGTGTGCGCGAACCTTATAATTTTTGTGCGTACACGCGCGAGTCTTAATAATAGATAATATAAATAATCAATATAACGGAGTAAGCCGAAAAGCCAGAAGTGAGTAGGCAAAATTAATTAACTAAAAAATCTTTATGAAAAAGTTATTAACATTTGTGATGGCAGCATTGGTATGCATGTCATGCGCTGCAAAAAAGAAAGTAACTCAACCTGCTCAAAACCAAGGTTACTCTCGCACTCGAATTGAGGTTCCTTGCAAAGAGTTTGGTTATGACAATGCGGACTATTTCCGTGGAACAGGAACTGCTACCGCACTTAATCAGCAAAACGCTCGTAGGGCCGCTCTTCAAAATGCGAAATCCATGGTTCGCGAGAAATTAGGCGGTTTCGTTTCGGGCTTTTCCACGGATTACTCTCGTAATTTCGCCGGTGAGGCACAAGCTGCTAAGGTTCAAAGTGCCATTGAAAGTGAATTTGCTACTCTTGTAGAGAAAGAGTTGAATGATGCCGAGCAAACATGCGAAGATGGTTATATTCTTGGTGATGGTAACTTTGAATATTGGATTGCCATCCAGATTCCAAAAAAGAGATTGATTGAAGAATTGACGACCCAATTATCTAATAACGAAGAATTAGAGATTGAGTTCAATCGTGATGAATTCCGCAAATACGCAGAGGAAAAAATAAGTAAAATGAAGGCAGCACAAGAATGAAACGCATATTAGCAATTATATTTAGCACCTTGCTCTTCCCATCCATAGTAGGAGAAGGTGCTTTTGCCCAAAACAAAAAACCTTTTTGGGCAGATGGATATTTCCAAGACGCAGACAACTCCTACATTGAAGTTGTTTCTGCTATTAGTTCGAATGAACAAGATGCGAAACAAAAAGCATTACAAGAAATCATTAGTCGCCGCAGTTTGGCAACGGGTTCAAATGCAGTTGTTAAATTATCCGGTTCGGATGTTGTTGTACAAGGCAGCCACGAAGTTGTCGTGTCATCTCGTATCATCGCGGAATACTGCGAACATCTTCAATCTGGTAGCTACAAAGTATATTTGCTAACTCAAACAGCAAAGAATCCTTATTTTCAGATGGAGTCAGTGACAATAACCAATAAGTATCCCTTCTCCGCAAGAGTTTTCGTCCCTGGTATGGCACAAATTTACAAAGGAAGTAAAGGAAAAGGAGCTACTATGATTGCTTTAGAGGCTGTTGGTGTTGCCGGTATAGTTACAAGTTTTAGTTTGCAAGCGAGTTATAAAAATCTAATGCAACAAGATAAGAAGCACATGTCGCAGTATGCCACTATGGCAGATACTTGGACTAATGTAGGTTATGGTAGTATTGCTTTTACAGCAGCAGTTTATGTCTGGAGCTTGATTGATGGATGTGTAGCAAGAGGTAAAGAACATGTTATCGTGAAGAGACCGAATAATTTCGCGATTGCTCCTACGATAGATTCTTTTGGTAATACGGCTCTTGCCTTTCAGTATAAATTTTAATTTTTATTTTTATTGCTATGAAAAAAATAATTATCTTTTTAACTTGTGGTTTGGTATTAGGACTTACGAGTTGTGCCAAACCTATTGTTGATACAAATGTATCAATATACGGAAATGTTGTTGAAGCAGGGACGCAAACACCTCTTCAAAATGTGATGATGACACTTATGCCGAGTTCTGTTAATGTTTATACCGGAGCAGATGGGTATTATGAGTTTTTAGATTTAAATGCTCAACAATATACTATTACGGCTCAACTCGATGGATATAGATCC
>JAZLHD010000177.1:0-2259 GCA_045616645.1 Paludibacteraceae bacterium
CTGGATAATAAACCCGTTGTTCCTGATATTTCTACTGTTGTAGATATTCTTTATCCCGTAGGAACAATCTATATTTCCGTAAGTTCTACTAACCCCGGACTTATTATGGGTGGTACTTGGGAATCGTTCGGTGCAGGCAAAACGCTCGTAGGCGTTGACGGTAGCGATTCAGATTTTAACGCTTCTCAGAAAACGGGTGGTGAAAAGAAACACACATTGACAATCGAAGAAATGCCGTCGCACAGACACGACACGATTCCTTCGTATGGTTCTTCGAACTTGACAAGTAACGCAAACAATCACGGTAAACTAATGGGTGCGGCTGCGTCCGCGGGTTGGGCAACAAATGCCAAAAACGACGATACTACATATCACCCAATCAACCAAACGGGCGGTGGCGAATCGCACAACAATATGCAGCCTTATATCACAACCTATTTTTGGAAGCGCACGGCGTAAAGGAGTTTGGCTATGGGAAATATTATGAAAGGTACAGATGTTTCTATAACGCTTAAAAACATTCCTGACGGTATGGTAATTAAGCGTTTGGACTTCTCGCAGAATGACAATATCGTAATCACCAAAACAACTGAGGACTTCGTTTATGACGGCGAAACATACATAAGCGAATTAACTCAGGAAGATACTTTGAAGCTTGATGAAAAGTATATGGTTGAGATTCAGTTGTCTTTTAAGATCGGTGATAAGGCAGACAGAACGCCGATAGTTAAATGCCCTGCGAGCAAGATTCTTTATCAGGGGGTAGTCTAATGGTAGAGATTATTTTAGGCATTGGAAGTTTTGAGATCTCATTAGATAAGGCAATTACATTTGACGATATATCAGGTGCGATCTCCATTGATAAGATTGGAGGATTAGCCGAAGCATTGTCTGAGAAGGCAAATAAATCAGATATTCCTACGATTGATGTTGATAAGGAATATGTTGACGAGCAGAATGCCCTTCAAGACATAGCAATCAATTCTGTTAAATCAGATGTTGAGGACCACGAAGAACGAATCGAGGCGCTCGAAAACAAGACGGCCCTTGTCGGTTCGTTGCCTTCTGGAAGTACAGAAGTGGTTTTTGAAGATCCTGCAATCACTTCCGATTCAACGATTGATTTCTACATAGATAAGTTCGGCGTGAATCCAACTGATGTAATCGTTGAAACGGGCAAGGTAACACTTGTATTCGATTCTCAGGACGAAAATCACGGCGTAAAGGTGGTGATTTCCTAATGGCTTGGATTAGATGTTCGGGCGGTGGTGGTGCAACAGAGCCTATTGTCTATAAGGAGTATATGAAGTTCAACGGGGAAGGCTTCATTACACCGTGGACTTTAGACGGAGATCATAAGATTGAAGTAGTATTCCACGAAACTACTTATAACAACCTGACTTCGGTATTCGGTAATACCTACAATCAACACCGTGCGCACCTGACTACTTATCAGAATAAGTATTATACCGCTAATGGAACTTCCGAAACTAACTTCGGAGCGTGGACGGCAGGCGAGCATACTTTCGTTATTAACAATGGAAATAAGCATAACGAGTTTGACGGCGTTGAGGTTACGCCTTATAACCCGACTACTGACAAAAATATCAAATATACAATCGGTTGTAGAGGTAATACAAATGTTAGCAATCCATATAGGGGTTGGATTAAGTCTTATAAGATTTATTCCTTATCTACTGGCGAATTGTTACATGATGTAAGGCCCTGCAAGATTTACAATTCCGATTGTATGTTCGATACAGTTACAAAAACTATTTTTAGCAATCCTACTGCAATAGCGGTAGATAGCATTTAAGGTCGAGGAAAAGCGGAATGGAAAAATTAAAGGAAATCTTATCCTGGGCAAGCGCTTTAGGGTTGCCTACTATCCTTGTGATATTAGTTTGGTGTGTAAGGCAAGGGCAGAAGATCGCAATACTAATGTCGGCACAACAAGCGCAAATGCGAACAAAACTTCTCGAATTATTCCACAAGTACGAAAAGCGTGGCTATATCACAGAAGAAGAATTGAAAGATTGGGAAAATCAATATCAGGCATATCACAAATTAGGGAAGAACGGCGTTCTTGATAAACGAAGGGAGCGCATATTTGAAATTAAAGTCATTGACGAAAGCGAGGTATTTGAATGACAGAATTTGTATCATTTCCGGTTATTGTAGTTATGTGCTATCTCGTAGGACTTATTTGTAAGGCAATTCCTAACGAGGCACTTGATAAGTTTATCCCGATTATCTGCG
>JAZLHD010000178.1:0-11761 GCA_045616645.1 Paludibacteraceae bacterium
GTCGTTTCACCCGCCCGAAGGCGACTCGTCTCTGTACCAGTGACCAAACATTACTGCCTGTCGGCCGTTAACCGATGCGGTGCTCTATGCAGCCCGGACTTTCCTCTACCCGAAGGTAGCGATGAACCGGCTTACTATTTATAAAACGGGGCTTCTTTGCGAAGCCCCCAAGAGCGGCATAAGGGAGTCGAACCCTCCTCCTAAGCTTGGGAAGCTTATGCACTACCGATGTGCTAATACCGCAATGCGAGTGCAAAGATACTACAATTTTTGCACATACGCAAATTTTTTTGCAAAAATATTGTTTTTTTAATAAATTTCTACTATTTCTCGGTGGAGGCGGCGCGTGAGTTCGAAATAATAAAGGGGACGAGAAGGATATTCGACCTTCACTACTCGTTGCGTGGCATTGACCACAATAGGAATCGTCTGCTTCTTAGCACCGACGATAGAGGCATCCGTGTGAAGGTTCTTCTCCAAAATGAATAACTTATCGCCTTGACGCTGATAAATCGTATTGAAATGGATATACGCGTGCGCTTGGCGAAGGCGGAACTTCTCAATCTCCTGTTCCGACATATTGAGCATATTCAGTATCTGCAACTCATTTTCGTCCAATTTCATTCCAAACGGAATCTTAATATGCACCTCCGACTGCGTCGAAGTGCGAAGCAACGACAGCGTCTGACTATCCACAATATAATGGTGCTTGAGGTCAAAGATGAAGATACCCATTATATTCTTTTTGTAATGATAGGTGAGCACCGTCTCGCCGTCGTTCTCTTTATTGATAGACCAACGCTTTATCTCCGGCAAACCGCCTTGCATCTCTCTTAAAGCATTGTCCGACACGAATAGCCCTTTATGCACCACCACGCCCGAATCAATAGCCGCTGCGGCATCGCGCATCTGCGTGCCGATCTCCTTATTTCGACCCGCTTTTGCATTCATCTGTTCCAGCGTACTATCGGCATAGATACCATCAACGCGAGTGCGGATAGAGGGCTTAAAATAACGCTTGCAGTATTCACCATGAAACATAACGGAGTCACGGTGTAACTGATTTTGGGGTAGGGGGGTAGAGGAGTAGAGGGCTAGGGCTGTTGTGGCTACGGTGGCAATCATCTGCTCCATTCCCCAAGCTTCGCCCTCGCTATCCATTCTTACATCGGAGACAAGGTGATAACGCGTGGTTTCGTCCGGCCAGTCGGATTCGAGCTGGGCATAGACGGCCTGCAACAGCGCCGCCAACTGTTTGCGTTTGTTAGCGTATTTAGGTTTTTTGGCTGAGACTACCATCTCTTCCAGCCCGATGGGCTGCTCGGTGAGCACGACGGTGGGGAAGAGCACCGTGTCCGGGAGTAGGGGAGTAGAGGAGTAGGGGGGTAGGGTTAATATCTGTTTTTCGTAGCCGATATAGGAGATAATAATCTGGCTATTAGGCGCGAGGATAGTCTCAAAAGAGAAATAACCCTCGTGGTTGGTCGCTGTACCCGCCACGGGGTCATTGATAGGATAGACGGTGGCATAACCTAGTCCCTGCCCGTTGCGATCGGTCACCCGACCCATATAAACGGTAGCAGAGCTTAGGTTTGCAACCATCAACAAAAATATAAGCAAGCGTCCGCGCATTGGTTATTTGCTAAGGAGTTTATATTGCCAAGGCTGAAGCGTCAACGTCTCTTGCTCTGCCAAAGTCTTAGCTTTACCGCAAGGACAAGTATATTCGCCTGCGTACTCACCCATGTTCAGGTGAACGGTTTGCTCCTCAGCAGACATATTCATAATCGCTACCACCGTGTTGGTCTCTGCCGGACGAACACAAGCAAAAATAGCTTCGTTATCGGCATCAAGACGATACATGGCAGCACCTTTAGGATTGGACCAGAGGGCTTTGTTCGCTTTGCGGAAAGCATTGAGTGTCGCATACAATTCGTATTCCGGTGCTAACCCTTCTTTCGGCGTGTCAATGAGGTCTTTCTCGAAGAACTCCAGACGATGGTGGTTACCCGAGATCTGACCGGTATAGATAAGCGGCATACCCGGAACGATATACGTGAAAGCAGCAAACAAATGAGCTGCATCACCCATACGCTCATATTCCGTACCCGACCAAGAGTTCTCGTCGTGGTTGGAAGTGAAGTTCATGCGGATAGCTTTGGGTTGAAGGGTATCGGCTTGTGCAAAATATGCCCAAAGGTCATTAACCGTTTTCTTACCTTGTGCCACTTCATTCATGATGTGGTGCAGTGTCCAACCATAGTACATATCAAAAGCAGATATGCAGAGTTCAGGGGCTTTGTCCTCGTTTTCAGCCAATGTGAAGAGAGGACGGCGATTCTTTTGCAGTTTAGGCATTACCCAATTCCAAAAGTCGGTGGGAACTTCGCCGGCTACATCGCAACGGAAACCATCGATATCCATTGAATCAAGCCACCATTTCATAGATTGGTACATGGCATGACGCATCGCTTTGTTGTCATAATTGAGTTTAGCGATATCCGTCCAATCATATTGAACCATAAGCTGACCTAAACTATCACGATAGTGCCAACCCTCGTTTTTGGTCCAGGCATTATCAGGTGACGTGTGGTTGGCTACCCAGTCGAGGATAACCTTAAAGCCCATTTCGTGAGCAGTGTTCACGAAGTGACGGAAGTCCTCTTTCGTTCCAAACTCAGGATTGATGTCGCAATAATCCTGAATGGAATAGTAACTACCTAATGTCCCTTTGCGAGTAATCTTACCAATCGGTTGGCAAGGCATAACCCAAATAATGTCCACGCCATTCTCTTTTAATAGAGGAAGGACTTCGGCTTCAGCAGCAGCAAAAGTGCCATCAAGTGTAACTTGACGGGTGTTGAGTTCATAGATCGTAGCGTTATACGACCAACAGGGGTGTGTCTTAGGGGCTTGTTTACAGCAAGCACTGAACACTAAACCGCATACAAGAGCGGCAAAGAAAAATGTCTTTTTCATTTTTGATTTGTGATTTGTGATTGTTGATTGATAATATTGATTTTAACGGACTTGATTCCCTTTGCAGAAAAGGTAGTCGTTCCATTGTTGACAATAAAAGTGGCTTGCCCATGGAAAGATGGCATATTGAACGCCCTGCGGGCTAATGAAGATTGAACCGGTGCAAGGCAGGTGGGGTCACCGTTGGCAGCAGCCACAACAGCCCCTTTGGCGGTAATCAGATGATCCGCATTTGGACAGATATTCCCATCCTTATCCACGACACGGAGGGTGATATATTGCAGTTGTTCTGCTCCTTCGTTTTGGTTAGCCCAAACAGCCTCTAAGTGGTGAGGTCTGCCTGCCGTACGAAGGACTTGTTCGGCTACCGGTTCGTCTTGTTCATTAAAAGCTACTACCCGCAGTTCACCAGGCTCATAAACTGTGTGTTGCCACATCAGTCGATACCTCGGTAATAGTTCGGGACGCGGAGTGCTACCCCAATCGGGAATAGTAAACTGACCCACCGGAGGCATCTCGCTGACCCCTTCAATCTTCGCTCCTTGTGCTAATAGTGTACACTCGTCAGACGTAGCGAAACGCAGTCTGCCTTGGCTCACACCATTGATGAACACTTCGGCAGAGGGGTAGGAGGTATAGACAAAGATAGGCGTTGTTTGTCCTTCGCGTCCGGTCCATGTCCAATGCGGTAAGACGTGAAGTGTCGGTTCCTCCTCTTGCCATTGCGAACGATAGAGATAGAACCTGTCTTTCGGTAGGGAGGCCAAGTCAATGATACCAAAATACGAGGAGTGAGACGGCCAAGCGTCTGTATCGTAAGGTGAAGGCTCGCCAAAGTAATCAAAACCTGTCCACACGAACTGACCCAGATGCCAAAGGTTATCGTCCACCAGTTGGAAGTCCTGATCGGGTAGCCCTGACCACGAGCAATACTCTACGTCATAACTCGACGATTGATTGTCCGAGTGCAACGCATCGGGTTGGATAATAACAGGGAAATGGTAACTATCGCGTGAAGAGACTGTCGAAGCCGTCTCCGAACCTAATAGCATCTTCTGTGGCAAATGCTCAAACGCTTCTTCGTAACGGGACGTGCGGTAGTTCAGTCCCGGAATCTCAATGGCAGCGCCAAAGCCGTTGTAAATAATCTGTTTGACTTGGTCCATTCCACAAGTGATAGGGCGTGTGCGGTCCCATAGACGCACGGCATTCTGCAAACGCTCTGCAACCTCTATTCCACCCGGTAGGACTTGATCCCAGACTTCATTGCCTATCGACCACATCACCACGGAAGGGTGGTTGCGGAAGTGACAAACCATGTTTTCTATATCGCGTTCACACCAAGCGTCAAAGTCGTTGGAATAGTCGTTGATGCCCTTGGGGCGTGTCCACGTGTCGAAGGCTTCTACAATAAGCATCATTCCCATCTCGTCGCATAGTTCAACGAGTTCGGTAGCGGGCATATTATGGGTGGTACGAATCGCGTTACAGCCCATATCTTGTAGCATCGTTATTTGGTGACGCAAAGCGTCCTTGTGTACCGCAGTGCCGAGAGGTCCTAAGTCATGGTGCAAGCACACTCCCTTAAAACTCGTTCGTTGGTTATTGAGATAGAACCCACGGAAGGGGATATATTCGAGTTTACGAACTCCAAAGAGGGTAGTGAGACTATCCACAACTTCTTCGCCCTCATAAACGCGCGTAACGGCTGTATATAAAGAGGGCGTAGTCGGGGACCATAGTTGGGGTGAAGGAAGAAGCGCCACCCCTTTCGTGCCCTCTATTTGAGCAACGGATTGGTTGTCCCAATAGATGTGAGTCAGCACTTTGGTATTGGCAGTGGCTGCGAGGACGTCTATTTCTATCTGTGCCGTAGCAAGAGTATCCGAGACGTAAGGGGTAGTAATAGTCAATCCCCAAACAGGTATATGTGTCCGCGCTTGACGGAGCAACTCGACCTTGCGATATAGTCCGGCACCCGGGTACCAACGCGACGATTGGGGTAAGTTCTCTAACCGAACGAGAATCGTGTTATCGCCTGCGTGTAGGTAGGAAGAGATATCAAAATGGAAGGCATTATATCCGTAAGGCCATTCGCCCACGTAGGCGTCATTGACATACACTTTGGTATGGGACATTGCCCCATCAAAGACAAGCGTATAGACACTATCGGATGGGTCAGATAGATTGACTGTGGTCTGATACCAACCCGTACCCATCCAGTTCAATCCACCCGAACGACCGGTCTTCGTTGTGGCTACCGTCTCGCCGTTCTGTACTACGGTGACCGTCTGGAGGTCGTTGGCACGATCGAAAGGCGTGGTGATGGCCCAATCGTGGGGAACGGTAACAGACCGCTGCGCTGAAAGACCGCCTTCGGCTGATAGGGTGTCGAGGCTGAAGAGCCAAGAGGTTAAAATCGTTAAAATAAACATATTCCCTATATTTTTTGTCTTTTGTCCTTTATCCTATTTCCAGAGTTCGAGGAGGGCGGCGTTGGGTTGACCTTTGGAAGTGAAAGCTCCCATATTGTAGGCACCCCAACCTTTGGCAGTATATTCGGCAGGTTTCCATCCACCATAGCATTGTGGCTCCCAGTAGAAGTACCCTTGGAAATAGTCGAGGCTATCCAAACGTGACCGCAAATCGGCTATCACTTTAACCGCTGTTGGCACTTGATTGGCTGCGGCAAGCGTCCCTATCTCTACCATGATAATCGGGCAGTTGAACTCACCATATAGGAGTTTGATGTTATTCTGTGCCAGTTTGTTCATTTCTTGCCAGTCCTTCTTAGACCACTCTTTCATCATCGGATAATGGCTCAAACCAATGGCATCGAATTTTCCTCCGTTCTGTTTGAGTTTGCGGAAGAACCAGTTATTGTTCTCGTAGGCATTGTCGATATGAACGATGACCGTGGCTTCGGGGAAGATGGCTTTAGCGGCATCGTAACCCGCCGTCGTTAGGGCAGCGTAGTTCTTCCAACCGTTGGGTAGGTCGCCCGTGTTATCCCATAGCCGTCCTGTTGGCCAAAGCATACCGCAACGGGTCTCGTTGCCTATCTGTATCCAGTCGGGGGTGACACCCTCTTGTTGGAGAGCGGTGAGTACCTCGGTGGTGTGGGCAGCGACAGCCGTCTTGAGTTCGTCCACAGAGTAGGCTTTCCACGCCGTGGGAGTGACTTGTTTGGACGGATCGGCAAAGTCGTCAGAGTAGTGGAAGTCAATCATTACGTGCAGTCCGAGAGCAGCCGCACGTTTGGCTTTGGTGACGACATCGTCTTTGTTACACCAGCCTCCGGTGGGGTGATTGACCCACACACGCAGACGCACGGCGGTCAGTCCGTAAGACTTGAGTAACGCCATACATTCTTGTGCTTGACCGAGCGTGTCGTAAAAGAGCACCCCCATCTGTTCTTGTTCTGTGAGCCAAGATAGGTCGGCTCCTCTAATTGGGAGTAGAGGAGTAGGGGGGTAGGGGGGTAGGGTGTCTCCTCCAACGGAGGTTACTGCGGTAGTGTCATTCGCCGGATCGGCTGTGACTTCGTTTTTGGGGCTATTGCACGCTAAAAAGGCGAACGCCATCAAGGTTAATAAAACTTTCTTCATTGCGGGAGATTTTGACGGTTACGATGTTATTCATATAAATACGTTGGAAAGTAATCTGGTTGTCGTCAGCCGATACAGGGATATAATCGCCATAGAGTAACGGCATCGTGTGACGACGCAGGTGAGCAAGCCGGGTTACTTGTGATTTGAAGTGTTGTTGCGCCTCATTAAGACCGGTGAACTTCATCGGGTGACGGTTATCGGGGTCGTTACCACCGACTTCGGCATACTCGTCGCCTTGATAAACGCAAGGCACACCCGGGATAGTGAAGTTGATCATCTCTTGTAGGAGAACTAAACGATAGGCTTGTTCGGCATTACCGATACCCACTTCGCGTGTCCAGCCTGCCTCTTTGGCATCCTCATCGAAACGCAGTGCCCCACCGGCGATAGACGCAAAACGCGCTTGGTCGTGGTTGCCGGAGATGTTGCCCATGGTGTGGTGAGCTCCGTAGGTAGCCAAGGACTCACGGATAGTGCGGTCAATGTCAGACATAGGCTGATCTCCCATGAGAGCGTGCAGAACGGTATAATAAACATTGAAATCGAATTGGGCATTGAGCATACCCGATTTAATATACGTGTTGATAAGTTCGGGACTGCCGTACGTCTCGCCAATCATCCAGATGTGGCGGTCGGGGAAGCGTTGTGCAATCTTAGCCCCTAAGGTACGCCAATAGCACTCCGGAATATGTTTGCAAGCGTCGTGACGGAAACCGTCGAAATCGTAGTTCTCAAGCCAATAGAGAGCCGTGTCGGTCATAGCTTGATAGACTTCTTCGCGCTCCAAATCGAGGGTCGGAATATGCACATCAAACCACGTCGTCAGACGCGCCTCGTCCCATAACTCGAAGTTCCGACGCCCATCGGGCAGGATAGAGTCCGTGTGCCAATCGGGGTGCTGCACGTAGGTGGGAGACTCAATATGCATGTGATTGGCTACATAGTCGAGGACAACGTTCATATTATGTGCGTGGGCGGTAGAGAGTAAGGCCCTTAACTCCTCGGGCGTTCCCAAACGCTTATCAATAACCGTACCCAAGATAGGCCAGTACCCGTGGTAGCCGGAATACTTGGTGTAGGGGTGCCTTTCCGCCTCTCCGCCTTTCAGCCTATCATATTTGTTCCCGTTTTTGAACGGATAGTAGCCCCACGCGGTCCAAGGGTTTTGGGTGATAGGACTGATCCAAAGTGTGGAGATACCGAGGGAGTCAAAGAATCCGTCTTTAATCTTCTGGGTGATACCCGCCAAGTCACCGCCTTGATAATCAACGATGTCGAGCACTTCAGGGGAGTTGATCTTCCAATCATTGGTGGTGTTGCCATTGTGGAAACGGTCAATGAGAATAGAGTAGAGTACTTGGGCATTATCATCGTGACGATTGAGTTTGACCGCATCGATCACCACTTTGCCGTTCTCTAAAGGAATAAGTAAGTCGTTATAGAGGGTGTTGTTATCCACCGCATAAACGCGGAGGAAAGACCGCTGCGCTGAAAGACAACCTTTGGTTGGCAGATCGATTGTGAGGGTTTGGGTAGTCTCATCGTACTCGTAACTTTGAATCTGCTCATTATCACGCATTACCACAAACTGAGGATGGGTGACGGGTTGCGTGAAGCCCACGTGAACACGCGAGGCGGTGCAGCCGGTGGTAATCATTCCCTGTTTAATAGGAAGATGAGGAAGCGTGACGATTGGTGATTTGTGATTGGTGATTTGTGATTGGTGATTATACACCCCTAATTCGTTGCCGGTAAGGATGACGGTATCGGGACAACCCGGGATATAATCCGTCATTAAGACCATGGTCGTATCGCCTGTGAGGTGGATAGGCGTAATCGGGTTGTGTGAAACTTTGGTTGTACAACTTGTTAGGGCACAGAGTGCCAAAGTGAAAGTGAAGTGTTTCATGATTGTATATTTTTATAAAATTCTGTTACTGCGATGATTCCTTTCTCCCACACTTCGAGGTCCATGTTTTCGTTGGGAGAGTGAATAGCATTGGACTCTAAGCCAAAGCCCATGAGTATAGTCTTAACGCCTAAGATACGTTCAAACGAAGCGATGATGGGAATACTACCTCCTCGACGCGCAGCGATGGGGCGTTTGCCAAAAGCAACAGCAAACCCTTGTTCGGCAGCCTTATAAGCAGGCAGGTCAATAGGACACAAGTATGCTTCGCCACCGTGCATCGGCGTCACTTTTACGCGCACTCCTTTGGGGGCGATGGACTCGATGTATTTCACGAAGGCTTGGGAGATAGTCTCGTGGTCTTGGTTGGCTACGAGGCGCGAACTAACCTTAGCGTACGCTTTGGAGGGCAATACCGTTTTGCTGCCTTCGCCCGTATAGCCTCCCCATATACCACAGATGTCGAACGACGGACGGCAGGAGTTGCGCTCCAGCGTGCAGTACCCCTCCTCTCCGAAGACGGCATCTACATCAATGGCGCGTTGGTATTGGTTGAGGTCGAAGGGTATCGATTGTACCATCTGACGCTCGTCGGCAGTCATCGGTACAACGTCGTCGTAGAAATGCGGGATAGTGATGTGTCCTTTTTCGTCCACCACTTGGGATAACATCTCGCAGAGAGCATTGATCGGGTTCTTGACCGCACCGCCAAAATGTCCGGAGTGCAGGTCGCGATTTGGACCGGTGACCTCTATCTGCCAGTAGCATAAGCCGCGCAGACCGGTGGTGAGAGAAGGTGTCTCTTTGCCTATCATCGAGGTATCGCTAACGAGGATAAAGTCGCAAGCGAGAAGGTCTTTATGCTCCTCGATAAACGCTTCGAGGGAGGGTGAACCAATCTCTTCTTCGCCCTCAAAGATAAACTTCACGTGGCATTTCATTAGCCCCTCGTGTACCATGTATTCAAAGGCTTTGGCTTGAATCATCGCCTGTCCTTTGTCGTCGTCGGCACCGCGGGCGTAGAGGCGACCATCACGGATAACAGGCTCCCAAGGATTGGACAACCACTGGTCAAGAGGCTCGACCGGCATTACGTCGTAGTGGGCATAGACCAATACCGTTGGTACCTTTCCGCCCTTCAGCCCTTCCGCCTCTCCGCTTATCTCCTTCCCATTTGAGGGGAAGGTCGGGTTAGGGTCTTTATACTCGGCATAGACGAAGGGGTTACCCTTGGAGGGCATTACTTCGGCGTGTTGGCATCCGGCTTGTTGGAGCAGTTCCACCCACCGTTCCGCGCAACGCTGCATATCGGATTGGTGTTTGGGTTGACAACTCACGCTGGGGATGCGCAGGAGGGAACTCCACTCGTCCAAAAAGCGTTGTTTATTTGCTTTAATGTAGTCTTGAATAATCATGGTATTAGTATTTGCAGTTTTGGCTGCAAAGGTACAAAATTTTTTTGATATATGCAATATATGACAAGAAGAAAAATTGTTTTTTAACAAAAAGTGGCAGATTTTGTTCTATTTTCTGCACAATTTTCGAATAAATATCAGCCAACTCGGTGAACAAAATTTAGCCAACTCGGTGAACAAAAGTATATAGAAATGGTCATGACCATTTGACCATTTCTACATAAAATACTGAAATATACTTGATTACAATGAAATGGTCATCTGGTCATGACCATTTCGAAAGTGCAAAAATGCCAATGGCACACTTGCGTATTTCGCAAATCCCCCTTGCATCCTCCTAGACGAACGCGGTAATCACGCCCAAATCAGGCGGAAATCACGCGGAGTTAGAGGCTAAAAGACCTTTTTTTCCGTTTCATCGGGACAACCATGCCATGCGGGTATAATCAATGAGGCTGAAAGATAGTACAGACAAACACCTATCGCAACACCGAGAGGAAATGGGAGATTAGGAAACTAATTGTATTTTCATCAAAATGATGTGATTTCTTTATTGAGCAATTGAGTAAGTTTGATTGCTCCAAATTCGTTTAAGTGATCTGCATCCCAAAAATCATATTCGTCAAAATCGGGATGTTTTAACCAATTAAGATAAATCGTGTTAGAGTGAGAATTAGCAATGGTCGTACAGCATTCTACCATTTGGTTGCATTGTTCCTTATCCAATATATCATTGTAAGTATGGTAGGTCGGAGTTGTAACTAAAATAACTTTTACCCCTCTAGTCTCACAGATTGAAATAATTTCGTTTATATACGCAATGTTCTTATCAATATCTGATTGTTTGTAATTTAGATTTGTGTGGCGTTTTTTTGCACTTGGACCTGCATCCATCCAATCTTCACTACGAGTTGCTAACACATACTCTGTACCTCTTCCTAAAGAATCGCAACTTTGATAATTAGCCCTACCAAGTAAGGCTTTTATAGTAGCCTTTGGCGCAAATTTATAACATTCAAGAGCATATTGGGGTTGATATTTGAAATAAGGACAATCATAATAAATTGTGTAATTTTTAACTCGCCAACTTTCATCTCCATACTCTAAACCTTTACTACGAATTGAGAAATAACTCACGGGTAAGACGACATATTCAAGAGAATCCATTTGTGGGGTAAATTTCTCTATAATAAATTTATCAAACAATAAAGACTGGCTAACATGACCAGCATTAAATGCAAGTTTTGAGAATTCTTTTGGCTGAATACCAAAATATCCATGTGAAGAACCAAGTGTCAGTATCTTCAATTGGCGAGCATTATTTGTTAACCATTGGTTTTTATATGCGTAATCGTTAGGAATCGAACGGAGAGATATCTCTTGGACTACTAATAAAGATACCATCGGTAGCAAAAAACAAAGTAATGTTTTAACAACGAATCTTCTCATTAGAATTGAAAATAAATAAACGTCTGTTCACCTGCTGAATAACGCCAGATTACAAAAATAAGTACGTAGTATATAATCATTCTTAGCCATCCTTGCCGAATGAAACTAATGTCAAGATAATTATTTTTCTTACGATTAAACCATTCTACAGCAATCATAACTATAATTGCCCAATTAGCAGGAGATAAACCTTCTTGTGTAAAGAATCGATGTACACAATGTGCGGTGCCAAATTGCCACATTCCGCAAACGAATTGCCACGCATCGGAGATACTTTGGGCGCGGAAGATGATCCAGCCGAGGACAACGAGGGCAAAGGTGAGTAGTATTTGCGGAATCTGTTTCCATGTGGCAGTGCCGGAATAAGTCTTGGTGTGACCTAAAAGGATAAGTGGAAT
>JAZLHD010000179.1:0-96138 GCA_045616645.1 Paludibacteraceae bacterium
TTCTTTATCTCTATTGCCGTTTTGACGAGTTTATTGGTTTGTTGTGTTCTATTGCCATCAACCTCAAAGAAGTGGAGTTAGCGAAGATGCTAATGCGCATCATGGAAGGTACGGTGGATTTGTTATCCGATGTAGAAGACAATCAAATAATGAAAGAGTTTTACGACTTAGAAGAGGCTATTGAGGCTATTCCTGCAATAGAATCTGTAGATAATCGGCTTGTCTATTTTGAACTTATTTGCGAACTTCGTCGCCATTGGGTGAGACTTTTCGCAAAAAAAGAAAAATAATTTGCGTGAATAAATTATTTTTTGTAATTTTGCAGAAAAATTGATGTTTAACCCTTAAAATACAAGTGTCATGGAAAAGAAACTTCAAGACTATTTAGCATCAATAAACTTAAGGATTGACTTACCTTCTGATATTAATTTTTCGATTAATACGGACGCAAAAGAGTTAATTCTTACTTTATCTAAGAAAGGATTAACCGATAACATGCAAACAGATAGTGCAGCTTTTGAAAGTTGGGCTCTTTTATTAAAGACTAGATTGAACGATGTCATAGATAAGGTTAAAATTACTTGGAATGTAGAATTTGACGAAAATAAAGATTCAGGGAAGTTTCACTATAACAGAGTGATGTATCGCTTATATAAATTTATAAGAACATATCCGTGGGCATACACAGATAAAAAATGTTTGATATACCCCAATTTGGCATGCAATTGCCCAAACGGTAATGCTGCTTCAAGAGAACAATTGAAACAAGATACAGAGGCCATTATTGAATATGATTTCGTTCAAAAACACCAAAAAGATTTTGATTACATAAACCACCAATTACCTGTAGGATTATTTAGAGATGTTGTTTCAAAAGATACGCATTATACAACAGGGAAACATAGTTGTATAGATATCTGGGCTGTCAAAAATGGCGAACTCTTTATTTTTGAACTTAAAAAACCTAATAATAATCCGCTTGGTATTATTTCAGAACTCATGCTATATGTAAATATTATTGATGACATTTTGCGACATCAAATCCAATATATTCCCTATAAAGTAACCCCAAAAGCATTAAAAAATGACTATAGAGGATTTAAAGAATTTTATGACTTATATACTTCGGGAACAATCAAAAAAATTAATGCGGTCTTTTTAGCAGAGACACTTCATCCTCAATTAACAAAAGATGTTATAGCAACAATTAACGATTCTGCTAGGCTCAAATATTCTCATATAGAATTTTCATACCAACCTATTGGCGAACTATGACCATCACTATTTATCGCGGAAATCAGATAGGAGGCTGCATCACACAGATTGAATCTGCCAGCGGCTCCAAGATACAAATCGACTTTGGTTCCAATCTTCCTGGCAGTTCAACACCAGACTGGACAGATGAACAAATCAACGAGATAACTCAAGGCGTTGATGCTATCTTCTATACCCATTACCACGGTGACCATATCGGTTTTGAAAGCAAAATAGATGTGAAAATAAAGCAACATATTGGACAACTCTCTTTAGATATGGTGCGTACTCTCAAAAGACACATGAAAAAGGCTCCTATTTTAGAGGAGGATGCTACTAAAAGTTTGGAAGCCTTTACAAGATTCAAAACCTATACCGCCAATAAAACCGAGACAGTCGGCAAAAACAAGGACATAGAAATCACACCATTTTATGTCAGCCACTCCGCTATAGATGCACACATGTTTCTCATTCATTGCGATGGCAAATATGTACTGCACACCGGAGATTTCCGCGACCATGGATATATGGGAGGAGGCATGCTGAAGGTTATTAAAAAACTCATTCTTCCTAAACATCTTGTTGACGTATTGATTACAGAGGGAACGATGCTTTCTCGTAGTAGCGAAAAGGTAATGACCGAAAAACAACTAATGCAAAAGGCGCGTGATATCTTTAAGCAATACAAATATGCTTTCGTTTTGCAGTCATCTATGGATGCGGATCGATTGGTATCGTTCTATTTAGCAACATGCCCGAACTATAAAAAATATAAAAGATGGTATGGTCGAATGTTCGTAACCGATAGTTACCAAAAAGCTCAAATTAAGAATTTTAATCGCTTGGAAGGACCTTATAAGGAAGTGCGTTCCGCTAATATCTGGCACAAGCATGAGGGCATGCTATATCTAATGCCTAAACGTGGATTTACTATGCTTGTGCGTGATTCGGACACTTTCAAAGGTTTAATTGACGAAATAGTACCGCTCATTGATTTGGAAAAGACCATCTTTATCTATTCTCAATGGCATGGTTATATTGACCCAAACGGAAAATCAAAGAAGCAAACAACGATTGACTTTGTTCGCCGTTATCCGTGGCATTTTGAGGAATTGCACACTTCCGGTCATGCTTCTAAAGAGGCATTGGAGAAGGTTTGTACAACACTTAATCCAAAATCTGCGATTATTCCCATTCATCGTGATTCTGATAGCGAATATAAGTCATTGGATATTCCACAAGAACTAAAAGATCGTGTTTATATCAAATCTACCACTGTGGATGATATCAGCATAAACTTTCGAAAATAGTCTTTTAAACACTTTGACTTTTCCTAAATAAGGTAGACGCTTTTTAGTGACATAAGTGACATGAGTGACATGATTTTCCTAAACCCTCTCGCGCGCGCAGGAAGGAGTTTTAAAATATACTGTCACTCATGACACTCATGTCACTGGATTTTGGGGATAGTAGGGAGGGTAGGGATAGTATTCCCAAAACAAGCACTTCATCGAAACAACCACCGTAGCACAACGGAGCACTAACGGAGCACTAACGTAGCACCATAGCCTATCCGTGGGATTTACAAGGACTTACCAAAACTGAAAAAAGTCGTACTAAAGCAATGGGGCGACGAGGGCGTCGAGTTGCTTGAAAGCAGACTCAAGGTTATCGTTGATGAGCTGAACATCAAACTCTTTGGCGTCTGCCATCTCAATAGACGCCTTTGCTAAACGCTTCTGAATCATCTCCTCCGAAGTGTCACCACGACCATGAAGACGACGACTAAGCTCCTCCAAACTTGGTGGACAAACAAAAATACTAAGCGCCTTGTCCCCAAAAAGATGCTCTAAGTTAATTCCACCCTTCACATCCACATCGAAAATAGGAATAGCCCCCTTGGCTTGGATGCGGTCAATCTCGGAATAGAGCGTACCGTAATACAACCCCTCATACACCTGCTCGTGTTCGATAAATGCCCCTTCGGCAATCTTCTGCTCAAACGCCTCACGCGTAATGAAATAGTATTCACGACCATCGACTTCCTGTCCACGCGGAGCACGCGTAGTGCAAGAAACAGAGAGTTCAAAACGACCCGGATAGGTGGTGAGCAAGTGGTGTACCATCGTGGATTTACCACTGCCGCTGGGAGCACAGATGATGATTAGCATAATAGTTTAGAGTGTAGAGTTTAGAGTTTAGAGTAGTTTATAAGTTTATAAGTTTTTAATCACATAGGGAGAAGAGGTCCGCACGAGGATTGATGAGCATGACAGGGACACGACTACGCGCAATAGCGTGGCGTTCGGGCGGACCGAAAAGGATATCGTCTAACCCGTATTCCCGACTGGCGGTGAGGATGAGTAAGTCATTCTTCCACTCGGGCTGGCGTTCAACCGCCTCCTTGGCAAGACTGAAACTGTTCTTCTTCGCTTGTAACACCCGATAACGAATATCCACTCCCGTGCGTTCTTTGACTTTCTCAATATGCGTGATGATCTTATTCAAGTTCTGTTTCGCCTTCGTCCCATAATCGTTCGCAAGCAAAAGCAGAATCTCCGCTCCCGTCTTGCGGGCAAGGTAAGTGCAGATCTCGGATTTGTAAACTTCCTCTTCGAGCATCGAAACAGGCACGAGGATTGAAGCCCCCTCCCGACCTCCCCCTAAAGGGGAGGAGGGGCTGATAGGCTGAAAGGCAGAAGGGCTGACAGGCACCATCGTGTCCGTGATGAAGACATACGGACGGCGCTCGGCACGGCAGTCATCAAGATGGCGCTGGAGGATGCGAGGTCGATTGAGACAACGAATCTCGATAATATCTTTATCATTTACCATTTACAATTTATCATTTAGACCATTTTTTGAGAAAAGTCTTAATCTTATCAATATGGTGGAGGCTATGGTACTTGGTCCAACTGACAAACGCCAGCAATAGTCCGTTGCAGATGAGTGCGCCGACCACATAACCTATCCAACGATCTTCGGGGTCTAATTCAAACCCTTCGGGTGCAATGAAGATATAACTGATACTCACCATTGTCATAAACAATGCCGGAACAAGAGTAATGAGATAGCCGTGGTGTTTGTGATTGGCATAAAGGTACATCGTAGCCGACCAAAGAATGAAGACGGAAATGGTTTGGTTTGTCCAAGAGAAATATCGCCAAACGATATTAAAATTAACAAACGCCATTCCAAACACAGCAGCGAACAAGGGTAGCGCAATGAGTAGTCGATTGCGAATGGGTTTTTGGTCCAAGTGTAAGAAATCTGCGACCGTCAGTCGAGCACTGCGTAAAGCGGTATCGCCCGAAGTGATAGGCGCTACCACCACACCCAAAATAGCAAGAAGCCCACCTATTTGACCAAGCCACGATTTGCTAATCTTATCAACTACCAAAGTGGCAATGTTCTCCTCAGGGTGTTGTGCGGCAAACGCCTGCAAGCCCTCAATGCCATATACCCCGTGAATAGGATCAGCAAAGAATGTACCTGCAGCAGCTGCCCAGATAAGAGCAAGGATTCCTTCTGCTACCATCGCTCCATAGAAGATCCAACGCCCTTGACGCTCGTTGGTCAAACAGCGTGCCATAAGGGGGGATTGGGTACTATGGAAACCACTGATAGCACCGCAAGCAATGCTCACAAACATCATCGGGAAGAGCGGCATCCCATTCGTTTGGTGATTGTAAAGTCCATCGGTCAATTCAGGCATGTCTTCACTATGCCAACCTAACATCACAATCATAATGCCAATACCCATAAAAAGTAAGACTGCCCCAAAAATAGGATAGAATCGTCCTATGAGTTTATCGACAGGAAGCAAGGTCGCCATCGTATAATAGAGGAAGATAATCCCTAACCAGATATACCAAGAGGGTAGTGGGCACATGTTTTGCAGCAAAGCAGCGGGACCGGTCATGAACGTAGTGGTCAGCAGCACGAGCAGTACGAGAATAAAAATACGCACAACATACGCCAAGCCACCACCAATCTCCTCTTTCACAATCTCCGGCATCGAGGCTCCGTTCTTGCGAAGGGAGAGCATTCCTGCCATGTAGTCGTGTACTCCTCCACCGAAGATCGTTCCAAAAACAATCCAAAGGAAAGCCGAAGGACCAAAGAAAATACCCATGATGGCACCAAAGATAGGACCTAATCCGGCAATATTAAGGAACTGCACGAGAAAAATACGCCAGCCCGACATAGGCACATAATCGACTCCGTCAGGGTGCTCAACGGCAGGTGTCTTTGCCTTGGGATTGATACCAAAAATCTTCTCTACGAGACGCCCATAAAAGACGAAGCCTAAAACGAGAAGAACAAGAGCTATAAGGAAAGTATACATTGTTGAATAAGTTTTTGAACGGATTCGGAATTAGGAACAAGCGGTAAACGCAGGTGGTTCTCTATCACCCCCATCTGACTGAGGACCGTCTTGATACCACTGGGATTACCTTCGATAAATAAGTATTTGACTAAGTCCGCGTAGTGGTCTTGAAGTGCTTGGTCAGCGTTATGCACTATCTGTCCAAACGCCTCCGGATAAGCATTGGAGGCAACGGAGATAAGTCCGTCCGCACCGGCTGCCATCAGCTCGGCTGCGAGGTTGTCGTCACCACTGAATATTTTTAGTTTAGAGTGTAGAGAAGCCGTCTAGTTTAATAGTTGAAAGTTTTATGAGTTTTTTGATTTGTTTGATATTACCGGAGGCTTCTTTGATACCCATAATCTTGTCGGGATAGGCCTCATAGATACGCATCACCGTCTCAGGCAAGAGGTTCACGCCCGTGCGCCCGGGCACGTTATATAAGATAATAGGTACAGGACTAACCTTCGCTATCGCGGAGAAATGTTGAAACAACCCCTCTTGAGAAGGTTTGTTGTAGTAAGGGCAAACGCTCAAAATGGCTGAGCAATACTTGCTGAGTGCCGATTGTTGATTGTTGATTCTATTGATAAGCGCTTGAGTGTTGTTCCCCCCAACGCCAAGGACGAGGGGTAGACGACCCTTTACCTTACGAATAATGAACTGCCATACGTTCAGTTTCTCCGGTTCAGTCATCGTCGCGGCTTCCGCTGTGGTGCCAAGAACAACGAGAAAATCAACGTGCCCGGATAGTTGAATATCGAGCAATTTGTCTAGTCCTTCATAATCCACCGAGCCATCCGCGTGGAAAGGAGTAATAAGGGCAGTGCCGAGACCGTGTATCATAGGCGTTTAGTTGTTTAGTTGTTTAGACGTTTAGGCGTTTAGGCGTTTATTATTTTAAGATAGCGGAGGATCTGTTCAAAGAGGAAATCGGGTGTGATCTGCCGGGAGACAGCAATCATAAAATCCAAGATGCCATGAGTGAGTTCCAAACCTGCCTTACAGTCTGCACTGGCATAAAGGGCAAGGTAATGCATCGGCCTACAAGGCTCTAACGCCAAATCAATGAGTAGGTCATAGTGAACTTTTTGCAAGTCTGTAATCACAACTTTGGAAGGCTTCTCTAAGAAATTGACTTCCGTCTGCTCACTAAAACCAAAAAAGGTGACTTCTTTTCCATCAGCAATCAGCTGTTTTTTCAGTCGTTCGATAGTGCCCCTTCTTCCTTCCTGTTCTTTGTACAGGACAAGCACATTACGCATGCTATCGTAGTTCCTTAGTCTTGGTTGACGCGGTTTCTGTTTGCGAATGGCACGCTCAAGTACCCATTGTTTAAGATTCTCCAACATAGTTTATCATTTGTAAAAACTCATCTTCAGAGACGAGTGCTATTCCTAATTGTTCTGCTTTCTTGCGTTTCTCGGGACCCATATTCTCACCGGCAAGGATAAACGAAGTCTTGCCGCTGACGGAACCGCTGTTCTTTCCTCCATGGGCTTCGATGATATCCTTATATTCCTCGCGCGAATGGTGTTCAAACGTACCCGAGATAACGATGGTCTTACCGGCGAGTTGAGTTCCGGAATTTCCGGAAGTTCCGGAGTTTCCGGTAAGGGTCACGCCTGCTTCTTGTAAGCGATGAACGATATCAAGGTTGCGGATGTCATTGAAATAAGCGATGATGTTCTCGGCTATCTGGTCGCCTACATCCTCTATGGCGGTGAGTTGCTCTTTCGTTGCCCATTGCAGCAGGTCAATAGAGGGGAAGACATGGGCAATCTTCTTGGCAGTGGTCTCTCCCACCATCCGTATTCCAAGGGCAAAGAGAACACGAGCCCAAGGCACTTGTTTGGACTTCTCTATACCTGCTAAGATATTATCCGCAGACTTATTACCTAATCGCTCTTGCTTTGCCAAGTCCTCGTGCGTGAGATGGTAGATGTCGGCAACCGAGTGGAGTAAACCTTGTTCAAAGAGTAGGTCGATAGTCTCCTCTCCTAAGCCGTCAATGTTCATTGCCTTACGGCTAACGAAGTGCTCTATTTTTCCTTTGATTTGCGGAGGACAGGTGATGTCGTTCGGACAACGCCAAGCCGCTTCGCCTTCCACACGGACAAGCGGTGTGCCACATTCGGGGCAAGCCTTGATAAAGTTTAGAGTTGAGAGTTTAGAGTTTGGAGAATTAGTGACTTTGCCGATGATCTTAGGGATGATCTCGCCCCCTTTCTCCACCCACACTTGGTCGCCTTCTTCGATGCCGAGTTGGCGAATAAAGTCCTCGTTATGTAAGGTGGCGCGTTGTACGACGGTGCCACTGAGTTGTATCGGGTCGAGGTTAGCTACAGGAGTGATAACCCCCGTTCTGCCCACTTGATACGTTATCTTGCGTAAGGTCGTTTGCTGTCGTTCGGCAGCGAACTTATAGGCTATTGCCCATCGTGGAGTCTTAGCGGTATAACCTAACTCCTCTTGTTGGGCTATGTTATTGACTTTGAGAACGACACCATCGGTGGCGACGGGTAAGTTCTTGCGCTCGATATCCCAATAATTGATGAACGCCATCACCTCGTCTATACCGTGACAGACACGGATAGCATCACTGATAGGGAAACCCCATTGTTTGGCTATCTGCAATCGGTCAAAGTGGTTGTTTTCGGGAAGGCGATCCCCTAACATATAATATAAATAGGTGGTTAGTCCTCTGCGAGCCACCTCGCGTGGATCTTGCAGCTTGAGGGTACCACTGGCGGCATTACGCGGATTGGCAAAGAGAGGCTCCTCTTGTGCCTCGCGCTCCTGATTGAGTTTCTCGAAGTTCGCCCAAGGAAGTAATACTTCGCCTCTAAGCTCGATGGAAGCCTTATTATCTATTGTCCAGGGGATATTCGCAATCGTCTTGATGTTTTCTATTACATCGTCGCCTTGGGTACCATCTCCGCGAGTGACGGCGTGGGTGAGTTGTCCGTTCTCGTACCAAAGAGAGATACTGAGGCCATCGTATTTGAGTTCGCAGCAAATCTCGGCATCGGAAGGCATTTTGCTCAGCCAATCAACCACCTCTTCACGGCTATACGTGTTCGCAAGTGAGAGCATCGGGTAGCGATGGGTGATGGTGACAAAACCCGATTTCTTCGATAGGTCACTTCCCACATGTTTGGTTGGACTCTTAGGGTCGTCCATGTCCGGATAGCGTTTCTCAAGGTCTTGCAGACGGTGCATCTTCTCATCGAACTCGCGGTCGGACATAGTGGGAGCATTGAGAACATAATACTTGTAGTTCTGATCCTCTAACTCTTTGCGCAAGGCGAGAATCTCGTCCCGTTCAGGGGTCTCTATTTCAGAAAATAAATCCATCATTCGACGATAATCTTGAAGTTATGAACTTTGTTGTTGGCATATACTTGAATGATATACAATCCCGGAGGGGTGGGGTGCTCAATCACAAAATGGTTGGTAGTGATATTTCCTTGCTCAATCACTTGTCCATTCGGCGTAAAGATGGTGTAGTAACTGGGCTGCTCTATGTTGAGACGAGCGTTGTAGATAACGACCTTTTTGCCATCGAAATAGATGGTCTCGTTATTGAGATGGACATCATTGATAGAAGGATTGCTATTCAATCGCAATCCTACAAGTACGGGGTCGTGGTCAGAAGAACGGAACATCGTTTGGTCCGAACTCTTGTCGTAGGTGTACCAATCACTCTCATCGGAATTGATATGATAAGCAAGTACTCCCGTCACTTGCGGAAGCATTGAAGGATTGACTAACGCATGGTCTAAAATACCAGCCTCATTGCTAAATGTATAGGTGTAACTTGTATTGTTGTGGAAATATTTATGGAGGTTGGTCCAGCCATTATCAATGAATAGTTGTATGGGATCCTCCATGGAATAGGAATTAAGGTCTCCCATAACCAAGATGTCGGGTTCTGTCCAACTCTGACTAAAACGAGCGGCGGAGTTAATCACTGTTTGAGCTTCTACCGTCCGAGAAGCATTGAACGAACCTTGTCCGTCATGTTGGTCGGCATCTTTTCCGGAACCGTTACCCGACTTGGCTTTGAAGTGGTTGATGGAATAAATAAACGTCTCCTCGGTGCTGATCTCCTTAAACTCCATAAGGAAACGGCGATCAGAAGGTCCGCCACCCACTTCGACTAAGGGAGAAAGTTCTTGTAATGTGTTGGTGCAATACACAATAGCCGATTGCGTAAACGAACCCGAAGCGGTAGCGGTCAACGTTACGTATTTATAGTCTTTTCCCGTGTTATTGTGAAGATCGTCAGCAATCTCTTTTAACGCATTCTTCCCTTTCTGTATCTCTACTAAGCCGTAGATATCAGCATTAATCTTAGCAAGCGCTTCGCTCACTTTCTTGCGCTGTTTTTGGTGCTCTGCAAGGTTTGCCGGTCCGCGGTCATCTTGAAAATCCTCCACCATATAATACTCTAAGTTCATGGCGCAAACAACCAAACGATGCTCCCCATGGATATCTAATTGGCTTAAGTCCGGTCCCTTGCTCAATTGTTGGCGCGAGTTGGCGACCCAATTACCACTGACAAAATCGACATCAGTAGCACTATTGACTTTCACCACTAAGTTCTCGACCACTTCGCCTAACCGGTGGTTACTTCCCGCTTTGTTCAGTTGGAATAATCCGGCTTTGTTACGACTTTGGTATCCCTTCCATTCAGCAGAAGCGGGGAGACACGTCTCTGTACCCGCCATCATGCGACGAACGGAAACGGAAAGCCCATCATTGGTGCTATTGACATAGACGGGTACGGGGAACATAACTTCTTGTCCCTTATATGCCGTTAACTCGGAGGCACTCCATGTGTCCACGTTGGTGATGGAAAGCACTTGAGCGGCTTGAATTCCTACCGCAATCAAGAGCCAAAAGCCGATAAATAACGATTTTTTCATATTTTAGCCTGCAAAGTTACACTTTTTTTTGCATATTTGCAAACTTTTTTGTAATTTTGCAGTCGAAATGCAAATAAATTGGTCAAAAATAGGAGATTGGAGTAAAAAATACTTGTTGAACAAGTATTCGATTACTCTTTTTGTGTTTTTTGTGATTTTTATGTTCGTGGGTAATCAGAGTATGTTTCAGCGCCTTCGTCGTGCTCATCAGATTCACCAATTAGAACGTAGGTTGGATCAGTATCGTCAAGGGACAAAAGAAGCGGAACGCGAACTGATTATGTTGCAGAATCCCGATAGTCTGGAAAAGTATGCGCGAGAGAAATATTTCATGCATGCTCCGGAGGAAGATGTGTATATTGTTCCCGAAAAATGATAGATAAACTGGTTGCTCATCATCGTATTTTAGGTATTGACCCGGGTACTCTTTTTATGGGTTGGGCGATACTTGATACCGAGGGTTCTAAAGTCCAATTGGTGGACTTTGGCGTGGAGGATGTGCACAAGTTAGAGGGGCAGTACGCTCGCCTTCAAAAAGAGTTCTTTTTCTTGCAGCAACTGATTGATACACAGCACCCTACGGAGTTGGCTATCGAGACGCAGTTTGTGGATAAAAACCCGCAAACAATGATTAAGATTGTGCATGCGCAAGGGGTGGCGATAGCGGCTGCTTTGAGTCGTGACCTTCCCATTAACGAGTATTCTCCGATGAAGGTCAAAATGGCGATTACCGGCAATGGTCATTCGGACAAGTCGCAGGTGGCGGATATGTTGCAACGGTTCTTGAAGATTCCCGATGATAGAATGCCCAAAAAACTCGATGCTACCGATGCGTTAGGCATTGCTTATTGTCATTTCTTGCAGTTGGGCTTGCCCTTAAAAATGGAACACGGAGCGAAAGATTGGACAACATACGCAAAGCAAAAAGGGTTGGCTTCGGGTGCCTTGACAGGACCTAATGCACAATTATTGGCTGCTCTTGCGCAAAAGAAGAAATAAAAAATATTTTACACTTTTTTGCGATTATATTTGCATATATCAAAAAAAAGCAGTATCTTTGCACTCGATTTGTTAATCAACCTAAAAGTATAATTTAAAAATTAGTATTATGGCTTACGTTATTTCTGATGATTGTATCGCTTGTGGCACTTGCAAGGATGAGTGTCCGATGGGAGCTATCTCCGAAGGCGATCATTATTCCATTGACCCTGATGTATGCACCGAGTGCGGTACATGCGCAGATGTTTGCCCGAGCGGCGCAATTTCCAAATAATTGTCGTTACAGTGGATCATGAAAGGGACTGCTTTGCAGCCCCTTTCTTTTTTTTGCTTGTTTTTTACACTTTTTATCCTTTTTTTACGTTTTTTATAAAGGAAAATAGCGCACGCGCTTGCATATATGAAAAAAAAGTTGTAACTTTGCAGCCAAAATCAATATTTACATCATTATGTTAGAAGCTTTTTATCAAATGCACGATTATCTGGTGGCACACGCGGAGATGCCTATTCGTCGTTTACTTATGGACGAAATTGATTGGGAGGATCGCTTGATTGCCATCAAAGGAGGTCGCGGAGTAGGTAAGACGGATTTTTTGTTGGTACGTGCTCGCGAAGTGGAGTCTCAGGTGAGTGACGAAATGGCGGCAGGTGTCCGCAAAAAGAAAGCCGGTCGTCCGTGCCTATATGTAAATTTGAATAATTTCTATTTCACGGAACATTCGCTTGTGGAGTTTGCTTCGACCTTTGTAAAATCGGGAGGCAAATATTTGTTCTTGGACCAAACGTTCAAGTATCCTAACTGGTCGAAGGAGTTGCGTCGTTGTCATGATCGTTTCCACGATTTGCATATTGTATTCTCTGCATCGCCCGTGATGCGGTTGGTTGAGGATAATAGGGATCTTAATGGCATCATTAAGATGTATAATCTGCGTGGGTTCTCGTTCCGTGAGTATTTGAATTTGCAGACCGGTTTGCACTTGCAGCCCTATACGTTGGAGGAGATTATTCGTTCGCATGGTTCTATCTCTCGTGAGATTTGCGATTTAGTGCATCCGTTGTATTATTTCAAGAATTACTTGCGTAGTGGCTATTTCCCCTCTTATCGTGAGAATAAGGACTATAAGACGGAGCTTCTAAAGATGATGAATATGATGCTGGAGGTGGATATATTGATTATCAAACAGATTGATGTATCGTGCTTACCGAAACTGCGCAAACTATTGCACATCATGCTTAGAGAGGCGCCTTGTGCGTTGAATATAAGTAATATATCGGAGGATATATCCATGTCCCGTGCCACGACGATGAACTATATCAAGTGCCTTAAGGATGCTCGTTTGCTCAATCTGCTGTATATGGATGGTAAGCAATATCCTATGAAGCCAACTAAGGTGTATATGCAGAATACGAACATCGCCAATATGGCGTTAGAAAGGAGTATGACTCCGATGGAGGTGTATGAAACGTATTTCTATCAAGCATTGCATTCGGATCATAAAGTGAATGCTACAGAGCGTAACGCGATGTTTGTGGTGGATGGCAAATATTATTTTGATGTGAAGGAGCATGTTACAGAGCGCGATAGTATTCGTCCTTGTGCGGTAGGTGATTTGGAGACGGGGCGCAGTAACTTTATTCCTTTATGGTTGTTAGGGTTCTTGTACTAACTTCCGCTTTTAATAAGTCTTTATCTATTTAAAAACATAAAACAAAATGAAAGAGAAGAAATTTTTAACTTGTGATGGTAACACAGCGGCAGCGCATATTGCTTATATGTTTACCGAAGTAGCCGCTATCTATCCTATCACTCCATCCTCTCCGATGGCGGAGAATGTAGATGAATGGGCAGCGGGTGGTCGTCAAAACATGTTTGGAGAACAAGTGTTAGTACAAGAGATGCAGTCCGAAGGTGGTGCTGCAGGTGCTGTACACGGTTCCTTGGCTGCGGGTGCATTAACTACAACCTTTACCGCAAGTCAGGGCTTATTGCTGATGATCCCGAATATGTATAAGATTGCCGGAGAGTTAATTCCTACGGTTTTCCATGTGTCGGCTCGTACGCTGGCTAGCCATGTACTTTGTATCTTTGGAGACCACCAAGATGTGATGGCTTGCCGTCAAACGGGTTTTGCAATGCTCGCTGAGGGTAGCGTACAAGAAGTGATGGATCTGGCAGGTGTAGCTCATTTGAGTACGATTAAGAGTAGAGTGCCTTTCCTTAATTTCTTTGATGGCTTCCGTACTTCGCACGAATATCAAAAAGTGGAAGTGGTGGATATGGAAGACCTCCGTCCGCTTGTAGATATGGAGGCTCTTAACGAGTTCCGTCAACGTGCGCTCAGTCCTATGCGTCCTGTGATGCGTGGAATGGCTGAGAACCCCGATGTGTTCTTTACGCATCGCGAGAGTTGCAATACGTATTATGATAAGGTTGCAGATATCGTATCCGATTACATGAACGAGATATCAAAGATCACGGGTCGCACCTATCGTCCCTTCACTTACTATGGCGCTCCGGATGCAGAATCTATGGTTATCGCGATGGGTAGTGTGTGCGAGTGCTTGAAGGAAGTGATTGACTATGAGGCTGCTAACGGAAAGAAATTAGGTATGATCAATGTGCATCTCTATCGTCCGTTCTCTCTCAAATACTTACAAGAGGCGTTGCCTAAGT
The DNA here is from genome assembly GCA_045616645.1 of Paludibacteraceae bacterium. Taxonomy (GTDB): domain Bacteria; phylum Bacteroidota; class Bacteroidia; order Bacteroidales; family Paludibacteraceae; genus Colicola. The sequence goes on from JAZLHD010000179.1 coordinate 14,228, forward strand.
CCGTTAAACGTATCTGCGTTCTTGATCGCACGAAAGAGCCGGGTGCTAATGGTGAGCCGTTGTATTTAGATGTCAAAGATGCTTTGCAAGAACTGGGCTTGACTCATATTGAGGTAGTAGGTGGTCGTTATGGTTTAGGAAGTAACGATACCACACCGGCACAGATGTTGGCTGTTTATGAGAACCTTAATTTGCCACAACCCAAGAACCATTTCACGGTGGGTATCAACGATGATGTTACCTTCACATCGCTGCCCGTAGGGGAGGAGATTGCGATGGGTGACAAGAGTCTGTTCCAAGCTAAGTTCTATGGTTTGGGCGCAGATGGTACCGTAGGTGCAAACAAGAACTCTGTGAAGATCATCGGTGAGGGTACGGATAAGTATTGCCAAGCTTATTTCAGTTACGATAGTAAGAAATCGGGTGGTTTCACTTGCTCGCACTTGCGTTTTGGTGATGAACCTATCCGCTCGACCTATCTGGTGACTACACCGAACTTCGTGGCTTGCCACGTACAAGCTTATCTGAAGATGTACGATGTGACGCGCGGTTTGCAGAAAGGCGGTACATTCTTGCTCAACACGATTTGGAGTGGGGACGAACTCAAGCAAAACTTACCCGACAAAGTGAAGAAATATTTTGCTGAGAACGATATCCGTTGCTACTATATCAATGCTACAAAGATTGCACAAGAGATAGGTTTGGGCAACCGCACAAACACCATCCTGCAATCCGCGTTCTTCCGTATCACGGAGGTTATTCCTGTAGAGAAAGCCGTTGAGGAGATGAAGCATTTCATCCTCAAGTCTTACGGGAAGAAGGGAGAAGATGTGGTCAATAAGAACTACGCTGCGGTCGATCGCGGAGGCGAATATCACCTGTTAGACATCGATCCCGCTTGGAAGAATATCGAAGTGAAAGAGGAGAGTGGTGTAGCCGGTGATCCTGCGTTCATTGCTAATGTTGTTCGTCCTATCAATGCGCAAGCAGGCGATTTACTTCCCGTTTCTTCTTTCAAGGGTATCGAGGATGGTACGTGGCCCAGCGGAACGGCTAAATATGAGAAACGCGGTGTGAGTGCATTCGTGCCCGTTTGGAATGCCGATAACTGTATTGAGTGTAACAAATGTGCTTACGTTTGTCCTCACGCTTGTATCCGTCCGTTCGTTTTGGATGAGCAAGAGAAACAAGGCTTTGAGGCTGCTACGCGTGAGATGAAAGCCCCTGCGGCTCTCAAGGGTATGCATTTCCGTATGCAAGTGGGCGTGATGGACTGCCTTGGCTGCGGCAACTGCGTGGATGTATGTCCGGGTAATCCGAAGTTAGGTAAGGCGTTGACGATGGTTCCGTTAGAGGGACAAGAAGAAGAGGCTAAGAATTGGGATTACTGCGTGAACAATGTTAAGAGCAAACAAGATCTGATAGATATCCAATCGAACGTGAAGAACTCGCAGTTCGCTACGCCGCTCTTTGAGTTCTCTGGCGCTTGCTCGGGTTGCGGTGAGACACCGTATCTGAAACTCATCAGCCAACTCTTTGGTGATCGTGAGATTGCTGCTAATGCCACGGGTTGTACGTCTATCTATTCGGGTTCAGTTCCTTCTACACCTTATACCACGAACGAGAAAGGACAGGGTCCTGCATGGTCGAACTCGTTGTTTGAGGACTTCTGCGAATATGGTTTGGGTATGCAGATTGCCCACCGTAAGATCAAGGAGCGTCTGGCACGCCTAATGACTAAAGCGCAAGACTGCACTTGCTGCTCGGAGGAACTGAAAGCGATGTTCCGCGAGTGGTTGGAGAATAAGAACTCCGCCGAAGTGACCAAACGTCTATACGAGCCGATGGTGGCTGCGATGACGGCTTGCGGTTGCGATACCTGTAAACAGATTCTCCAATATAAAGACCATATTGTTAAACGCAGCCAATGGATCATTGGCGGTGATGGTGCTTCGTATGATATCGGCTACGGAGGTTTAGACCACGTCATCGCTTCGGGTGAGGATGTGAATATCCTCGTACTCGATACGGAGGTTTATTCGAATACGGGTGGTCAGGCATCCAAATCGACGCCTCTGGGTGCTATTGCTAAGTTTGCTGCCATGGGTAAGCGCGTGCGTAAGAAAGACTTAGGTATGATTGCTACCACGTATGGTTATGTTTATGTTGCTCAAGTGGCGATGGGTGCGGACCAAGCACAGACACTGAAAGCCATCCGCGAAGCAGAGGCTTATCCCGGACCATCGCTTATCATCGCTTATGCTCCTTGTATCAACCATGGTTTGAAAGCGGGTATGGGTAAGTCGCAAGAAGAGGAGGCAAAAGCTGTGGCTTGTGGTTACTGGCACTTGTGGCGGTATAATCCACAATTAGAAGTTGAGGGTAAGAACCCCTTCACCTTGGATAGCAAAGAACCTCAATGGGAGCAGTTTGAAGACTTCCTTAAGGGCGAAGTGCGCTTTGCCAGTGTGATGAAACAATATCCTAACGAGGCAGCCGAACTCTTCCAAGCCGCACAAGATAACGCTAAGTGGCGCTATCGCAGTTACTTGAGAATGCTTGCCACCGATTGGACCAAATAATCACTAAACAATAAGCAATAATCAATAATCAATATTATGAAACGCTATCTTATTTTGGCTGTTTTAGCAGCAGTGGTAATGACGGGTTGTAAGAATCCTGCCAAGTCCGGTTTCCCACAATTAGACGAATGGGCAAAATATGTATATGAGGTTAAAACCTCTATCATTGGTTATCCGTGTACTCAATATGTTGCTCTCCAAGAGTATTATGAGTGGTACACAGCGAATAAATTAGGAACCGTTGCGTTTAACAACGTGGGTGATCCTTTTGCTTCTGAGGGAGGAATCTTTCCTACGAGTTCGACCACTTTTGAGCGTGAAGTATTAGATTGGTTTGCTCCGTACTACGGCTACGAACAGGGGAAGTACTGGGGATTGGTAAGTAATAGCGGTACGGACGGTAATAACCATGGAATCTATTTTGGCGTCAATTATCTCTATGGCAAGACGGGACAAATGCCGATCTTCTATGTTTCGGACGAAGCACACTATTCCAATATGCGCTTAGCTGATTTGCAAAACTTGGATCTATGTCTCATTCCGTCCGACACAATGGGTCGCATGATTCCTGAAGAGTTAGAGAAACGCATCAATCCTAATCGTCCGTGCCTCATCGTGTATGCGATGGGCTCTACTTTGAAGGGGGCTATTGACGACCAAGCGGCTTTGAATGCGGTCTTGGCTAAGTTCCCAAAGATGGAAGTCTATCGTCACGTGGATGCCGCTTTGTTCGGTGGATACCTGCCCTTTACGGAATATAAAGATTTGCTTAATCAAGAGAAGATGGGATACCAATCCATCGCTATCAGTGCCCATAAATTCTTTGGTTCGGACGAACCCGGAGGATTATTCTTCACTTCCAAAGAGGTTTATGATGGACAGACACGTTATGATATCCCCTATCTAAATCAAAACATGAAGATGATTAACTGTTCTCGCTCAACGCAAGCTCCGCTTAAGTTTTGGTGGCTCATTCATAAAGTAGGTGCTGATTGTTGGACAGAGCAAGCGAAGGCTATTTTGGAGGAGACTGCTTATTTTGATGCTAAACTGAATGAGATAGGGTATCCGCATTGGATTAATGATTTGAGTAACACGATTGTGTTGAAACGTCCAAATGAGAAGTTAATGAAGAAATATACTCTAGCCGCGGGTTATGATGACAAGATGGGTGGTGAAGTGTGCCACTTAGTCGTAATGCAACACGTGGACAAGAAATTAATCAATCAGTTCGTTTACGACCTCCAAAATCTCCAATAATCAATAATCAATCTTCAATGCACAACATCCAAGCTGAGGCTTTTGACTGCCTTTTATGTTTCTCTGCACCGTGTAATAGTGCTTGTCCGAAGGGTTTGCATCCTGCGCGTGGCGTTCGTGCCATCCGTTTTGGTAATGCCGATTTAGCCGGACATTGGCTCACCGATGCGTGTGCCGATTGCGATGCTCCTTGCGAGAAAGCGTGTATCCACCCCGACCAACCTATCCGTATACGAGAGATGGCAAAACAGGTGAATACGAATACTCTAAACTCTAAACTCTCCACTCTAAACTCAATAGATTTATCTATTGATTTCTGCGGTATCCATTGTGAGAACCCGTTCTTTCTCGCTTCGTCGGCTATCGCCACGAACTACGAGATGATAGCGCGTGCCTTTGAGATGGGGTGGGGTGGCGTGTATTACAAGACCATCACGGACATTAAGATAGAGGAAGTTAGTCCTCGCTTTGATGCTATCAAGGATTTGAATAGAAGTTTTACGGGGTTCCGAAACATGGAACAACTCAGCGAGCAATCGCCTGAGGAGAACTTCGATATCATCAAACGACTCAAGCAAAACTATCCAACGAAGATTGTCGTGGCTTCCATTATGGGACAGACCGATGATTCGTGGGAGACGTTAGCCAAACAGGCTGAGGAGGCCGGAGCGGATATGCTCGAACTGAACTTCTCTTGCCCGCAGATGAAGACGCGTGGTTTAGGCTCCGACATAGGACAGAATCCCGAATTGGTGGCTTTCTATACCACGTTTGTTAAACGGGCGGTATCGATTCCTGTCATTGCAAAGATGACTCCGAATATCACTTCGATGGTTCCCGTTGCCATGGCAGCTACCTTTGCCGGAGCAGATGCGATCTCAGCTATTAACACCATTAAGTCCGTCACGATGTCTCAAGCCAGTATGGTAAGTGGCAAACGAACGGTGAGTGGATATTCCGGCAATGCGGTCAAACCGATTGCACTCAAACATATTCTGGATATGAGCAAGAACCCGATGCTGCAAATCTCGGGCAAACAACTGCAATTGAGTGGTATAGGCGGCATTGAGACCTGGCATGATGCGTTGGAGTTTATTCAACTCGGCTGCCAAAATGTGCAAGTCTGCACGGCGGTTATGCAATATGGCTATCGCTTGATAGAGGACCTCAAATTGGGCTTACAAAACTATATGGCGACTAACCATGTCAAATGCTTGCAAGACCTCGTAGGTTCGGAGTTGCACACGTTTGTGGCTCCCTCTCGTTTGGATCGTAAGACGCTGGTTTATCCTAAGTTCTTGCGTGACAAATGTGTCGGCTGCGGCCGCTGCTATGTCGCTTGCCAAGATGCCGGTCACCAAGCTATCGAGTTTGATTGGCAGACGCGTCAACCCAAACTCAATGGACATAAATGTGTAGGCTGTCACCTCTGTCGCTTCGTCTGTCAACAAGAGGCGATAGGTGATACCAATCGTATTCCCAAACCACAAAAATAAGATGCTGAAACGCTGTGTTTTTTATCTAATACTCCTTCTCGGGGTCGGGTTTGTGTCCGCCCAAACGAAGGTGACGATGGAACAACTCCAACACGATTGGAGTAAGTACCAAGGACAAAGAGTAACGATTACTACACCTCTTATCGTGTGTGGGAAGTTCTACGATTCGATTATCGTATCTTCCGAACGCTTATACGTTCCGGAAGAACGTGCTGTCGGATTAGGCGATGGCGATTCAACCCAATATTGGTATTGGCGCCACTACAACGACTCGCTGCGAATCAAACTACAATGCAAGTCGTCTTTTAGCCTCAACCTCGGGGCAACTATCACGAACCTCACCGCACAGGTGATGGCTCCCCGCACCCTACAAACCGGTGCCGAACCTAAGTTTAGAAACTACAAACCTTCTAAACTCGCTAAACCAGCTAAACCCGCTAAACAGCCCGCAGGGCGTGCTCTCACTATCTGTGCGGCGAACATACAAAACTATTTCGTACATGTGGGCGGTTATGCGACCAAACGGAACACGCCGGCTCAACACCAGTGGCAATGTGAGAAGACCGCGGCTGCTTTGAAGCGTATTGGGGCGGACATCTATGCTTTATGCGAGTTAGAACAAGGTTCCTCGGCTCCGACGGAACTGACGGCGCGAATGAACGAACTCTGCCACAAAGACCGCTATACGTTTGTCGTAACCGATACCCTCGATCGCGACACGATCTCGGTAGGCTACATATATAATAAGGAACGCGTGCGCCCGCAAGGGGACCTGATTTTTGTCTATCCCAACCGAAACAACATCTATGCCCATCGGTTTATGATTCAGGCGTTTGAAGATATCTCGACAGGCAAATCGTTCTATATATCCCTCAATCACCCTCGTTCCAAACGGGGTGATCCTGCCATGGCAAATGCTAAACGTGTAGGTAGTATCAAGCGTGTATTAGCGGCTTTAGACTCGCTCAAACACAATTCACCCTGCCCTACGGGGGAAGGGATGGAGAAGGGGCTTCCTATTCTCCTATTGGGCGACTACAATGCCTACGGACAAGAAGAATCGCTACAAATGCTCGTCAAAGCAGGCTATAAAGATATGGTCATGACGATGGATAGCCTTAACTATTCGTATTCCTACAATGGTGAGTGTGGGTACTTGGATCGCGTCTTTGCCAATGAATCGATGCAACCGTATATCACCTCTATCCATCCCATCCACTGGAACACGGACTACTACTATTCAGCAGCTTATTGGAGCAAATATAACTATAAGAACAACACTCCTCCCAAAGAGAAACAAGCGAATATCTGGAAGTGCGTCTCACCCCAAGCAAAAAAGAATCTCCTTTTCCGCTACTCTGACCACGACCCCTTACTTATAACGCTCCACTTCTAATGAAATACGCGGCTACAATCGGTTTCTTCGATGGTGTTCATTTAGGGCACCAATACCTCCTCTCCTGTTTGAAAGAGGAGGCGGCGAAGCGTGGGTTGCAGTCAGCGATTGTGACCTTTGATGAACACCCTCAACAAGTCTTGCGGGGTGAAGCACCGTTGTTACTTACGACTTTTAATGAGCGTATCACGCGATTGAGGTTTACCGGAGTAGATAAGGTAATCAGTTTTGATTTTGATCGCATTCACACCCTGTCAGCGGACGAGTTTGCACAACTCCTTCACGATTCCTATGACGTCGATGTCCTCATTATGGGCTATGACCACCGCTTTGGTTGTACCAATCACAAATCACAAATCACCAATCACCAATTAGAAATCATCCGTCTTCCCGAACTTCCTTCCAACCAACATGTGTCTTCTACTCAGATACGGCAAGCTCTTTTGAAAGGGGAGATAGTCAAGGCTAACGAGATGTTAGGTTACGCATATACTTTGATGGGAAAAGTGGTTCATGGCAAAGGGTTGGGACGGACGATTGGTTTTCCGACGGCAAACATTGAGGTAGAAAAAGATAAACTTATTCCTGCTCCAGGCGTTTATAGCGCCGAATGGAATGATAAAAAAGTCCTCCTCAATATCAACGACACCATCGAGATGTATGTTCCTCATTTTGAGGGCGATTTATATGACCAAACCCTCTTTGTCGAACTCATCGCTCGTGTACGAGGGGAAAAACACTTTGATAATTTAGAAGATTTAAAAATACAAATACAAAAAGATCTTTTATCATTATGAAATCACCAATCACCAATCACAAATCACAAATCACCAATCACAAATCACAATTCACAATTCTTCTCTTATCCTTTGTCCTTTGTCCTTTGTCCCTTTTTGCTGCTGTTCGTACTGTAGACGAGGCGGCTGCTCTCGCATCGACGTTTAGGAACGAGACCGTAGTCGGACCTCATAAAGCACCCACATCGGCGGCTTCGATGCAACTCATTCACCAACGCACGAAACTCCAAAGCGAAGAGCCGGCTTTCTATATCTTTAACACTGCCAACGAGAGTGGGTATGTTATCGTCAGTGCCGATGACCGCACGGAGGAGATCTTAGGTTATTCCGAGCAAGGTTCCTTGGATTATGCAAATCTCAACCCAAATATGGCGTTTTGGTTGCGTCTCTTACAAGAGGCTATCTCGGCAACCAACGATACGAACACCTCTGCCAAAGCACCGATGGCAACGACGGCTATCGGTCCACTACTTGTTAATAAAGAGGGTAAGGAGATAACGTGGTATCAAGAGGCTCCCTATTCTAATCTGTGCCCATTAGATTCGGATAACAAACGCTGTTTGACGGGTTGCGTGGCTACGGCAGCAGCACAAGTGATGTACAAATGGTGTTACCCCAAACAGGGTATTGGTACCCATTCCTATGAATGGACGAACTCGGCAGGAAAGGAGAAAACACTGACGGTTGATTACGGAAACACCACCTACGATTGGGGAAATATGCTCCCTTCCTATTTGTATAAATCCTCTACTTCCAAGCAAAAAACCGCCGTGGCAACACTCATGTACCATGCCGGTGTGGCTTGTAATATGCAATATTCGTCACAAGGTAGTGGCTCTTTAACGGATCTCATGGCGAACGGATTGGTAGATTATTTTGGTTATCAGGTGGATAAGTTTATCACTACCTATTCGTCACGGTATTATCCTTCTGATTTTAAACCGACAGAGTATAAGGTTTCTATTACTAAGTTCACCGAGTATTTCAATGCCGACTTAGAGAATGGTTATCCTATCATCATGGGCGGTGAGGATAGCGATGGCGGGCACGAGTTTGTGTGCGATGGACGAGATGCGCAAGGGAAATTTCATATTAACTGGGGTTGGGAAGGCGATAGCAATGGCTTCTTCTCCTTATCGGCATTAAAGGTAGATGGTTATAACTTTTCCTCGAACATCGACGCGATCATCGGTCTGCGCCCGGCTAGCATGGATACGATTCACGTCACTTCCGTTTCGGTCAGTCCTGCTTCTACCACACTGAAAATCAATGAGCGCAAGCAACTGACGGTAACGATTCAGCCTACGAACGCAACCGACAAAAAAGTATCCTATACTTCTTCCAACCTCGAAGTAGCACAAGTCTCTGAACTCGGTGTCGTTCGTGCGGTGGGTGCAGGTAAGGCGAAAATAACGGTTACAACCAGTGATGGAGGGTTAACTGCGGTAAGCAATATCACCGTTACCAATGAGTATGTCCCTTCGGATATTTTTGAGTTAGTGACTGATGCCTCGTCCCTTCAAGAGGGCGATGACATCATCATGGCAGCCACTTATAGCAATGTCCATTATTGCTTAACCAACTCCATGCATGCTACAACCAACACCAACTATGCCGACTGCGAACAAGTGCAGATTGTGGATAATACCATCACGATAGAAGACAATTCGAATATCGCAATCTACAAGTTGGGTATTCAAGATGGAGCTTGGACGCTAATCAATGCAGATGGAAAGAAATTAGGTGCCTTGGGTGCCAAGAAACTGAGCTTTGATTTGGGTTCGGTAACGTGGACACTGGACACCAAAAACAATAACACCACCATTGCGAACACCAACACTTCCTATGGTCGTATCTTGTACAATAACAATAATAACAATCCTCGTTTCAGTATCTATACTTCTAACACCTCTAACACGATGTTGTTACCGCAAGTTTATGCGCGTAAAAGAAATCAGCCGGTAGAGGTGGTTAAAGTGACGGGGATAGAGTTAGGTCAGACTTCCGCACAGATGCTCGTTGACGAAGAGATTTTCCTCTATTATGCTGTCAAACCGGTAGCGGCAACGAACCAAGCGGTGATGTGGACTTCGTCTAATACGAAGGTGGCTGTCGTGGATCCTTCTCACCATTCGCTGGAGGATGAAAAGACCGTTTCTATTAAAGCCATCGCTGAGGGAGAGGCTACGATTACGGCAAAGACCCTGGATGGAGGCTTTGTAGCTACTTGCGTGATTACCGTCACCGAACAACCTATTGTGCCGACGGATACTACTTTTATTATGGCTTCGGAGGCGAAAACGATTGCTATGCAGTTACCTGCAGGCGATCAAACGACAGACTTCTATGGAGTCAAGGGATATGTCACGGTCAAAAACTCTGTCGAATATCAGGGCTTTTGGTTGGACGATGAGCCGACTGCTAAAGAGACTTTCCAAGGCTTCCAATGCGCTATGCCGGATGACCACCTCTACTTACAAATAGGAGAGTACGTGTGCGTCTATGGGTATCTCATGAACTATAACAACGAGAAGGCGCAGATTAAGAATGGTACGGTTGAGGTCTTAGATATACCCGTTCCGCAAGGTTTATTGGATCCCTCTGCCTATCCGCCTTTCAGCCCATCTGCCTCTCAGCCGATCATGAAAGTTTTGGAGCATGGTCAGATGCTCTTCCTCCGTGCTGCAAAGAAGTACAACGTCTTAGGTTGCCCGATAAAGTAAGGTTTGGGTAAGTTTTGGTAAATCCTTGTCAATCCCCCGCTTAGGCTATGGTGCTATGTGGGTGCTATGTTAGTGGTATGTTACTTTAATCGCAGAGGGGAGCGAAGGGGCAGGAAGTGCATTTATTGTAAGTGTCTTCCGTACAAGGGAAGGGGTTTTCGGGATGGCGTATCTCTTCAATCAGTTTCTTTACATAACCCAGAAACTCGTCTCTGATTTCCTCTACCTTCACAGACTCTTGCCCCTTCTGATGTACTGCCGTCTCGGCTCCTTGCGCCAGCGACCGTACCCCATAGATGTGCGGTTCGCCCTGTCCATAAAGGATAGCATAGAGAATCGTCTGCAAAGCGTACCCATTGCGCTTGCTGTCCGTCGGGTCAAAGAGCGAAGCTATCGAAGCGAACTCTGTTTCCGACCCGCCCGTCTTGTAATCGACTATTCTGATAGGCAGAGAGGCGGAAAGGCTGATAGGCTGAGGGGAATCGACTCGGTCGATGGTGCCTTTGAGGGTGACGATAGTGCCATCGTCCAACGTAAGCTCCATTCGACGCGGCTGCTCAGTTGCGATATATTGGAAAGGTGCTAAAGCAAGGTCGTGTTCGAGAATAAGACGGGCGTATTCCCTCAGTAACGTCGAAAGTAAGTCTTCACCCTTCGGCAACGACTGTAACATCTTATTCACATCCTCCTTCGTCACCTCCTTCCCCACAAACGGCTCGTAACAGTTCTGCAAGATAAGATGCAGTTTCGTACCTAACTCGCGAGGATCAATCTCCTCCGTCACTTCCTCCGGCTCTTGCAAACCACGGATATATTGCCAATAATATAGTTTCGGACAACGAAGGTACGTGTTTAAGCCCGAAGGGCTAAATGAGTTGAGAGTGGAGAGTGTAGAGTTTAGAGTAGTTTTATAGTTGAGAGTTGAGAGTGGAGAGGCAGAAAGGCTGATAGGCTGAGAGGCAGAAAGGCTGAGAGGCTGAGAGGCGGAAAGGTGGATGATGGGGTGCTTAAACTGGTATTGCAACTGATAGAGGTAACGACTGGGTTCACCCGAGTGCTGCTCATCGGTTCGGGTATTGGAGAGCAACCACACATCCTTGGCATAACTAATCATCCGATAGAAGTTATAAGCAAAAATAGCGTCCTTGCGCTCCGACGTAGGCAATGCTGCCTTGCAACGGAAAGAGTAGGGAATAAAACTATTAGCAATACTGTTCCCGGGATAGATATCATCATTAAAACTCGTGATAATCAAATGCTCAAAGTCCAACGCACGCGTCTCTAATACACCCATAATCTGTAAGCCCTCAAGAGGTTCGCCCCTATATGCTATCGTTTCAGTTTGGAGCAAAGCCCCTACCAAGCCTCCCCCCGAAGGGGAGGATGTGTTAGGCTGAGAGGCGGAAAGGCTGAGAGGCTGAGAGGCGATGTATTTATCAATCCGATTGAGGACCGTTTGGATCTTATAGACGGCTTCGGAGGCATCTTCGGGCAAGTGGTTCAGTATCTCGCGCCAGCGTTGGTCATCCTCGGAGAAGATACAAGACAAATACTCGTCTTTCTCGAAATACGAAACAGGAACATAGATGAGGTTCTGCTTGACCATCGCTTCTTGAATGCTCGCACAAGCCTCGGCACTCAGCCGTTGGATATACGGGTGCGACAAAACCGACTTCACATCCTTGTAATAAAACCCATTCTCCGTTCGACGACGATAAAGGTCCACTATAATCTGAATAAGTGCAAACACCGGTGTCGCTACCAACGGATAACCTGCCGTGACGTTGATCTTATCTATGTCTTCGGGTAAGGTGTGCAACAAAGGCAGTAACAATCGCTCATCGGGCATCACAACTGCCGTCTTGGTCAATGGTAAGGGCCTTTCTAACTCGCTTAAGATACGATGTACCTCCTGCGCCTCGCCTACCGTAGAGGTTAGTTCTACCCAGTGTATCTCAGGAAAATGAACCTCACTCTGAGGCACTGTAAAACGAGAGTGGAAGAGTTTTTGGTTGTGCTCCATAAACAGAGACGAACGGTTGTCTTTATCCGTCACCCATGGATGTGAATAATCAAAATAGAAGTCGGCTCTGCCTTGTTCTTGCAAGAGAACCATCAATCGTTCCTCACTCTGCGTTAAGGCATTGAACCCGATAAAAACAAACTGCTGGTCGGGGTGCTCATCAAGCCAAGCCACTTGTTCCGCTTCCAACGCTGTAATCACCTCGCGATGAAGCATTCCATCGTAAGCCAGCCCCTCGCGTCGTAACTCGTCTTGCAGACGTTGGTAGATAATATCCAATGGCGGATAAGGAATGAAAGGAGCTTGTCCCTCGGTTTGGAAAGAGGCTTCTATATCGTGTGCCTCGCGGATATTAAGCAAAAAGCCAATAGGGTTATCTACTAAGTGATTGTCTATCTCATTAAAATCCCCAATCATCATCTTTCCCCAGAAAAGGAAAGTATCTAAATCTTCCTCCGTCAGTCCTTGTTCTCGTCTTATCTCGTTATGGATGCGGTAAACGCGCAAAAGTAAGTCTATCGGGTCTGCTAATTGGGTATTGGTGAACTGATAGAAACAGTCATTGATAGTCAGAATCGTTGGTGAAAGAGTCGGTTTGCCGCACGCTATTCCGAGGTCTCTGCGAAAGAAAAGACCTGCCCGCTGGTTGGGGAAAACAAACGTGTAAGAGGATAACTTATCTCCTACGTTTTGGGCGAAGAGCCTTGCCAAGTTTTGTAAATAACTCATATATTGTCTGCTTAACGGTCGTAACCACGCGCCATGTACCACTGGCTTGCGGAATATCCATCAATAACCGGTCGGGTATATCGCCTCCGATAATCTGCTCGGGATAGATGAGCATCGTACTATGGCTTGCCGCTTGTTGGGTCAGGATATCGGGAATACGCGTGAACAACGGGTTATAACTCGGTGTCGATTTGCGGGAAGAGATAAGCACTAACATATCATTATCCTCCAAGTCCTGAATCGTCTTACGCGTGTCCTGCCACTCGTTGATGGTGCGATAAGAGGCAGCCAAGTATTTGCCCGGACGGTTACAGAGGGCACGTAAGATCATTTGCGTTTGCTCGGTGGCGTAGAACACCACTTTGGCACCAATCTGACTACTCAAACGGCGCAACTGACCGAAACAGGAGATGAAGTCGTGCTCTTTCTCGGCGTAAGGTGGAACGGCAATAAGCATTCTGTCAATCGTGTTGAGTGGCTGATTCTCATGGTAGATAGCAATCGATTTAGAGGTGTGTTCCACCATCGTTTCCACTTCTTTCCAGTCTGCACACTCCACTATCTCGGTTTCGTGCAAGGAGGAAAGGTTACTCAGTTCCTTGAGTTCTTGATGCAAGTCCTCGCCTACCGATCCCATCAACCAGTCGTCTAAGACACGTTCGCTCTCTAATCGGGCATCCTCTTGTAAGGACAACCGCTTAGCCGCATATTCGGTGGCGAAAGAAGCCGTTGTACAAAGTACAAGAATCATCAAAATAACGCCATTTAATATCGCGTCGTCAAACAGTCCCATCTGATAGACAATCGTTACAATAGCTAATGTGCCGGCAGCGGTGGCGTGACTAAGACCGAAGATAAGTTGACGCTCGTTTGCCTGTAAATGGAATAATCCCTGTACACAGGCGGCAGCGAGCCATTTGCCTACTAACTTAGTGACAATCATCACGGTAGCTATTATCGCTAACCAGCCCCACGAACCTACGGCTTGCAGGTTGAGCATCAGTCCCACTTCAATCAGGAACACGGGCACAAACATACTATTGCCCACGAACGTGATGTGATTCATCAGTTGTGAGAGGTTGGGTATCAACCTATTCAGCGCTACCCCGCAAAGGAATGCACCGAGTACACCACTCAGTCTTGCCCAAGTGCATAATAAGGCGGATAGAACCATTAAGGCAATCACTAAAATAAAGTTCGTCGTTGTCTCCCAACGGAACTTAAAACACGTTCGAACAAGCCAAGGGAATCCGCCTAAGATAATAGCAATCACGCCCACTACTTTGCCTGCCCAAATAAGAAGTGAGATAGGTTCCATCGCTCCCGTCTGCATCTTTGCTTGCACACCGGCTAACACCAATAACGAGAGCGTGAGTGCAATCATCGTTCCCCCTACCGTGATGTTCGAGGCGGCACTTTTCTGCAAACCGTAACGCCGAACGATAGGGTAGGTCATCAATGTGTGGCTACCAAACATCGCACCCAACAAAAGTCCTACAACAGGACTCAATCCCAATAACCTTGAGGATAGATATCCCAATCCCAATGGGAAAAAGAACGTGAGCAAACCAAACACAATCGCTTTGCCGCGTTGTTGACTGAAATCGTTAATGTCAATCTCTACCCCTGCTTGGAACATGATATAGAGCATACCCAATTGTCCAAACACTTGGATAGCCGGTGTGTCCGCTAAGATATTCAAACCGCACGGACCCAATCCCACTCCCACTAAGATAAATCCGATAATAGCGGGAATATGAATCTTGTGACAAATCAGAGGGACGATAAAAATCAGCCCCAACACAATCATAAGTGGAATCAGTGTTTGCATAATTGGATAACTTCTTGCGCTATTCGAGTGGCGGAATTAGTTTGTGCTAACGTTAGTACATTGGTGTGTAGGTCTTGCAGTCGTTCGTTGTTGGCTAATAACTCTACGGCCGTCGGAACCAGTTGCTCGTGAGCGTCTATATCCTTCACTAAGACGGCGGCATTCTTGTGAACCAGTGCCATGGCGTTGTGTGTCTGATGGTCTTCAGCTACGTTGGGTGAGGGCACAAGAACGGACGGTTTGCCCAATAGGCAGAGTTCGGATATCGAACTCGCTCCTGCACGAGAGATAACCAAATCGGCTAACGCATAAACGTCCGGCATATTACTGATAAACGGTGTAACGATAAGACGCGGGTTGTTCCATAGCCCTTGTTGCGTTAACTGTTCGCGGAGCTTGTCAAAGTAAATCTTTCCCGTCTGCCAAATAACTTGTATATCCTTGTCTAATAACAGATGGATGTCCTTTAGCAGACTCTCATTGATGGTTCTTGCCCCTAATGATCCACCGATGATAAGCAACGTCTTATGCTTCTCGTCAAACGTTCTGTCAAACTCCTGTTGCAGATACTGGAGCGCACCCGCTTTTGTGCCTTGTGTGAGGTTCTGACGCACAGGGTTGCCCGTTAAGATAATCTTCTCTTTGGGGAAGAAACGTTCCATGTTCTCGTAAGCGACGCAGATCTTAGCAGCATCGTCTTTGAGCATTTTATTCGTCAGTCCCGCAAAGCCATTCTGTTCTTGTAATAGGATGGGAATACCCATCTTAGCCGCTACGCGCATAGCTGCACCGCTGGCGTAACCGCCTACACCCACACCTACATTGGGACGGAAATCTTGTATCACTTTTTTGGCCTTAACAAGCGAACGGATTAAGTTCACCATCACGCTTACGTTTTTCCATGGTTGGCTGCGGTTAAACCCTTGTATAGGCAAACCAATGATGTCATAACCCGCTTGGGGTACACGTTCCATCTCCATTCTTCCAAGAGCACCGATAAACAGAATCTCGGCTTGAGGGTCTAACTCTTTGATGGCATTGGCAATACTAATGGCAGGGAAGATGTGACCGCCGGTGCCGCCACCGCTAATAAGGTATCTCATGTTAATAAGGTAAATTAGGGTCATCGAAGACGATATCGGGGATATCTTCTTTCGATTGTCGTATCATATCGTTTTGTTGTTCACTCATTCGTTTCTGCTCTCGACTCACACATAACATCACTCCAAAATATATGCTGGTAATGAGCACGCTTGTTCCTCCCCGCGAGACCAGCGGAAGAGGTTGTCCTGTCACCGGACCAATACCCACCGCCACCATCATGGATATCAGTGCCTGACACGTAATCATCAGTGCTAATCCCATCACCATCAACATCGACGCATAGTCGGCAAACCGACTGCTTGTCCAACAGGCGCGGAAGAGGATAGCCAGATAGAGGGAAATAAGTAAGATAGCTCCCACAATCCCCGTCTCTTCCACAATAATAGCAAAGATATAATCGGCAAACGCAAGGGGTAAGAAATCGCGCTCTTTACTATTGCCGGGTAACACTCCAAAAGGCGATATACCTCCACGAGCAATGGCTACTTTAGCTATTGAACGTTGGTAATTATCATCGGTTAACTTAAACTGTTCTTCCTCTTCGTGATGCTCTTGGAACATGTCATCAATGCGCCCTACCCACGTCACAGCACGCGACATAAGTCCCGTCATTTGTTTATGTGGCCTCACGTAAGCAAACTCCACAAAACAATAACCTAATGCCAAGATCACTACCGCACAACCTACGATGGCACCAATATATTTCCATGGCACGCGTGCCAATATCCAGAGTAGTCCCACGATGCCTGATAATAGGACCGCTGTTGAGAGGTTATTGGTCAAAATAGGTAACACGGTGATGGCCGTGATACCTAATGTCCACCAGAAATATTTGATTTTATCCACTTCTGTCGTGGCACGCGATAACAAATCCGCTACCACAATAATCAGCGATAACTTCGCTAATTCCGAGGGTTGGAACACAAACCCAAACAGATTAAACCACCGAGCCGCTTCATTGATAGTAACCACAAACGGATTGCCGGGAATGAGCATAACATACATACACAGAATAGAAAAACCGAGCAACGCGTATCCCCCCATTCGTATCACTATCGTGGGTAGGAACTGAATGAAATAGGCAGCCACCAACCCAATGGTGATGAAGAGTATCTGCTGACCGATGGGACCAAAAGCGGATTTTTCCTCATATACAAGGGTACTACTCGCCGAGAAAAGCGCTAAGATAGCCACCACAATCAGGGCTATAAACAACCCCCAAAAGGTCTTATCTACGTATTGTGTGTTAATGAGTTTTTTCATAGTTTTTTGACTGCGTTCATAAATTGGTCACCTCTATCCTCGTAGGAATGGAACAAATCAAAACTGGCACAACAAGGCGACAGCAACACCGTATCTCCCTCGTGAGCAGCGTTATAAGCGGCTTGTACCGCATCGTTGAGGTTGTCGGTTGATACGTATGGAATCCCAAAACCGGAGAAGAAGTCAATCAGTTTCTCGTTATGTAATCCCATAAAAATAAGGGTGTGACATTTCTGCTTAACCAAATCGGCAATGGCTTGATAATCATTGCCTTTATCTTTGCCACCGAGGATAAGTACGGTCGGTGTAGTCATTGCCTCAAGAGCGTACCAACAAGAATCCACGTTCGTGGCTTTTGAGTCATTGATCCATTTCACGCCTCGAATAGTTGCCACATATTGCATTCGGTGACTCACTCCTTGGAACTGCTCTAACGATTCGCGAATGACTTTGTTTTGTATATGTAAGATCTGGGCTGCAATAGAGGCTGCCATCGAGTTCAACTGATTATGTTTGCCTTGGATACCTATCTGAGAGGTAGGAATAACCAACGGATCATAACTCGGGTCAGCTTGTACCACGAGGTCGTTAGCGCGTATATAGGCGGCATTGCCTGAGTCCTCACTGCCACCGAAGGGATAGAGGGTCGCACCAATATGCAGTTTCTTCAGCTCGCGTTCAATGACCGGATCCTGTGACCAATAGATGAAAGCATCATCTGCTGTTTGGTTTTGCGTGATACGGAACTTCGCATTCACGTAGTTCTGGAACTCGAAGTTATACCGATCCAGATGGTCCGGTGTGATATTCATTAAGATGGCGATGTTCGCGCGGAAATCGTACATGTTATCCAGTTGGAACGAACTCAACTCAATCACGTAATAATCGTAGTTCTCGTGTGCCACTTGCAGTGCTAACGAGTTGCCTATGTTTCCCGCCAATCCAACATTCAAACCTGCGTGACGAAGAATCTCGTAGATAAGTGTGGTAGTCGTCGTCTTGCCGTTACTACCTGTGATGCAGATCATCTTTGCATTCGTGTAACGTGCTGCAAACTCAATCTCAGAGATGATAGGCGTACCTTGTTGTTGTAACTCCACAATCAACGGAGCCGTCAAAGGAATACCCGGGCTCTTGACTACCTCGTCGGCATTGAGGATGCGTTCTGCTGTGTGTTGACCATCCTCCCAAGCAATACCATTCTGGTCAAGCAATGCCCGATAGGGTCCTTGGATGGTGCCCATATCGCTAACGAACACATCGTACCCTTTCTCTTTGGCTAAGATAGCGGCACCCGTGCCACTCTCCCCCGCTCCTAAAACTACGAGTCTTTTCATAAACCTATCTAATCTTCAAAGTCAAAATCGTTATTGCTGCTAAGATGAGTGTCACGATGCAGAACCGCAATACAATCTTTGTTTCGTGGTCAAGGTTCTTACGTCCGGTGAATAAGATCTTACACGTAGGATCGTTTTTCAGCACCAAATCTACCGAGGTGCGGAAATGGTCATGTAAGGGGGTGCGTTTCCAGACGCGTATATGTTGCCCCTTGCGCTTACCAAACTTATACACTTGCGTTTGAATAATCACACTCAAACTCTCCATCAAGAACACTCCACAGAGGATGGGCAGTAGCAGCTCCTTGTGAATGATAACTGCACTCACGCCGATGATACCACCAATGGCTAACGAACCGGTATCGCCCATGAAGATCTGTGCAGGGAAACCATTCCACCAGATAAAGCCTATCAACGCTCCTACAAATGCGGCAAGGAAAACAACCAACTCCTCACTGCCCGGGATATACATCACATCGAAATAGTCTGCCCACACGGTACTACCACTCACGTAGGCAAGCACAATCAGTGCAGCCCCTATAATCGCTGAGTTACCGGCGCACATCCCATCAAGACCATCATTAAGGTTTGCCCCATTGCTGACCGCTGCCACCACAAGGATAGTCAGTATCACGAAGAAGATCCACCCTGCACGATACTTATTCTCTTCGCCAAGGAAGGAGAAGATATCGGCGTAGTTACAGTTATGGTTCTTAAAGAACGGAATCGTAGTGCGCGTGGACTTGACATCGGGAGTCTTCTCCACAATCTCAATGTTATTCTCTACGCGTGAGGTCACTGTCTCGTTCATCACTGCCATTGGACTATAACGCAGCGTCAAACCTACAATGAGACCTAACAGCACTTGTCCACCAATCTTCACCCAACCATTGATCCCTTCCTTGTTGTGTTTGAAGGTTTTGATATAGTCGTCCGCAAAACCGATTCCGCCAAGTAGTACGGCGGTAACAAGCATGAGGAGCATATAGACATTATTCAGTCGCCCGAGCAGCAGACAAGGAATGATGATACTCACTAAAATTACAATACCGCCCATCGTGGGAACGCCTTTCTTACCCACATTGAAGGGGTCAATCTTCTCGTCTCGTTGGGTCTCGGAGATGTTCTTGCGATGCAGCAAGTTAATGAAGTAATCTCCAAAGAAGATACTGATGAATAATGCAATCACGGCGGCAATAATCGCCCTAAAGGAGATATAGGTCATCAACCTTGCTCCCGGCACCTGTGACAAATACGTAAATAATTGGTATAACATTTTTTAAGTTGAAAGTTGAAAGTTGAAAGTTGAAAGAAGTTGTATAGTCAAATATAGCGACGCACCACTTCGTGGTCGTCAAAATGATGTTTCACACCTTTAATAATCTGATAATCCTCGTGCCCTTTACCGGCAACGAGAATCACATCGTTCGCCTTTGCCATCATACACGCGGTCTTAATCGCCATCTCTCTATCCTCAATCACTAAGGTACTCTTCATCTCTTCCTCACTCAACCCATCGGTCATGTCGCGTAGGATATCCTTCGGTTCCTCATCGCGTGGGTTATCGCTGGTCAGTATCAATTGGTCAGACCCCTCTTTGGCAATCTTCGCCATCATCGGACGTTTGCCTTTGTCGCGATTACCGCCACACCCTACGACCGTAATCAACTGTCCTTTCTTATTCAGTATCTCGCGAATCGTCTGAATCACATTATCTACCGCATCGGGGGTGTGAGCATAATCGATGATGGCTGTCCAACCTTTCTCACTGCGTATTGCCTCAAAACGCCCATTGACTGGGGTGAGTGTAGATAGCACCCTTAATACTTCCATCTGCTCAAAACCCAAACACAAGGCTGTACCATAGATACAGAGTAGGTTGCTGACATTAAACCGCCCTACCAAAGGAACGAACACTTCTTTGCCATTGATATTGAGCATCATGCCTTCAAATCCTTCCTCTAAGATCTGCGCCTTATAATCCGCCAACGAACGGGTGGAGTAGGTGTGTACTTTCGCCTTCGTGTTTTGCGTCATCACTAATCCGTTCTTATCATCTTTGTTGGTGACGGCAAACGCATTTTTCTTCAGTCCGTCAAACAGTCTTTTCTTGGTGTCTCGATAGTTGTCAAACGTCTTGTGATAATCAATATGGTCGCGTGTGAGGTTCGTGAACATCGCCCCATCAAAATCCAATCCTGCAATGCGCTCTTGTGCTATAGAGTGACTGCTAACCTCCATAAAACAATACTCGCAACCGGCATCCACCATCTGTCGCATTAGTCCATTCAGTGCCAACGCGTCGGGTGTGGTGTGGGTACTGGGTATAGCCTCGTTTTCTATATAGTTCACTACTGTCGAGAGTAGTCCCGCTTTGTGACCCATCGCGCGCACGAGTTTATATAATAAGGTAGCAATCGTCGTTTTCCCGTTTGTGCCTGTTACGCCCACCAATATCAATTGTTCACTCGGTCTTCCGTAGAAATTGCTTGCCATCAGTCCCAACGCTTTGTTCGTGTCTTTGACTTGGATATAGGTGCAACCCTCGCTCATCTGCTCGGGCATCACTTGACACACAATCGCCTTAGCGCCTTGTGCTATGCATTGCTCAATGAACGTGTGTCCATCTACGGCTGTTCCTGTCTGCGCAACGAACACTTCGCCGGAGCTGATTTTGCGGGAGTCAAACTCGATTCCGCTAACCTCTACATCCATCGAACCATGTACGTTTTCGATGTTGATGTCTTTCAATAAATCGTGTAGTTTCATATAGGTCTTGTTGTTTATCTTACCATTTCTTCATTACCAAACTATCCCCTTCAAACGTGTAATAATCGGAATATGCTATCGTTTTCTCGGCAATGATCCTTACGACGTTTCCGCAGTCATAACCGGCATCGTACGAGGGATAGTTTTTGGGGTTCTGTATCATACATAAACAGGTGTATTGTGGGTTTTCTTC
Source organism: Paludibacteraceae bacterium (assembly GCA_045616645.1). Lineage (GTDB taxonomy): Bacteria > Bacteroidota > Bacteroidia > Bacteroidales > Paludibacteraceae > Colicola. Next base: position 35,731 of record JAZLHD010000179.1, read on the forward strand.
GGGGAAATAGCCTACGAACGTCATGCGATGGTTGCGACCCGAATAACGCCCATCCACAAACAACTGTGCTGTACCCGTTTTTCCTGCGATGTGTACCAACTGACTCTGCGCCTTGTATGCTGCCACTTTGCCTTTCCATGTTCTCACGCTGGCAGTTCCTAAGTAGTTATCCCAAACTACATCGTGCAAGCACAAACGTATATCTGCCAACGTCTTATCGCTGCAAATACTGGACTTTAGTACCTCCGTCTCAAACGTCTGTACGGCTTCGCCGTTCTGCTGTATCTCGCTTACAATATACGGACGAATCATCTTTCCGTCATTGGCTATTGCGTTGTAGAAGGCGATGATCTGCATTGGACTCATCTCCACCGAATAACCGTAAGCCATTTTTGATATCGTCACTGTATCGTCGGGGATATCAATACGCGCAGGCTCATAGCCCGGAATCTCGCAGTACATAGAGTCTTTGAGACCCATCTTTGTCAGTTTCTTTACGAACAACTTGGCACTGCCATTATACGCTTTCGTGACAATCTTTGCCAACGCAATATTCGAAGAAACAGCGAGCGCACTACGTACTGTATAAACAGTATCCCGAGGGTGTGAGTCATAGTGCTTAGCGGAGAAGTATTTCCAACCGTCTTTGTATACTTTTATGGTGTCGTAGATATCTACTTTTCCGTCATCTAAAGTTGCTACAAGGGCAATCGTCTTAAACGTACTTCCGGGTTCTACGCGCATCACGGCGTGGTTTTGCATCTCATAGTAATCACCATTACTCGTGCGGTCGAGGTTACTGATGGCGCGTACCTTACCCGTCTGTGTCTCCATCAAGATACAGCATCCCCAATCGCCTTGTACTTCTTCTAATTTTGTGCGTAGGGTAGAGGAGACGATATCTTGCAAATCGGCATCCAAGTTCGTGATAATATCCATTCCATCTTCGGCTTCTTGGATAATCACGTTCTCGTAACGCCCACCAATCTTCTGGCGCCTACTCAATCCGTCTTTGCCGCGTAACTCTTTTTCAAACCGTTTCTCTAATCCGGCATTGCCTTCTCCGCTCTCGCCATAAATACTACCTATCGTACGGGAAGCTAATTCTCCAAAAGGCTTGATACGACGATGTTGCTCATCGAACGTAATACCACTCTTATATCTTCCTCGACTTACCAAAGGCAACTGCTCTATCTGTTTCTTTTGGATATAATTGATGCGTTGCGAACTGAGTTTGATGACGCTCCCTGAATAACCTTTGCGGTGGGGGGTCTTGAATGAACGAATCATTCGTTCTTTGTACTCGCCCGGCGTCTTATCACCGATGATACGACTCAATCCTTGCGCGAGCTCGCCTACGTGCGAATAGAATAAGGTGTCGCCACCTAAATGCAATGCCTCTACGCGCGTGTCCATATTGATATAATATTGGGGCATGCTGCCTGCTAATAGGCGTTCTTTGCAGTCGAGTATGTTTCCTCGTGTAGCGGCTACTACTTGATTATTACGTATTTGTTTTTCCGCAATTTTCATCCATTGTTCGCGTTCAGCGGTTTGGATAACCACAATCTTCACCAACACAGCGAGGAATCCCGCCGCGATAAGAAGGAAGATAAAGGCGAACCTTAGGATAGTATTACGTTCTTTTTCGCTCATTAATCAAGGGGTATATATTGAACAGGTTCCCTGTTTTGTTTCACTTTGCTATGGTTGTTTAAGAGGGCAGAACTGATGGTGGATTGTCGAGTCCTTTCTACCCGTTTGGCTGAGATGGTGAGGTATTCCATCTTTGCATCTTTGACCTCTTTTTTTAGGTCACTCAAATACCGTTGCTGTTTCATAGACCCATAGCCACAAGCAATATAGATAAATAGCAACACCACAATCAGTCCAATCAGTTTATACTGCTTGCGTACCCATTCCCTTTGCAATAACTCCCCATTCAACCACGATTGTACTCTTTTGATATCCATCGTTCTAAAGTCTAAATTTTCTCTGCTATTCTCAGTTTTGCCGACCGACTTCTCGGATTGCGTTCCACTTCCTGCTTATCCGCCATCAACCCTTTTTCAATTACCTTAAACGGTGTTAACGCGTTGCCATAAAAATCTTTCTCTATCTCTCCCGTCAAGTTCCCCGACCTTAAAAAGTTCTTCACTATCCTATCCTCCAACGAGTGGTAGGTCAGTACCACAAGTCTTCCTCCGGGTGCTAACAAATCCCGCGCAGCACAAAGCATTGTCTTCAGAGCTCCTAATTCATCATTTACCTCTATTCGTAACGCTTGGAACACCAGCGTTAACATCTTCTTCTCCATAGGATTCGCTTCCTCCGCTTTCTTTCCTATCAGTGCTTCAACTAACTCTTCAATCCGTTGTATCCCTCCTTCTTCACATCCTCCCCTTTGGGGGGAGGCTTGGTGGGGGCTTCCTGTCGCTTGTTTAATCTTCTTCGCCAACGCCCTACTATTCTTCAACTCGCCGTACAGGTACAGCACTTTCGCCAAATCCTCTTCGCTATACGTATTCACTATATCCGCTGCGGTTTTGCCGCCTTCGCGGTTCATTCGCATGTCGAGAGGACCGTCAAACCGAAAACTAAATCCTCTTTCCGCTTGGTCAAAGTGGTGAAAACTAACCCCAAGATCCGCGAGTAGTCCATCAATATGATCCACACCGTAATAATCCATAAAGTTCTTGAGGTATCGGAAATTACTGTGTACAAACTGCCACTGCTCGTCTTTTACCACCTCCGGCCGATGAACTTTTGCATTTTCGTAGGCCTCAATATCCTGATCAAACGAATATAACTTTCCTTTCCGCCTCTCCGCCTCTCCGCCTCTCAGCCTTTCCAGTATCGCTGCCGAATGTCCCCCTCCTCCGAACGTCACATCCACATAGATGCCGTTAGGCCTGATGTTCAGTCCCTTTATTGTCTGCTCCAACATCGCGGGTATGTGATACACGTCATTCTTCATTTTTCAATAGCCTTCTATGCGTTCAATTAACTGCGTGCCATCTTAATGCGTAGTCTCTTCGCTAATTCTACGGGCTCCAGTTTCTTCTCTCCAAACGTCTTTGGACTCCACAAAGCAAACCGATCCAGCATTCCGATAAACACAAATGTCTTATCTTCTACAGGTAGTGTCTTCTTCGATATCAACACGCGTCCTTGCCCGTCCATATCCAGCATTTCTGCTTCTGACATAAACTGCATCAACAGCAACTGGTCTTCGGGATTCCACTCGTCCAATGCCTCGCGTAATGCTTCTACTTTTGCATTCCAGGTCGGTTCGGGGTAGAAGATAAGGCACTCATTATCGGTGTCTCTCCGCATAATGATGTGCTTAGAGTCCATCTCTGCCAATATTTTTCGATACCCTGACGGAATAAATATCCGGCCCTTCTCATCGAACTTTACCTCAATGTTTCCTAAAAATGTATTCATAATAAAAATCATTTCACGCTGCAAAGATACAAAAAAAAAATGATATACACCACTTTTCCCCACAAAAAATTTTAATTTTTTATTATCAACAACTTATTAACATAAAAAGTTGGCTGCTAATCAACTAATCATTAGACACTTATATTACTTATTAACATTGTGGTGTAAAGTGGGGTGGTTTTGTGTGGTCTTTGTGTTGGAAAATATAAAATGTACCGTTTTGGGTTAAAATTGCAAAAAAGATTTGCGCATATTAAAACTTTTTTGTAATTTTGCAGCCAGTTTTTCGAGAAACGGAGTTAATCGTGCCCTTGTGGCTAAGACGTGTCGAAAACAAAATGGAAAAATAACAGGTAATAGTTGGATATCTCTCACAGATTCCACAGATTACGCTGATTGATTGATAATTTATTATTTTTTTATTTCTTTTTTTCGTTAGTTGTGAGTAAACTCCCACTACCAAAAAAGAAGAACTAAAAAAGGGAATGTTCCTAACGTCACATCCCGTGCCTAACGGCACTAATAACAAATTATATAGGGATATATTGCACAGACGTGAGGAGAGAGTAAAGTTTAGAGTGTAGAGTTTAGAGTGTAGAGTAGCCGTCTAGTTTATAAGTTTAGAGTTTAAAGGCAGAGAAATTCTGTGGAATAAAACCGCTAATAAGCCCTTATTGTGGATGCGAAAGCAGACACGGCGGGTGAACGAAGTGAACCAGCACCTACTATTGATATATTTGATGGATGGGAGTTTACTCACAATCCGAGAATAAATAAATAGGAGGAATAAAAAAACAGAAAATCAGAGGAATCTGTGAAATCTGTGAGAGATAAAAAAACACACCGAAAACGAATCAGTTATATAGAAGTCGCAAATATATGAAGTCTTTGAACGACATAGATTTATTGGTTGCGCTGATGCAGGATGACGAGGTGGCGTTTACCACTTTGTATGAGCGTTACCACCCATCGTTATTTGAGGTGTGTATGAAATACCTCAAGAACGAGGACACTGCGCATGATGTGGTACAAAGTGTGTTTATGTGGGTGTGGGAGAATAGAAAGGACTTGACGATTGATACGAACCTGCGTGGTTATCTATGTACGACGACGAAAAATAAAATTCTCAATCTTTTGCGTCACGAGAACCTTGCTGTTCAAAATGATTACGTTTATGCTCAAGAACGATTGAGTGATCAGAGTTGGTTGGAGAAGATGCAGCATGAGGGTCAGTTATCTCGTATTCGAGAATTGATAGAGCACTTGCCCGAACAGCGTAAAAAGATTTGCGAGATGAAGATTAAGGAAGGGTTGAATAATCAGCAGATTGCCGATGCGTTAGGTATATCAATACAGACAGTGAAAAACCAATATAGTTCGTCAATTAAAGAATTGAAAGAGCAATTATTGGAAAAAAATCAAGTTTTTTTGCGTTTAGGATAGTACTTTTTGATTTGATAAGTGTCATAGGAGTGAAAACGAGTTTTTCGCTCCTTATTTTTTGTATATATTTAGAACTATGGAAAAAGATAAAATCAATCAAGTGCTGAACAATGAGGCTTCTGAACAAGAGGCGAGGGAAGTGGCTCAGTGGTTTGGCAGCGCTGAGGGGCAGTTAGAAGTGTCGGAGTTGTTAGATGCTGATTTGGAGGCAATGGTGCCCCACTTTGGTGCGCCCGCGCTTGGTGGACGCGTACGCGTAAGAAATAATAAGGTAAGACGCTTTTGGTGGGGTGTGGCTGCGGCTGTGGCTATCATGCTTATGTTAGGAACTGTTGTTTTCGTGTGGCAGCGACCGATGCAGCCTAAGGTTTCGATGCAAACGGTTTGTGCCAATAGGGGAGAGCAGATACAGGTGGTGTTACAAGATGGTACGCATATCTATTTGAACGCGGGTTCGCGTTTGGTTTTTCCCTCTCGTTTTACAAGTCGTAGTCGTCGTGTGGTGTTGGTAGGTGAAGCGTATTTTGAAGTGACGAAGAACCGGCATCGTCCTTTTGAGGTGGATCTAAATGGAGCCTCGGTGGAGGTGTTGGGTACTCAGTTTAATGTGAAGGCATACGAAAATGAGTTGGTGCAAGTGAACTTAGACGAGGGTCACGTTCTTTTCCACGGAGCTAAGCAGTCGGTTGATATGCAAGCCGGTGAGCGTTTGAGTTACGATAGGCAGACGTGCTATTCGATGTTGTATCGTAATGCGGACACGCGTATGGCGTCGGCTTGGAAGGAGCATCGTTTAGAGGTGAATGCGATGCCTATGAATGAACTTAAGACGATGTTAGAGCGCAATTATGATGTGGATATCAATATCCGCGATGCGAAATGTTATGAATATTCTTATTCGTTGGTGGTAAAAGGCGATAAGTTAGAGAATGTGCTTAAGAGTATGTCTTCCGTCTCGCCTATTCGTTATCGTTATGATGACGAGAAGGGGTTAGTCGTTTTATCTGCTAAGTAATTCTTCAATAATAAATTAACCATTTAAAACATTAATCATTTACAAACATGAAAAAACTACTTTCTGTATTTGGAGCGTTGCTATTTGCAGTAGTGGTGATGGCACAGAATGTGACATTAAACTACACAAATACTCCTCTCAAGACAGTGTTTGCTTCCATTGAGAAGCAGACGGGTTGGACCATTTCGTATGCTCAACCTATTGTCAATCCCAATCAAAAAGTGAGTATTCAAGCTACCGATGAGCCTGTGAATTCTGTTTTAGACCGTTTGTTCGCTAACACGGACATTGTCTATCGAGTTGAAGGGACCTCGGTGTTGCTGAATGCTAAGTCCTCCACCAAAGTGCAAGCCAAGGGTATTGTAGTAGATGCCAAAGGCGAGCCGGTTATTGGTGCTACTATTGCCGTTAAAGGAACCAACGATGGTACGATTACCGATCTCGATGGTAATTTCTCTCTTTCGGCTTTGGAAAACGATGTACTTGTGTTTTCGTATGTAGGATTTAAGTCTCAGGAACTCAAGCCTACTCAGAACATGAAAGTTATCCTCAAAGAGGATACCGAAGTGTTGGAGGAAGTGGTAGTTATTGGTTATGGTGCCGTTCGTAAGAGTGATTTGACGGGTGCTATTTCCTCGGTTAAGACCGAAGAGATGAACCAGACCGTTCCTTCTCTTGAACAAGCTTTGGTAGGTCACACTCCCGGTGTAGAAATTAAGCAGACTTCCGGTGCTCCGGGTTCGTCGGCTACGATACATATTCGTGGTGTGAACTCAGTCTATGGAGATGTTGAACCATTGTATGTTATTGATGGCTATCCTGCTTCGAAGGATCAATATATCAACCCCAGCGATGTACAATCGATTGAGATATTGAAGGATGCTGCTTCTGCTGCCATTTATGGTAGCCGTGCTGCCGGTGGCGTGGTATTGATCACGACCAAACGTGGTGATAAGGGCAAACTCAATGTCAATGTGGATTACCAATTCTCGATGCAGCAATTGCAGAAGAAGGTAAAAATGATGAATGCGGAAGAATTTAAGAAGTTGCACCAAGATGGTTATAACAATTCTTATTTTGATTGGTTGCGTAATCGGAAAAATTCCGATGGAGACTATTTATATACCGAAGAAGAGGCTTGGCAATATTCTCGCAACGATAATAATGAGCAGCGTATTGCGAGAGGTGTTCCCTCTTCGGGTTCAATGTATCTCCTTTGCCCCGATATTGTGGATAGTAACTACGATACGGATTGGCAGGACGCATTGTTCCGTAATGCGCCGATGCATCGTGTAAACTTCAGTGTAAGCGGTGGCCGTGACAAGTCGCGTTTTATGTTCTCGTTGGGTTATTTGAACCAAGATGGTATCATTGCTCCGGGTAATCACCAACGCATCACCACGCGTTTGAATATGGACTTTGATGTGAGCAAACATTTCTCTGTAGGTGTTAGCTCAAATATGTACTATGTGAAAGAGCGTGTAGTTCGCACGGATGGTTTGGCATTCAATGATGGTATTATTTTGAATGCGCTTTGTATGCCGCCTACTTATCCTGTATATAATGCGGATGGTTCGTATGCGGTGGGTGTTAGTTATAAAAATGGAGAAAGTAGCGAACAGGCTTATGTGTGCTTTGGTGGAGAGAACCCTGTTGCTCTCGCTAATGGCCGTAAGGAATATAACACGAAAGCTCGTTTTGGTATCAATGCTTATGCGCAATATACTTTCCTTGAAGGTTTCTTTGCTAAAGTGGATTTAGGTATGCAGATTTCGGATCAGATTTATAACCTCTATCGTCCTCTGTCATTAGGTCAGAGTAACTATGCTCCGGGTGATCCGAAGAATGAGCAGGTTATTTGCAAAGACTATCGTGACTTCAATACGGATTGGTTGTTAGAGGCAACGCTGAATTATAACAAAACGATAAAAGAGAAGCATACTGTTAATGCTGTACTTGGTTATTCGATGCAGAAGAAGAACTATAACAACATTGATGCTAAATCCGTGCTTGGTGCTTATACGGATGATCGTATTGGAACGTTAGCTGCGGCTCAACCGACTGAGTCGGATGAGAATGGTACGTTAGCTGTATCCGATTTGATGGGTTGGTCTTTGATGTCCGTTTTTGCTCGTGCGATGTATAATTATGACAAACGTTATACGGTCTCTTTAACCGTTCGTGGTGATGGTTGCTCGCGTTTTGGAGCTACCAACCGTTGGGGTTTCTTCCCGTCTGTGAGTGCGGGTTGGAACATTACCAATGAGTCTTGGGCGGTAGATGCACAGCGTTATGTGACGGCTAAGTTGCGTGCTTCGTGGGGATTGAGTGGTAACAATAATATTGGTAACTATAACCATTTGGCACTCATGACTTCTGGCGCGTACTTGTTTGGAGGGAATGATTATACGACCTATTATCCTGTGTCTGCGGACTCTAACTTAGGTTGGGAGAAAACCAGTCAAACGAACATTGGTACGGATATGACGTTCTTGAGTGGTCGTATTAACTTAGTGATGAACTACTACTATTCCGTTACTTCCGACTTGCTCTATCAGACTACCACTTCAGCCACGATGGGTGAAACGAAGATGTGGACGAACCTCAAGAATGGTAAGGTATATAACCAAGGTGGGGACATTCTTATTGATGCCGTTCCCGTTCAAACGAAAGATTGGAAATGGACTTTGGGTGTGAACTTCTCTCTCAATCGTAACCGCGTAGAAGGTTTGGAGGATGAGATTCTTATTGCCGGTCAGCGTAAGCAGATTACGCACATCACGCGCAATGGTGCTCCTATTGGTTCGTTCTATGGAATGGTTAGTGACGGACTTATCTCCGAGTCGGATTATGCTCTTATTAAAGAGGATAAGAAACATCTGGATAGTAAAGGAAACTTTGAAGATGGATATACTCGTCAAGGTCCTGCAGTGAACGATTATGCTAACGTGTATATAGGTGACGTGAAGTGGAGAGATGTCAACGGGGACGGTAAGATTACCGAAGATGACCGCGATATCATTGGTGATAACTATCCTAAGTTCACCTACGGTTTTAATACCTCGTTGAGTTGGAAAGGGCTTTGTTTGAGTGCTACATTTGATGGAAGCTATGGAAATAAGGTGATTAACTTCTCTCGTTATTACGCATGTAACCTTGAGGGTGGTTGTAACACGATGACCGTTGCTCTCAATCGTTATGGCAATGTGGATAAGGTGGATGAGAACACTATGTTCCGTGCTAACCGTGCCCAAAAGAACCTCAACACGAAGTTCTCGACTTATATGATGGAGGACGCTTCATTCTTGCGAATGACGAATTTAATGCTCGGTTATACGATTCCTGATAACAACTTCTTTAAGAAGATTCATTTGGAGCGTTTCTACCTTTATTTCTCAGTTGATAACGTGTTTACGGCAACGAAATACAATGGTTACAACCCAGATGTTGATTACAACGCGAGCAATACAGCTCCCGGTATTGACTTTGGTACTTATCCTTTGTCTCGTACGTTCAGCGGTGGTATTAAACTGACTTTCTAAATTCGTTCAACTTGTTCAACCGTTAAACTTGTAAATATATGAAAAAAATTCTATTATTCATTGTTGCTATAGCAACTCTGAGTTCGTGTAATTTCCTCAATATGTCGGATCCGGATGCTTTTGATGAGAGCAAGTTCTACCAATCTCCGGAGGACATGGAAAGCCTATTGGCATCCTCGTACGAGGCTTTCCGTGAAGCAAATAAAAATATGTTCTTCGTTACCGAAATGAAGTCGGATAATGCTACCACAACGGCCGGTTCATCCAGTGCGGGAGTGTATTCATCTTTTGTTAATCACAATGTGATGAGTTCGAATATGATTGTGTATAACTTGTACACGAATTTGTATCAAACTATCCATCGTGCTAACTTGACATTACAACACATCAATGACATCAAGTGGGTAGACGAAAATGAGAAAAATAGAATAGTGGGTGAGGCCACGTTTATGCGTGCATTAGCTCATTTCTATCTGGTTCGGTTATGGGGACCTGTCACCAAACTTGACCATGTTGTTTCCTCGTCTGCGGATGCTGCCAAAGCCAAACGTAACTCGGAGGAAGAGGTGTATCAGTTCATTATTAGCGATCTGAAATCGCTCACCACGAACAATGCTATGCCGAATGTTTATGCTCCGGGTAGTACGATGTATGGTCACGCGTCAAAGACTGCTGTTTATGCGTTGTTAGGACGTGTCTATCTGCAATATGCCGCCACGCTCAATCACAATGAGGCCTATTCATTGGCGATTGATGCGCTTAAACAAGCCGAAGCTATTGGTGAGTATAAGGAACTGACTATTCCCTTTGCGGATGTATTCAATGTGGAGAAAAAACAGAATGCGGAGATTATCTTTGCCGTTCAGTACAAAGCTACGGAGACGCAGTCCAGTCCTTTTGCCGCTTATTTCCAAATCAAGTCCGGACAAACATCCATGGGTTCCGGTCGTGGTTTCAACTTAGGCGAGCCTAACCTCTATAATGAGTTTGATGCACAAGAGGCTAAGGATGGTCGTTGGGGGCTTTGTATCACAACTTATACCGCTAAGAATAGCACGACCACACAATATTACACTAAAAAATATACGGATAAAAACAATATGGTGGGATATGGTGGTAACGACTGGTACGAGCTGCGTTTTGCGGATGTTTATCTGATGTTAGCTGAAGCCTACGAGCGCGTTGGTCAACCGGAAAATGCCATTCTGTATTTGGATAAAGTGCGTACTCGCACAGGGAATAATCTTGCCAATTATGCGACCTCGCTTCAGGATGCTAAATATGCGGCTAAGTATTCCGATTTGCGTGCAGCCATCTTCCATGAGCGTCGCTTGGAGTTGTGCTTCGAGAACGTTCGTTGGTTTGACTTACAGCGTCTCTATCCCAACCATGATGATTTGGCGGCTTATATGCGCAGCATTAAAGTGGTAGATTTCGCAGAGCCCACTAAGTTCTCGGACTTCAAGGCATACGAGGCTTTATTGCCTATTCCTTATAACGAGACTTATCTCAATCCGAATTTAGGACAAAACGAGGGTTATACCTCTCACTAATCAACGAATCCTGTAAGCCCCCTCTCATATAGGGGAGGGGGTGAAAAAGGTAACATAATTAACCAATAAATTTTATTAAAACAATGAAAAAAGCTTTTCTTTTTGTAGCTGCTTTAGCTTGCAGCGCAATGATGTTCTCTCAGGAGATTATCAACACTTGGGTAAACGATGAACTCGCAGTAGATCAAGAGTGGGTTAGCGGTACGGCTTATCCTACCTTCGAATTTGACGAGTACATCTCTTGTGGTACTACCGGAGGTGACAATGGTACATTCTATGAGACCGACAAGTCTCTGGGTGACTGGCGTGTTTATCGCGCTCGTGGTGAGGGCGAAGGTAAGTTCTGGATCGCTGCCGAAGGTGCAAAGATCAACAAAGTTTCTTTCACCCAGTATGGTGCATCCGTAGAAAAGGGTGGAGGCTTGTTGAGTAAAGTTCCGGGTGAGGCTTTAACCGACTCTATTGCTTCGGACTCTATCCTCGTGTTTGCTGAACCCGTAGATTCCGTTATTTTGTATGCGGGTACAAGTAACAGTTCCGCTGCCGGTCAAAAGACTGCTGCACAATTACGTATCCAACGTTTCTTCATTGAATACACCATCAATGAGACCGGTTTGAAGCAAGTGATTGGTGTTGAGCCTAAGACGAAGAAAGTCGTTCGTGACGGTGTTGTTTACATCCAAAAGGACGAGAAAGAAATCAACATGTTAGGTTTCTAACTTTTTGTCTATCAGGACATCCTGTGTATCGGGGTGTCCTGATATTTTTATAATCCTTTTTTCTTTACCAGTTATTCTTATTATTATGCGTCGAATTTTTCTTGTTTGCTTATCTGTTATTAGTTGCCTCAGTGTGAAGGCAGAGTGGACATTTGTAGAGACTTTTGCTTCGAAAGACTTACAACACAAAATCATTTGTCCCTCCTCTACTCCGAATACCCCGCAAGTGTTTACGGGACAGAAAGGGGTTAAGTGGGAGTATTGGTTAGGTGGCGGTAACCACGAGTGCTTTGGAGCCAAAGACTCCTGTATGTATCTAAGGGCGCGCAAGAGTAATGAGACGTGTGACTATGGTTATTTGACCAATGTGATGCCGATGTCCGGTGGACTTAAATCCCTCTCTTTTTCATGGAAACAAGGAGGAAACGAGAGTGAGATAACCAACTATGACATTGCTATTTTAGTGAACGGAGAGTTGGTGGGAGAGATCAAGCAAGCGGCTCGTCCGACCTATACTGCGCCCGATTCGACGCCTTTTTACTATGAACTTAATGACCTTAATATCGAGGGAGATTTTACCCTTCGTATCGAGAACCGCACCCAATATACAGGTTCGGTGAGCGTGAATAGAGGTCGATTTGTTTTCAACGATTTGACACTGACAATGTTAGAAGATGAGCCTGCCGGTCCTCAGGTGCACGGCTACGTCTTAGATCAAAATAAACAACCCGTCTTGGCAACCGTAAGTGATGGTTTCTCGGTGGTGAAGACGGATGAGAAAGGGTTTTATAGTATTGCCCTTAACGACTTATCGGAGTTTGTATCTATTTGTGTACCGTCCGGATATGATATCCCGCTTGATGAGATGGGTTCTCCGCACATGTATGCTCCGGTTAATCAGTTTGGAGACCAACGTGTCGATTTTACCCTCAATCGTCAAGCCGATGGCGGTAAAGCCGACTCAGCGCACGTGATGCTCGTTATTTCTGACCCGCAAGTGCTGGATAATTACAATGTTTGGCGTTATCGTGAAGAGTCCCTTAAAGACATGAAAGAACTCATTGCTTCCTATCCCGAGGGCACAAAGATTTATACTAGTATCGTTGGGGATGTAGTTTGGGATTGGTATAATGCTTTTGAGACACAGAAAAAGAACATGGCGAGTCTGGGAGTGCCTTGTCTTGTGACCATTGGCAACCACGACCACAACTGCAAAGCCAAATGTGTGGGCGAAGCGGAACAAGATCGATTGGCAGACGACCTCTATACTGCCGTGTTTGGTCCTACCTATTATAGTTATAATATTGGTGCTATTCACTATATCTCTCTTGATAATATCTATTATACCGGTTGCGGAGGAGAGAAAGGGTACAAATATGTGATGCCCGAATATGAGTTGGAGTGGCTTAGACAAGATGTGGCATCGTTGCCTGAAGAAACTCCTATCGTGGTGTTCTGTCACGCTTCTTTCTCGTCCAGTTATACGAGTCTAATGCCGGAACTAAAAGAACTATTCAATAAAGGCAACGTGACTCAATATATCATTTCGGGTCACACCCATAATCCTCACACATACTATCACTCGGAGTATTTGAGGGAGTTGAATTTAGGTGCTGTCAAAGGTGCTTTCTGGGCGGCTAACATCTGTGGCGACGGAACACCTAATGGTTATGAGGTGATGCAAGCCGGTCCGAAGGGTTATACGGACTATTACTATAAATCCACCGGTTTTGACCGTAGCCATCAGTTTCGCGCATACGCACCGGGCAATATTGCTTCCGACCACATGTCTGATCAAGTGCGTGCGACGGTGTGGGGATATGAGAAGGATTGGCAAGTTTATATTTACGAGAATGGGGAGAAGAGTGAGATGAAGAAATATTCGGGCACGGATCCCATTGCATACGATGTGATGCAAGAAGATGGAGATAAGCGTCCCAACTATCCGGGTAGTGACGGAGGTACGATAGCCAGTAAGAACCCGGGTTATGTTATGTCGGGAGGACACATGTTCCGCTATCAGCCCAAAGACCCTAATGCGTATATGGAGGTCGAGGTTGTTGACCGTTGGGGTTATGTCTATCGTGGACCGGTCACGCATAATATTATGACGGCTGAGTTTACGGACCAAGACACCGCTTGGGTTTACGAACAGGACTTCAATGGGTTATTTGCTTATCCCAATCATTTTAAGGCGGATTTAGCCAAGGGGACTTTCGTACAAGGACACTATCCTTTAGGATGGTACGCTACTACCGGAGGCACAACCGGTTCTAAGTATGCAACCTTCAACTATTACCGCATTGGTAATGGTTCGCACACGGCTGCGGGGTTATATAACTATGGTGAAGGCGATCCGTCGGTAGCCAATAAGAACAAAACCGAGCGTTGCATTGGTTTGCAACCGGGTAATGCGGATAGGGGGATTGCTGTCGGTGTGGTAATAGAGAATAACACGCAAGAACGCATCACCTCTTTGGATATCGAATATACGGGTGAGATCTGGCGCGTGGGAGAATCCACGGCGGCGCACACGATGACATTTGATTACCTTGTTAATCCGGATATCAGCGCATTGCGTGAGCGCACCAAATGGGTAGGGCAATTACCGATGGTGCCTTTTGCTAAACTGAATTTCACGACGCCTTCGACGCTCATCGCTTCGGGTACGAACACGGCTGTGGATGGTAATAATGCCAATAACCGCAAGACGGTTAGGGCGTCCTTACCGGTTATCCTTGAACCGCGTGAGTGCGTTTTACTGCGTTGGACGAATCCCTATAATAATGGGAAAGAGCAGGGTATAGGTGTGGATGATGTTAAAGTCAAGGCGCACACCGAACCTACAGCTCTCTATAACGTGAAAGCTGTTGATAATGTCAAGAAGACGTATCGCGATGGGCAGATCCTCATTATTAAGAATAAGCAAGTGTATAATATTTTAGGAATACAACAATAACACGATGACGCAAGAACAAAAAACTCGCCAGGGAATCTTCTGGGCAGTGACGATTGGCTATGGACTTTTCTATGTCTGCCGCCTGAGTATTAATGTCCTCAAAAAGGGTATTGTGGATGATGGTATCGCCACCGAGTCGCAGTTGGGTATCATAGGCTCCGCCCTATTCTTTGCCTACGCAGTAGGTAAGTTCTTCAATGGTTTTCTTGCAGACCGAGTCAATCTGCGCCTGTTCATGTCGGGGGCATTGTTGGTTTGCGCTATTGTGAATGCCGTGTTGGCTATTGGTGTTCCGTTTTGGTTTTTTGTTGTGCTGTGGGCTCTTAATGGTTGGTTCCAATCCGCAGGTGCGCCCTGTTCTATTATCTCGCTTAAGCGATGGTTTGACCCCAATAATTACGGAACGATGTACGGCTATTGGTCTGCATCGCACAATATAGGTGAAGCTCTTACGTTCCTTGTGACGGCAGCGGTGGTGAGTGCTTGGGGCTGGCGTGCAGGGTTCTTGAGTGCTGCGGCTATTGGTTTGTTTGGTGTTTTAGTTATTCTCGTTTTCCTTAAGCAATATGTAGCACCGCAGGAGGTGACAATGACCGAAACGGAAAAACAGAAGAACATCGGTAAAAAACAAATAGAAGTTCTCAAGATGCCTATTATTTGGGTGCTTGCCCTTGCGTCTGCGTTCTTCTATGTTGGGCGTTACGCGGTGAATAGTTGGGGAATTTATTTCCTCCAAAATGCAAAGGATTATTCAACCGTTGCCGCTTCATCCACGGTAGCGATTAACAGTATATGCGGTATTGTAGGAACCGTAGCCTCGGGATTGATCAGCGATAAATTCTTCAAAAGTGATCGTGTTTTTATGGCACTTATCACGTCTCTCATTAATTTGGGATCCTTGTTGTTGTTCTTGTTTGTGCCGGCGGGTTATTTCTGGGTTGACTGTGCAGCGATGGTTCTCTTTGGTTTGAGCGTGGGGATTCTCCTTTGCTTCCTTGGCGGACTGATGGCGGTCGATGTCGCTCCTGAGGAGGCTGTTGGAGCTGCGGTAGGAGTTATTGGAATGGCTTCCTACGCTGCGGCAGGATTACAAGATATTGTGAGTGGATATCTGATTGAGGGCCGTAAGACGGTGGTGGAAGTGATGAACGAAGCCGGTGAGATGGTACAGCAGACGATGTACGACTTCTCCGCCATTCGTTTCTTCTGGATAGGTGCTGCTACCTTGTCGTTAGTCTTGTTACTTTTTCTCTATATTCGTCAAATCCGTAGAAAAAACACATTATGAAACGAATTCTTTTAATAGGATGTGCCATGGTATTTGCCTTGGCTGTCCAAGCAGAAGTTGTCCGTATTTTAGGTATCGGAAACAGTTTTACCGTAGATGCTCTTGAACAACATTTTCAACCCATCTTAGATGCCCAAAAACAGGAGGCTATTGTGGGGTATCCTTATCGGGGAGGCACGTGGTTGAGCCAACACGATGCGTGGAGTTCCCGAACGGATACAATGCCCTATAACTATCGGGAGTTTCGTGATGGAAAGTTCACCTCAACGGGTTTGAGTACTTATAATCTCACCAAGGCTATTGAACTCGAACCTTGGGATTATGTTATCCTCCAATCCGACCACGATTCTGCGGGTATCTATTCGTCCTACGAACCTTACTTAACCCACCTTGTGAACTATATCCAAACGCATTGCTCTAACAAAGAGGTGAAGATAGGTTTCTATATGACATGGGCGTATGATAGTATCTCCACTTATTCGGCGTTTAAACTCTATAAGAATAATACTCAAATCATGTACGATAGTATTATCTCTGCTGCCAAGAAAGTGATGGAGACGCATCCTCAGTTCTTCCTTATTCCCGCAGGTACGGCTATCCAGAATGCACGCACATCTTATATTGGACAAAAACTCAACCGCGATGGGTATCACCTTAATTATAACTACGGGCGCTATATTGCTTCCTTATGTTGGTATAAAGCCATCTTCGGTGTCGAACCCGACGATGTGGTGTATGCTCCTTCGTCTATCTCTGACTATTGCGCTTCAATGTGTCGCGCAGCGGTGCGTGAAGCTTTCCAAAAACCTTGGGAGGTGACTTCGCTCAAAGAGCAATATGGCAAGAGTGAAGAGGAGAACCAACCGGCAAACGAATCACGACTCAAACGCGTGACTTTTAATGGGATGAATATACCCATTGTTCCGGATGTGTATGAGTACAATGTGCTCGTTGATGCCGCTATCACACCTTCGGTCACGATGTATTCGTTCCCTCGCAGTCAAAAAGCCGAACAAAACATTACCGATAGCCAAGGTGCTGACATTGAACGAGATCCGACTAACTATGGTTATTTCCCCTTACCAACACCGGCTATGGGACAGACATTAACCTATACCAATAGGGTGCTTGCGGAAGACTTGGTAACAACGACCACCTATACCTTCCATCTCATTGGAACCGCTACCGAGGAGTTGCTTTATACCATTGGTTCTCGCGAGGACTTAGAGGACTTTGCCAAAGCCGTCAATGCCGGTAGTTT
Source organism: Paludibacteraceae bacterium (assembly GCA_045616645.1). Classification (GTDB taxonomy): domain Bacteria; phylum Bacteroidota; class Bacteroidia; order Bacteroidales; family Paludibacteraceae; genus Colicola. Next base: position 52,958 of record JAZLHD010000179.1, read on the forward strand.
TGGACTGAAGGCGGAAGTAACCAATTCCTTCTCTATGGACCACACTAAGCAGGATTGCTGGGCGACACCGATAGGTACGATTTCTCACCCTTATACGGGTACCTTTGACGGAAAAGGTTATACGATATCCGGTTTTAATATCTACGCTGTGGATAGGGAGGATTTGTATGCGTTGGAGGCAGTAGGTCTGTTTGGTGCAATCAAGAATGCTACCCTTAAGAACCTTTCGCTCACGGGAACGGAGGAGAGTTATTTCAATCGTCCAAGTGGTACGATGAAAGATATGAATAAATATTGTGGCATTTTGTGCGGTTGGATGGCTAACTCTACCATCTCGCGTTGCTATGTGTCATGTCCTATTTTTACCAACTTGCCCGAGGCACTCGGATATATCTGTGGTTACGAGAATAGTGTCGGATCGCCATCCATCATAGACCGTTGCTATTCGGAAGGTACTTGGCGTATCCGTCGTAATGGACAGTACGGGGGAATTTTAGGCTACGGATATAATGTGAACATCACCAATTGTTATAGTCTTACTAAACTCCAACTGCAAAAAGACTTTGCCGCTCGTATGGGTGGGATAGTGGCTTATGCTAATGCCAATAACGACTCCCGCGCGGTGCATATTGAAAACTGTTATTTCGCAGGGAAAATTACGGACGAGAGAAAGGCGCAAGGGGCAACCACCAGTCAAACGGCTTATTTGGGAGCCATCGCTTCCGTTTTCAATGGTGGCTATTCCACGCTAACCAACGATTATTATTTGATGGAGAGCGCACCTCAAGACTTGGCACAGCACAAGAATTATATTTCCAAACAATCCGCTACTGTGTTCTCTCAAGCCGACTTAACGAATGGTTCGCTTGTTTCCAAATTAGGATCCGCTTTTGCACAAGGTCCTAATAATCCGGAGATAGGGGAGGGGACGGATACTACGGATCTGGATAACCAACGGCAAGCAATAGGCTATCGGGCACAAAATACGGAGTGCCAAAAGATTCTTGTGGATGGACGGATTAACATCCTCCGCGATGGCAAATGTTATTCCATCTTGGGAATAGAGAAGTAATATACAACTATTCTTGCACTTGCAAAGCAGAGAAGAAAGCAGGACAATGGAAATCGGGATGGGGTAGGCTAATCGGGTTCCAAGAAACGTAATGCGGTTGTTTGGTTTCGTCTGCGCACTTATAGAAGTTAGCCAATATCGTTTGTGGTTTGGACGCTGTTTGTGTAATCAGTGACCATGGAATAGCAATCACCACGAACCACGTGAACTCCCCATCTTTTTCTTCAAAGGGTTCTGTACCTTGTGAGGCGTAGCGATCAATGGTTGCCATTTCTTCCTTTGTCAATGGACAAACGTTTACAGCCCGTCCCTCCCTGCGAGAGGCTACCATCGTTCCGATACAGTTCGTTTCGAAGTTCATATAGGATTTGCTATTGGGCAGTTGGCAGAAAAACTCCACACAACTATCGCACCAGACTGCCATTTGGTCTTGGTCTGCAACGGCTCTCAGTTGTTGACCCGTAACGTCATAACGGATATAAAGTTTATCTGTAGAGGTGGCTATGTGGACTTGCGTATCGGGACAAGCGGCAAACTCTTTAGGCCAATTGACGTGGTTGATATGTAATTGTAATCCTTGTTCCAAAAGGATATCGGCTGCCGCTTGTGCGGAACAGTCTTGCAGGCGGATAAGGTGTGGGATAATCATAAGTTCTTAATTATTGCTTCCATCTTAGAAGCGGCTTTTTCTTGTTCTTCAAGCAGTCGCCATTGGGCGTAAGTGCGTATTAGGTTGTGCTCGGGATATTGGATTTTATAATATGTGTCGCCATTCAGATAATCGGTAAAGAAACGAACGGCTTGCATGTAACTGAGCAGTCGGCATCCGTAGGGAAGTAAGGACTTTTCTAAGTCTGTCAGGAAGGTCGCTTTTGACAGATACCCTCGGGTGTAAGCCTCAAAGACCTCCATGTTTACGTGAATACGGTCAAGGTTCTTATCATCCTCTTCTCCGGTATTGGCGGCAGTACGCATAAAATCTCCGAAATCGGATAACACATATCCGGGCATCACCGTATCTAAATCTACGATACACATCGGTTTGCCGTTTTCGTCAAAAAGCATATTATTCACCTTTGTGTCGCAGTGATTGATATGTTTTGTTAGTTTTCCTTCGCGATGCAAGCGTTCTGCCAAGCACATATCTGTTCGACGAAGGTTGATAGCGTCAATGATGTCTTTGCATTGCGATACGCGTCCTGCTTTATCGTCTTTGATGGCATCGTCCAGTTGTTGGAGGCGGAACTCGATATTATGGAAATTAGGAATAGACTCCACTAATTCTCCTTCGGGAATGTCTGCCAATTGGCATTGGAATTCACCAAATGCTTGTCCGGCTAAGAAGGCGGATTCGGGGGTCACTTTCTCTTGTGAAGAGGCATTCTCAATGAGCAGATAGACGCGCCAATAATCTCCTTCCGGGGTTCGGTAATAGAGTTGTCCTGTTTTGGTGGGGACGAGTTGGAGAACGCGACGCTGAACATCTTTTACGCCTGCGGCTATCAGTTTAGCGCGAATATGGTCGGTTACTTTCTGAATATTGTTTTGCAGGGCATCGACATTCGTAAAAATATGGTGGTTGATACGTTGTAGAAAATAGGATTTTTGACCTTTGACGGCAGCGGGTAAGATGAACGAGTCGTTGATAAAACCTATCTTAATAGGTTGGGGGTCTAAGACTTCGTTTTCTAAAGCAAATTGGGCAATGAGATTCTTCATAGATGAAAATATTTCAAAAATCGACTGCAAAGGTACACTTTTTTTTGGATATATGCAAATATTTTTGTATCTTTGCAGTCAAAAATAAATATCACGCATGAAATCTATGAAACATTGGCTTTTGATTGTTTTTATTTTTCTTTGCTCCGTACTCAATGCAAAGGATTTGACGCAAGCACCTTTTAAGGTGGATTGGCAACTCACGGATGCGAATAATGCTCAGAAATACACCCGTGTAGATCTCACCCTCACCAACCTTTCGGGGGATACTATCTATGGTCGTGATTGGTGCATTCTCTATTCTTTGATGTCCCTTCATCCTACTCATCAAGACAGTGTGCAGTTGGAAGAAGAGATTGTGCAAGGAACGTTGCATCGCCTTTCGCCTACCGCTTTTTTTGAACCGCTCCCTCCGGGACAGAGTCGTGTCTTCCCGCTTACGTATTACCGCGTTTATATCGTGCATGATAGTTGGCGGCCGGAGATGTTTGCCTATTTACCTTTATCCGGTGATAATGCGGCAGAACCGGTGGCTATTCCTTTTACCCTTCAACCCTTACCGGAAGACTGTCCGCAAGCATGGCAGTTCACCCGTTATATGGGCAAGAACGATTCTATTCCATACGCTTCCGGTGAAAACCTTTATCGGTATTATCAAGCGATAGGAGATACACTGACGCAGGGGTTACATCTATTGCCTATGCCTAAGTCGATTCGTTATACGAAGGGAACGTGCTCGCTTACGCACGCGTGTATCAAAACCAAACACGATGGTTCTCTTCCCAATGAGGGGTATCGTATCCGATTGAACAATAAAAAAATCAATATCCACTATGCCGATTCTGCGGGGTTGTTTTATGCCAACCAAACCCTTCAGCAACTTATTCATACAGGTCAAACCGTGGTGCCGAATGCCATTATTGAGGATGCTCCCGAATATCATTATCGAGGTTTTCTTTTAGATATCGCGAGGAACTTCCTCCCCAAGGAGATGATTCTGTCTGTTTTGCAAACGATGGGAGAGCTCAAACTCAATCGCATGCAACTGCACTTCACGGATGATGAGGCTTGGCGCATTGAGATACCCTCTTTCCCTCAGCTCACGCAGTTTGGGGCGAAGCGTGGATATAGTGGTACCAAAGAAGACCCGTTTGCGGAGACGACGGGGCTTTATCCTCAGTTTGGTGATGCGATAGATAATCAAGTGGCTCCGGGTTCGGGTTATCTCACCCGAGAGGATTTTATAGAGATTCTTCGCTTTGCCAAAGCGCGACATATTCAGATTATTCCCGAGGTGGATATGCCCGGTCACATGCGTGCAGCCAAGATGGCTATGCGTCCCTTGCTCAGTGACTCTGTGATGGATAGTCGTTCGTATATGTCCGCTCAAGAGTTTACGGATTGCGTCATGGATGTGACTTCACCTTTTGCTTTACCTTTTGTGCAACAAGTGGTGGAGGATATACAATCGATGTATCGAGAGGCGGGCTGCGAATTGTCTATTTTTAATATCGGTGGCGACGAAGTGCCGAAGGGGGCATTAACGAAAGAGGAACACACGACCTTCACGGATAGCGTTGTCTCGATGTTACATCGCCATCACTTGCGTCCTGCGGGGTGGGAGGAGTTTACTAACTATTGTCCGGCATCCCGCCAACCTCTTTGTGTTTATTGGCACCATCGTCCGGCTCTTTTAACGCAACTGATAGATAGTGGTTATCAAATCGTTATCGCTCGCAATGACCGTTTGTATATGGATTTTGCGTATGCCAACCACGAGCATGAAGATGGGTTTACTCGTATCTGCAATGAGTTCCGTATTTTCCATTGGCTTCCGGAGCAAGACCTTGCACCGGATTATGCGGATCGGCTTAAGGAGCATGTAGTCGGTACGCAAGCTTGTTTGTGGGGAGAGACGTTGCGTTCTGCTTGCCATGCACAAACCTATATCTATCCTAAGATATTCGGTTTTGCCGAAAGGGCATGGAATCCCCATTCTACGCTTTCGTTAGCTCAGTTGAGTGAACATATCTATCGTTATGTCTTGCCTTATTATGCGTCTTTGAATTATTGTGTCCATGTGCCGATGCCGAGTATTCATATAGATACGGAGGGTAGGGTGACGATGTTTACACCGGCTCATGCTGCGGCTATTTATTATACGTTGGACGGCAGCGAACCGACTTTATCCTCTTTCTTATACAAGGAAGCTTTTGTGTTGCCGGAGGGGATAGATCCTTCTCTTCTTCGCGCCAAGGCGTTCTACGGAGATGCAGTGAGTGGCACTGTTCGTTATTAAGGATTTTTCTTACAATCTGCAAAAAATATTTGCATATATGGAAAAAATGTATTATCTTTGCAGCCGAAAACAAACGCAAGTCTCATGTATAACAGTATATGTAATAAGTAATGGAAACTTTATTTAATGATGGTACATACTTTAATTACACGTTTCCAGAGCCTCAATATCTAGGCGCTAAATATTTGCATCGTGCTTGGATTGCTCAATTTGTTCCCAAAGAAGCCAATGTAGTGTTAGATGCTTTTAGTGGATCGCAATCTATTGCGTATATGATGAAGCAGTTGGGAAAGCAAACCATAACTAATGACTTCATGAATTTCAATAATCAAATAGGAAAGGCGTTAATTGAAAATCATGGTGTCAAACTTACGAAGGATGATTTAGATATTTTATTTGCTTCCAATACAAATCCTACTGAATATGATTTAATGGAACGCTTATTCTCTAATTTGTTTTTTGTTCGAGAAGAAGCTATATTTCTTGATGCTTTCCGTAGTAATGTTTCGCGGTTGATGTGTCCCTATAAACAAGCATTAGCGTTGACGGTAATGTGTCGTAGTTTAACTAGGAAAGTTACAATGGGACACTTTGCGCACACTCAAGCACTTGCATATGCCGAAGACCAAGAAAGAATTAAACGTAATAGAAGTTTAATTCGCCCTCTTAAAGACTTGTTTTTGGATTTACTGCCGCAATATAATAATGCCGTCTTTGATAATAATCAAGATAATCGCAGTTACAATCAAAATATTCTTGATTTACTTCCGATGACCAAGAATGTTGATCTTGTATATTTTGATCCCCCTTATTGTAATAGTCATGCAGATTACCAGTCTTTTTACCATCTTCTTGAGACATTTGTAGAATATTGGAAAGATAAAGAATTTGTAAATGGCACAAAACGTTATGAGCCTAAACGTTGGAGTGGCTTTGACAAAAACGGAGAGGCAATTGATAATCTTCAACGGATGTTTGCCTCTGCGCAACATATACCGACATGGTTGGTAAGTTATAATGATCGTAGTTATCCAGATATTGAAACGATGGTCAGTATGATAGAGCCATACCGCAATGTTCGTGTAGAACGCAAAAGGTATATAAATGGTAGAGGAGGTAAGGGAAGTGTTGCTGGCAGTAATGAAATATTATTCGTCTGTACAACTAAATAAATTATGGGCTTATGACAAACTTTGAAAAGTGGGATATAGAATTTCGTAATCAGAATCTTTTTGCATTTAATAATAACTTGAATGCCTTACTTTGGCTCAAGGTTCGTGCGGTTTGTCGCGGAAAGCAAATCAAGCAATTTATTGGAGTTAACAAATTAACCATTCAATCTACTAAACTCAATGAGCAATTTGTTGAGCTCTTTGAACTCATGGAACGAACTAAAGATGGCATGGCTATGCTTGACCAATATCTGCGTAATCGTAACAATGAATGGTATCGTGAAATGGGGGTTGATGAAGAAAAACTCAAAAGCGGATTACGCCAAATAACGCATTATGAATGGGGCGGAGACCAAGAAAACTCTCTTGATCAATATCTTGTTCGACGCTATATTAAGGTAATTAGTGACTTTGATGAACTCAAAAGTAAAGCAGACGCTATTGCTGCGAATGCGTGGAAATTTGTACAAACAAGTTGGTATAATAATTGGACATCTTATTTAATAGAATCCATCTTCAAAAAACATAAACGGGTATTATCTGCTGTTGGAGAAATTAAAAGTGTGGATTTCTTCATAGATGATTATCCAATAGATCTTAAAGTTACGTATTTTCCTGATGCATACATGCAGGATAAACTTAAAGACGAACTTGGAAATTATGAGCTAACATGGCTAAAGCATCAAGCAAAATCTTGTGGTATTGTACCAGACAAGAATCTTTCAGAAAAGGAGCAATATGCTTTCTTGAGAGAAGAGTTGAGCAATCATGGTCATACAGACATTCTTGAACAGCTTACCAAAAGTAGAAAAAAGATTGTAGATGGTACGCGTAAGAATCCGGAAAACCTTATGCGTTGGTTATATGAGAATCAAAGTCCTCGCTTGTTTGGTGCAGAAAATAGACTTTTTGTGGTACTGATTGACTCAACTGATATGGAACAATCTTGGAAGATGAAACGAGCTTTTTCTTTGATTGAACCTCAAGTCAACAAATATCTCGACGAGTTCTCCAAAAATTGTTTGAAAAGGATTGATTTTACGTTTAATAATAAACAATATTCAAGTTTTGCGGATATTATTTTTGTGGTGAAGGAATAATTCGTGCGAGTTTTTTGATATAGTTCGTGTAGTATTAAAAAGCGATATTTCTGTGTTTTGTTGCCGAAAAAACACAGAAATATTTGCATATATGGCAAAAATGTATTATCTTTGCAGTGAAATTTAGGAATAAATGTATATTTTGACCACAAAAAGAAAGGAATAAATGTATGTTTATGAATCCGGGCTCAAATCAGAATGTTTATTTTTGACATTATGATATGCAACATTATTTTAGATATGGGTGGTGTGCTTATGCAGCACAATATCCCGGGGTGCATAGCTCGCCTCAAAGAACTGACGGGAGCCAATTTCCCTCGTTTGGGGATGGACGATAAAGGTGAAGGAACAGAATTGATGGGACAGTTTGAACGAGGCTTAGTCTCGTTAGACGATTTTCTCACGCAGATTCTTGCTCTTTGTCGGCAGGGCACGACTCGCGAACAGGTATTAGAGGCATGGATTACTATTCATGCAGGTATTCCCGCGGAGCGCTTGAACTATGTGCATCAACTCAAAGCACAAGGTTATCGCCTTTATTTGCTTTCCAATAATAATGATGCTTGTTGGCAAGACATTGCGAGTAAATACGATATGAGTGTGTTTGACGAACTTTTCCTTTCGCATTGGATTCATATTATTAAGCCTGATGCCGCTTTGTTTGAATACGTACAAAAACGCTTGAATCTCAATCCTGAGGAGACCGTTTTTGTGGACGATATAGAGGTCAATCGTTTGGCTGCTCAAAGAGCAGTTGGTTGGCGCACTGCCGAATCGCTTGAGGCGTTGAAAGCGATGCTGTAAATCAGCCATCAACCAACGTAGCACTTCGTAGGATGTACGTAGGATGCGTGTAGTATTAAAAAAAACGATAAAAATGGAATCATCCACTTATCTTTACGAGAGTTTTTGACGAAGGGATTATAATGTTGCCTCCCGAAAAGTAGACACAGAAGGTAGATTTTATTTCTCTTTTAGGCGGTAAAAATCCAGTGAAGCGATTTTACCGCTTTTTTTGTGCTGTAATCCCTCGCCATCTGTGAGAGATAAAAATACTCAAAAAACCTTAAAAATAGTTGCAAAATAAAAAAAATGACATTTTTTTCATGTAAATTATTGCATATATCGTAAAAAAGTATTACCTTTGTGCGAATTTTTATTACCACGCACTCTTGCGCGAGTGGGGTGAATAGTATAAAAAAATAACATGAAAAGGTCACACATTGTAAATATGATTTCGGCAGTTGCTCGTCAAGAGATGCCTAATGCTGAAGTATATCTGTTTGGAAGCGAGGCTCGTGGCGATGCTCGTTTAGATAGCGATATAGACCTTTTAGTTCTTTTGAAAAAAGATCATGTTTCGTTTTCGGATAAGGAACGCATTATAGCACCCTTGTATGATATTGAGTTGCAAACATCAACTATTATCAATCCGCAAATCTATTCTTTGTCCGATTGGAAAAATCGCCCTATGGACTATTTTAAGTTAAATGTTATAAATGAAGGAATTCGGTTATGAGCGAGATTTTAGATTTTCTTCATTCATTACGAGAAGGAAGAATTACAACAGCTCCTTCCTAAAGCAAAAGAATATATTTCGATACTTAATCAATTATAATTAACCCAAAATATTAACCAATAAAAATTTACTTTTCGCTTGCGCGAGTGGGGGTGAGAGTAAAAATATTATGGTCACGAAATAACTAATATCTTTAATTTATTATGGTCGGAATGGTGACAAGTCACGAGCCTATTCGTGGTATTATGGCTAAGCAAATCAAAGAGTATTTGCAAAAAGTGGAAATTGCTGAAAAATGTGGTGGCGTAGGGTCTATTCGGTCTCCTCGTAAAACCAATGTTAGATTAGTGGAGATTGCTAATGGATAACTACAAATTGAAATCTGTATAAAACGAATATATAACTAATATTTATGACGCGATTTACCTCCATAGTTCTTGCGAAGACAGCCCTCTTTAACGGGGGGGGGTATTATTCGTATGTAAATATTATAACCCATAGATAATTACAATGCCTATCCGGTTTTGTCCGGGTGGGCATTGCTGTTGTATGAGCTAAGGAAGGTATAAGCTCGAAGATAATGGCAAAGAAACAAGACATAGTAGCAGTTGAGATTCCGGTAGTCACACCAGAACAAGTTCAACAGATGATTCGAGAAATTCGTGGGGAAAAGGTTATATTAGACCGAGACCTTGCGAAATTATATGGTGTAGAAACAAAAGACCTAAATCAAACAGTTAAGCGAAATAAGGAAAGATTCCCTTCCGACTTTATGTTTCAGCTTAATAATCAAGAGTTTATAAATTGGAAATCACAATTTGTGACCTCCAATGGAATAGAATATTCAAGTATGAGGCGATAAAAGACGATTATAAAACCAATAATTAACTCAAAATACCAACTAATAAAAATTTACTTTTCGCTTGCGTATGAATAATAAATTATTGCAGAGAAATTACACAGATAGTGTAGGGCAGAAAGGCGGATAGGCAGATGGGCGGAGTGATTTTTAGTAAAGAAGCAAAAGCATCTGTGGAATGAATTTATTAGGCAACGCGGTACGCGGTGCGAGGAGGTGAGCAAAGCGAACCTATAGTTACTTTTTAGTTTTTGTTAGGTTATGGGAGCTCGCTCACGATAACATAACGAAAATAAAAAGGAGATAATAAATGATAATCAGTGTAATCAGTGTAATCTGTGAGAGATAAAAAGAATCAATGAAAATGAGCGAAGCAGTAATAGTATCGCACCAATAATTAACTCAAATATTAACTCTCAAAAATTTAATTACTATGAAAAACGAAGTTAATCGTGCCCCTTGGGCTAAGAAAAAAACATTTCTATTTATTTTAGCCCTGTGCGCAGCGAGTGTGGCGTGGGGTGCAACTACGGTCACCAAGACTGCTAAACAGATTGCGGATGCGAATGGATGGACTAAGGTCAGCACTGCGTATACATCTGCAAAATTGGATGACAACATCACAATAACTGTTACGCCAGGAACAGAGGATAAAAAAAATGGTGTATATTATACGGGTGACTATACCGATACATACGATTGGCGTATGTATCAAGCACGTGCTAATGGGCAATTTACAATCTCGGCTGCTGATGGGTATCTAATTACATCCGTTAAATTGACCTATGAAATTACCAATTCGGGTGTGGTCAGCATTTCCAAAAAACAAAACAGTGTAGCAACGCCGGAAACGGATAGAATTATTTCTGGTACATCTTGTCCTTTTGCGGCCCAAGATCTTACTTTCTATGTGGGCAATACTACTGCTACCACGACAAATGGTCAAGCACGTATTCGCAGTTTCTCGGTTACTTATGAAAAAGGAATATATGATGATTTTAGAGACCCTGCTACAGGAAAGCAGTTTTCATACTCTTCGGCGACTGAAAAATCGGTTATCACTCAATGTTTTGCATGGACTGTCCATCAATGCCGCTTTAATGTGAGCAATGATATGGACAAATTAGCGGATGGCACTCTTAGTCATACTATGTGGAAGAGTAGTGGCAGTTATCTGAAAACCGAAGCAGTTGAAGGCGGTGTAAAATTTGTTTCTTTCCCGTGGAATCAAGCAAATGCAGACGAAAGTAGTAAGGGTACTGAAACAGTGAAAGTTACCGTAGATACAAAGACTCAGTCTCAAAGCCGTGATGGGAAAAAAGGAGAAAACCGTGGAGCCGATTCGATTTTTGCGTATGCTTGCAATGTTGCTAAAAACGCCGATGTTAAGATTGAGATTACAGCTGGAAACCGTATCACAGTTGGTCCTATCACCTTCGTCCCGTATCTGCGCTATACCCAAAAATCGGATGAGTTAATCATTTTAGCAAGCGAAGCCGAAGCAACCTACAAGAACGAAGCCTTCATTAACAATACCGGCGCAACACCTACTTTCTCGATCATTTCTTCTGAACCGGCTTCCATCGCTACAATCGCTGAGGATGGTACGGTAACGGCTACCGCCTCCGGCACAATCACTGTTCAAGCCAAATGGGAAAATGTGACCACTACGTACACACTCAATATAACGAAGAATAGTCTCCCTGTTCCGCAAGTTAGTTTTGAGTATGACCCAGTAGAAAAAACGATGAATGATGTTCCGTTTGTCAATGCTATTACCGCTCCGACAGAAGGTTTGGGCGCAATTACATATAGCAGTACAGATCCTACAGTAGCTGAAGTAGCAACAGATGGTACGGTTACAATTATTGGTGCAGGTGAAACGAAAATCCAACTTGCCATTGCGGCTAGTGAGACATGGGCTGCTACGGATGCCGAATATACTTTAACCATCACTGATCCTCAGGAAGAGGCTATTATAGAGACCTTCCCGAGAAGTTCCTCCGGTAGTAATACTGAAAATAAGATAGGTAAATATTACGAATGGACAGTAACAGGGGGCGCACGTACGAGAACTACCGATACGTTGTATATTAAGGGTGATAATGAAGAAAAATATAGCATTTGGTTGTCTGGTAATGACGCGGCTTCTATCTCAACTACGATTGAAGGTGGTGTTAAACGTGTAGGCTTCCTTTGGAATAAGTTTAACAAAGATGCTTCTTCTGTTACTATCAGCGTAAAGGCGGGAGATGTAGAGCGCAAACTTACGAAGGAGGTTCAAACGGGTGTTAACCAAAATAATCCCGATTTAGAGTTCAATAGTAACTTCGGGGTTAAGAGTAGTAACACAACATTAACGATTTCTAAAGAAAAACTTGATGCATCAACCGCTTTGCAAGTAGGTCCGATTAAGATCACTCCGTATCTGCTTTATACCAAGAAGACGCTTACTGTTAAATTAGCTGATGTTAAGTCTGTGGGTATCACTAACGAAAAATTGATTGACAATACCGAGGAGGAGGGTACTATTGTATATTCCGTTCCGGAAGACAATGGTGTTGCTACTATTGAATCTGCTACAGGAAAATTGACTATTTCTGCTGCTGGCGAGGTAATTGTTACTGCTGCTTGGGATCCTGAAGGTGGAGATAACTATACGGTCACTACTACCTATAAGTTAATAGTTAACGACCGTAGCCATCGTGAGGCTAAGTTCGCATCTCCACAAGTGACTATGAAACAAGGCGAGGATTTGCCTGGCAACGAGTTGACGTATGCTAAAGCTTCCGGTGAATCCATTACAATCAATTATGCTTCTTCTGATAATACGGTGGCTGAGATAATTAATAATGCGGTAGTAGTTACGGGAGTCGGCATGACAACGATTACTGCCACGATTGAGCAAACGGATGATTTCTATGAGGATAAGGCCTCCTATCTACTGATAGTTTATCCTAAGGAAGATGCTAAACATGTTTTAGTAGAGGATTATAAAACAGCGACAGGAGGTTTAGCCTCTACCGGAACTCAATATCAAGGGAATTTTGCCACATGGACTTATCGTAATTCTCGTAGTAAAGATACAGATATATTGAAAGAAGGTACGAAGGGATTTATGTTTAGTCATACCAATGGAGAGAATAAAGCAAGTTCGTATTTTGAGGCGACTTTAGATGGGGGCATAAAGGCGGTATATTTTGATTGGAAACAATTCACGAAAGATGATAATGGTCAAAATCTCATTTTCCAAATCAAGATTAATAATTCCGTCAAGAAGTCAATCGAGGATGTCGCCAAAGACGAATTGGTAGATAATATCCAATCTTTCTGTTATGCTCCGGAAGTGAAGTCTAATGATGTCAAATTGACATTCGCTAATAATGCGAAAGCTGCCGATGGGAAAACAGATGTGCAAGGTCGTATTATGATGGGACCGCTCACGATTGTGCCCTACCTCTTCTACAAGACCAAATACCATAAGATTGATGTTGTTGGTGGAGACGAGCCTACTTGGACTAATCCGGATTTGATTAACAATACCGAGGATGGTAATATTGAATATACCATTGAAGATGTAGAGGGTGAAGGTGTCGCAGATATTGATGCTACCAATGGTCAAGTTACTGCTAAATCCAATGGTAAGGCAAAAGTGACCGCTACTTGGACCCCTACCGGTGCATTGGAAGGAGAAGTAGTGACGACTACCTACGAAGTAGAAGTCTTCTATTCTAAACTGGATGCTGAGTTAGCCTTTGATCCTGAAGAAATCACCGTAGGTGAGGATGCAATTGCAGTCTCTCCTCCTACTTTGAGCAATCCTCACGAGTTAACAATTAAGTACTCCAGTTCTGATGAGGAAATAGCAACTGTAGATGAAGCCAAAGGTTTTGTTACATTAAAACAAGTTGCCGGTGATGTTATTATATCTGCAACGAGCGAAGAAACAGATACCTATAAAGAGGGTAGTGCTTCTTACACGATTCATGTACTTCCTCTTCCTGATGTCTCTTTCCCGAATTTGACGGGCAATAAAAAGACCGTAGATATGGATCAAGTTCCGTTCACAGAGACAATATTGATCAAAGTAAACGAAGAGGATGTTACTTCTTCCGCTGAAATCACCTACACGAGCGATAATGAGGAAGTGGCTGTTATCAAAGATGGTGAAGTGAATATTATCGGCGAAGGAACGACTACTATTACTGCTAAAATTGCTCAAACAGAAATCTATGCCGGCAGGGATGTTTACTATACGCTCACTGTCAAGGATAATACCCCTGCCGAGAAACAGTGGACAGAGACCTTCTCTTCGATAGGTAATGTTAATGATTATATTACAAGCAGAAAAGCTGATATTGTAGGAGATAGTAGCATCTATTCGTGGGCAATGAGGAATTATCGCCGCAGACAAACGCAGGCGGATTCTTTAGCCACAGAACGAGCCATAAGGTTGAGCAATGCTAAAAACAATTATATCGAAACTCTCAATAATCAAGAGGGCGGTATCAAACGTATCTCGTTTAATTGGCGTACTCCCGGTAACGAAGCAGGACAATTGCCAATCAACTTAAATGTGAGTGTTTGCTACAACAATAATTACCAAGACACTGTCAAACGTCCTATGACTCGTGCTAAGAGTAAAGATAATATGACGGACAACTCATATTGCAGTAATTTCTTCGTAAAGCAGAATGCTAAACTGAAGATTGATATTGCTGATGAAACTTATTCAGTGATGCTTATCGGTCCTATCACGATTGTTCCTTACCTGCTCTACACGGAGAAGGAAGTTTCCGTGAAAATGTTGAATCGAGATACCTATATCAATGAATCTCTCATCAACAACACCGATGGCGGAACGATTGTGTATTCGTTAGAGGACAATGACGGTGTAGCAGAAATTGATCCCGAGTCAGGTGTTGTAAACTTACTCAAGGGTGGCGAAGTAACGGTTAAGGCATCATGGACACCTGAAGGCGAATCGGCTGCAACCGTTACGACTTCTTACAAACTGAAGATTAAAGGTTACATCTATCTGGATGAAAATCCGGATGAACCAATAGACCTAACTCCACATGCCGGTCAGACGATTGATGTAACGCTTGTTCGTAGTGATTTAGTTGCTAATATGTGGAACTCGCTCTGCTTGCCGTTCGCTATTGACAAAGCAGATTTAGGTGATGCTACAGTAGCTCAGATTGGCAAAACCGAATTGGTGGAAGATGTTCTCAATATCTGGATTGCTGAGATTGCGGATACTGAGTTGGCAGCAGGCGTGCCTTACTTGGTATTTCCGACAGAGGGCGTTAATCTCTCTGGTGATTATGAAGATGTGGTAGTGACTTCTGTGGCAGGGGCTCAAGGTGTGGGTATGGTTACCCTCCAAGGTATCTTCTCGCCGTTTGCAATGAATGCCGGTGATGAAAGTAAGTTGTTCTTGGCCGCTCCGGATGAAGAGGGACACAACCTCTTCTATGCTAGTAAAGATGGTAAACTCAAGGGTATGCGCGCTTACTTTAGTATTCAGAATACACCGAGTGGAGCACCTGTTCGCGTAGGTCGCATCGGTATCCAACAAACACCTACGGAATTGGGCGGAGAGGCTGATAGGCTGAATGGTAGACAGGCAATGAAAGTGCTGCGCGACGGTCAGTTCTATATCATTCGTGAAACTAAGACTTATAATGCACAAGGTATTGAAATCCAATAATGAATAATCATCGCTCCTTCTCCTCCCCTTTTGGGGGAGGTCGGAAGGGGGCTAATAAACAAAAAACTTATGAAACAGTATGTAAAACCAAGCACTTGCGAAGTGCATGTAATGGCTCAAAATCTCATCTGTAATATCTCCTCCATCCTCACACCGGATATAATCGGAGGAGGCGGATCTTCAAATCCGGAGAATGGTTTATAATTAATTTTATAATCCGCAACAGAGTAATTTTACGAACACCCTTCGGTAATCGTACTACCCTTTCCCTAGATACGGTTTTCCCGTTAAGCGGGAACACCATGCGGTCAGCTCTCGTTAAACCCTTTGTGAATCACTTAATTGTAAATCACTATTTAAATCACTTATTATAAAAACATTTTAAGTATTATGAAAAAAACATTTCTATTCATTTTAGCCCTATGCACTATGAGTGCAGCGTGGGGTGCAACGACGGTCACCAAGACTGCTAAACAGATTGCAACCGCAAACAGTTGGAAAACGAAAAGCAACTATTATTCGTTCCAATTGGACAAT
This sequence comes from Paludibacteraceae bacterium, assembly GCA_045616645.1. Classification (GTDB taxonomy): domain Bacteria; phylum Bacteroidota; class Bacteroidia; order Bacteroidales; family Paludibacteraceae; genus Colicola. Next base: position 68,948 of record JAZLHD010000179.1, read on the forward strand.
GTCATTACTATTTCTACTCCCCAATTGGCAAGTGGTAACCAAAACGGCTATTATTCCTCAGATAACCCCAATGATTGGCGTATCTATCAAGCTCGTGGAAACGGTGACTTCACAATCACAGCCGCGGAAGGGTATGTTATAGATTCGATTTCTTTGGTTTTTATGGATAAAACCCCGAAATATGGGACGGATGCCGGACTTCTTTATAATGAAAAGGCATATTATTGCACAGATGGGACTGATAATACCAAGTTCGCTAATGTCAAGGTGGGTGGTCAATCTTCTGTCACCTTCTTGGTGAGAAATTATAATTCCACAAGCAATCAGCAGGCACGTATTAGCCAATTCTCTGTTACTTATTCTGTAGCGGAGACCCCTGATCGTCCTACTCCGGAAATTTCGTTCGAAAAAGAAGCAATAACGATTACCAATCTCTATACCACGGAGCCGGTTGAAAACAAATTGACCGTAACCGAAGGTGCCGGTGAAGTAACCTATACTTCCTCCAATCCGTTGGTGGCTAAGATTGTTAGTAATCAAGTTTCGGTAGTGGGCGTAGGTACGGCTACTATTACCGCTACAACTGCTGAGAATGAAGACTATGCATCCGCTTCGGCATCTTACGCTTTGACCGTGAACGAACCGGAGGGCGAAGCAGCAGTCAGCGAGGACTTCGACGGTAAACTGCCTCTTGCGACTTCTTATCAAACTGAACCTGTGAATTTCACTGATCAGGATAGTATATACACATGGACGGTGAACGGACATCGTTATGATGGTACGTGGTTGCGTTTTGCCACCAATGCGAATGCTTGCATGACTTCGCAAGGAATACAAGAGGGTGGCGTTAAGCGTCTGTCCTTCACTTGGAAACGCGCCAATGGTGAGTGCACTAAGATACATACTACTATCAAAGCGTTAGATGGGGATGGTAATGAGATTGTTGACCGTTCCATTGAGTTGGCAGGAAGCGAAGATCAAACAAGCAACCAAACGTATAACATGCGTTTTGAGGAGGTTAAGCAAAATGCTCAATTCTATTTGAGAAATGAATCGGATGGTTTTGTAATCCTCATCTCGGATATGAAGATTATACCTTATCTGCTTTATACTAAGAAGCTGGATGATGTAACCATCTTAGCCGGTGAAACACAGGCAACCTACAAGAACGAAGCCATCATTAACAACACAGACGCAACGCCTACTTTCTCGATCATTTCTTCTGAACCGGCTTCCATCGCTACCATCGCTGCTGATGGTACGGTAACGGCTACCGCTGCCGGCACCATCAAGGTTCAAGCCGCTTGGGAAAATGTGACCACTACGTACACACTCAATATAACGAAGAATACTCTCCCCGTTCCGCAAGTTAGTTTTGAGGATGGCAATGCCGTTACCAAAGACATGAACGTTAAGAACTATGTCAACCCATTAACCAAAGAGGGTGACGGCGAGGTAACTTATACGAGCAGCGATGAGACGGTGGCTGAAGTCGATGCCGAAGGCGTAATCACTATCACCGGTGAAGGTGTGACCACGATTACGGCTAAGGTGGCTGCTTGCGCAACGTATGCCGCTGCGGAGGCAAGTTATGTATTAACTACCACCGACCCGAAGGATGATGCATACGTTGAGACGTTTGAGAGAAATAGCGGCGGTTCGTCCACTGCAGATAGGGTAGGAGCGTATTACACTTGGACTATTACTACCGGTGCCCGTACAAGAGAAACGGATAAACTCTTTAACGAAACTCCTTCTATCTGGCTGTCCGGTAATGGCGATGCTTCGATGGAGACTACTGTTGAAGGCGGTGTTAAACGCGTAAGTTTCCTTTGGAATAAGTTTAGCAAAAATCCGGCTTCTGTAATCATTGATGTAACCGCAGGAGATATTACCCGTTCGATAACCAAAGCGGTTACTAGCGGTGAAAACCAAAACAATCCCGATCTTGTATTCAATAGTAACTTCGGTATCAAGAGCAATACCAATCTGAAGATTGCCAACCCGCAGAACACTACTGCTCTGCAGATTGGTCCTATTGCTATCACTCCGTATATCTTCTACACAGTGAAGGATACCTTGATAGACATAACCGAGGTGGCCACCTTTACCAATGACAAGTTCATTGATAACCGTGATGACGAGGTGGCTATCGTTTATAGCATCGTAGGTGAGAACGACGGTGTGGCTACTATCGATGCTGCTACGGGCGAAGTGACCGGTCTGAAAGCCGGTAAGGTGACCGTCCAAGCTAAATGGGGCGAGGTGACCACTACCTATCAACTCACTATCACCGGCACTATAACGCCGACCGGATTTGGACAATCGAACAAGGACAAAGGACAAAGGACGATGAAGATGATGCGCGATGGGCAACTGATGATTATCCACAATGGAAAGAGATATTCGGTTGTGGGATTGGAATTATGAATTTTGAATTATGAAAAACAAAGTACGTCTTTTGCTTTTGGCAGGATTGGTGAGCCTATCCTTGCAAGCAGAGCAGGTCAATGGTGTGGTAATAGATGCCAACGGCGAACCTGTGATTGGTGCTTCGATTGTCGTGAAAGGCACCAACGATGGCACTGTTACCGATTTTGACGGATTCTTTAATCTGGACGTTCCTAAAGGGGCTGTCCTGCAAGTGTCCTATATCGGTTGCATCAGCCAAGAACTAACGGCTGTTCAAAACATGAAGATCACTCTTGTGGAGGACAACAAAGTGCTGGACGAAGTCGTAGTAGTCGGCTATGGTACACAGAAAAAAGTGAACCTGACCGGTGCGGTAGCTACGATTGACGAGAAAACCGTCAACGCTCGTCCTGTTCCCTCTGCTGTTCAAGCCCTCCAAGGTGCTGATCCCAGTCTAAACATTGTTCCCGCCAGTGGCGACCCCGCTGCCGGTTACGAGATGAACATCCGCGGTGCGTCCTCTTTGACCTCCGGCGCAAGTCCACTGGTGCTGATTGACGGAGTAGAGGGTAGCCTCACCCGTTTGAACGCGAACGACATCGCTTCGGTCAGCATCCTTAAAGATGCTTCGGCCGCTGCGGTCTATGGTGCGCGTGCGTCTGCGGGCGTAGTCCTTATTACTACTAAGAAAGGACAAGAGGGTAGAGCAACCGTTTCCTATAGCGGTCGAGTAGGTTGGAGCCAAAACACTACCTCTACCGATTATATCACTACCGGTTATTGGGGCGCGAAGATCAACGATATGTTCAAATCCGCTTACGATGGCACCGGTTATACGAACTATACCGAAGAAGACTATCAGATGCTGTGGGACCGCGTGAACGATAAGACAGAAGACCCTTCTCGTCCGTGGGTGATTGCTGATCCTAAGACCGGTTCCTATAAGTATTACGCGAACTTCGATTGGTATAACCACCTCTATAAACAGACGCGTTTGCAACACGAACATAACCTTTCTATCAAGGGCGGTTCGGATAAAGTGGATTACTATGTGTCCGGTCGTTACTACCACCAAGACGGTATCATGAAAGTGGCAGAGGATCCGTACGATAACCTCAGTTTCCGCTCGAAAGTGAATGCCAAGATATCGAACTGGCTTAAATTTACGAACAACACAAGTTATTACTATAGCAAGCGTTCTTATCCGGGTACGAGTAACATGGCTAACACGTTTAAGAAATCCTACGTACACGCCTTGCCTAATGTGCCTGCCACCAATCCCGATGGTACAGCAACGTATATCAACCCGAACTCGAATACATCTTCTACTATTATGGATGGTCACTCCGCGACCTTGCTCTATAACAAACACGTTAACGAGAACATGGATCGCGAGTTCCGCACGACTCAACGGTTTGAGATTACGCCTGTCAAACAACTCATGATTGCTGCCGAATATACGTACTCGTTCCGCTATCGTGAGTATCATAACCGACAAACGAATGTGCCTTATTCTCAAACCGTAGGCGTCACCGAATGGTTGACCACCAGTAGTCAAGCCGATTATTATCAAGAGCAGCACTATCGCACCAATGACCATAACGTGAACGTCTATGCTACTTACGAAGACACCTTCAAAGATAAGCACCACTTGACGATTATGGTCGGTGGTCAGTACGAGACGTGGCGCAACGATAACATGAAGATGCGTAAGCAAGACTTAGCGTCGGAAGACCTGAATGCTTTTAACCTTGCTTCGGGTGAGGTAACGGTTTCCGATGGTAGTATCTCTGAATGGTCCACGTTGGGCTTCTTCGGTCGTATCAACTATGACTACGCCGGTCGCTACCTGTTCGAGTTCTCCGCTCGTGGAGATGCTTCGTCTCGCTTCGCTAAAGAAAACCGCTGGGGTTTCTTCCCTTCCGGTAGTGTAGGATGGCGCATGTCAGAGGAAAACTGGTGGGAGCCTGTCTCTTCCGTTTGGACAAACAGCAAACTGCGTGTGTCTGCCGGTTCGTTAGGTAACCAAGCTATTGATGACTATTACACCTATATTGAGTCCATGAACCTCAACCAATCGCTTAGTTATTCGTTTGGCGATGGTTTTGCTTATTACTCCAGAGAGGATGACCCCAAAGCCAAAGACTTGACTTGGGAAACGACGACTACCTACGATGTAGGTTGGGATTTAGGTTTCTTCCGTAACCGTTTGAACCTCACCGGCGACTGGTATATCCGTGATACGAAGAACATGCTCGTGGATGGAATGCCGTTGCCCGCTATCTATGGTGCAGGCGTTCCTAAATCGAATATCTCGGATATGCGTACAATGGGCTGGGAGATCTCTATCGGTTGGAACGATAGCAAGAGAGTGTGCGGTAAACCGTTTGAATACAGCGTGAGCTTCGGTATCGGTGACTACAAAACAAAGGTAACGCGCTTCAATAACCCCAATAAGATTTTAGATACTAACCTTAGCGATGGTTCTAATATCTACTACGAGGGACAAACCCTTGGAGAGATTTGGGGTTACACCACCGACGGACTCTTTGCCTCTGACGAGGAAGCCGCTGCATACGGTGCGCGATACAACACTTCCGCCATCGGACAACGCTGCTCTGAAGGTGTGGGTAATGCCGATATGTGCCGCTGGCGCGCCGGTGATGTACGTTACGTTGATTTAGACGGTAATGACACCATCAGTATGGGAGCCGGTACACTCGCGGATCATGGTGACCTCAAAGTGATTGGTAACGCTTTGCCGCGATTCAGTTATAACATCAAGTTTGGAATGAACTGGTATGGTGTTGACCTCAGTTTGTTCTTCCAAGGTATTGGTCACCAAGACTGGTATCCGGGTAATGAGTCGCTTGCTTTCTGGGGTCCTTACGGCCGTCCCTACTGCTCGTTCATTCCTTCGAACTTCATGGACAATGTATGGAGCCAAGATAACCCGAACGCCTATTTCCCACGTCCTCGTGGATATATAGCCTACGCAACGAATGGTCCTTTAGGTTCTGTCAATGACCGTTACTTGCAGAATGTGGCTTATTTCCGCCTCAAGAACTTGACGTTAGGTTATACACCTCCTATTCCACAAAACAAGGTTATACAAAGTCTGCGTATCTACTTCTCGGGTGAGAACCTATTCTATTTCTCGCCGCTCAAGAAGCATACCAAATATATCGATCCCGAACAGGCTACCTCTACCAATACGGCAAGTCCTAATACGGGTGTAGCCTATAACTTCTCAAGAACCTTCTCGATAGGTTTGGATATATCATTCTAAAAAAGGAGGATACAGTTATGAAAAAAATATATTTGTTGATTGCTATAACGGCTCTGTGCCTTGTTAATCTATCCTCATGTAAGGACTTGGATAAATATCCAAAGGATTCCGTTAGTTCTGAGATTTATTTCACTACGGCTGATCAATTGGAACAATATTCCAACCAATTCTATACCATCTTCCCCTCGGCAGGAGATATCTATGGTGAAATCAGTGATGAGATCACGGCTGCCACGCTTCCCGATGAGATGATGGGTTCTCGTGTTGTACCCGTAGATGCTTCCGGTACACAGTGGAACTGGACAATGCTCCGCCATATCAATTATTTGTTAGAGCATGTGAAGCAGTGTCCTAATGAAGAGGTAAGGAAACAATATACCGGTTTGGCCTATTTCTTCAGAGCCTATTTCTATTTAGAGAAAGTGCGCTATTATGGTAATGTACCTTTGATTCGTCACACGTTGGGTTCCAACGATAAGACCCTCTATTCGGAGCAAACACCCCGTACAACGGTGATGGATAGTGTCCTTTATGATATCGATCAAGCCATCGCCTTGCTTCCTAAACAGAACAGTAGCACCTATCGCGTAAATGCTTATACCGCGATGGCGCTCAAGTCGCGTATCTGTCTTTTTGAGGGTACGTTCCGCAAATACCACGGAGGAGAGAACTACAAAGACATCCTGAAACAAGGTGCTGCGGCAGCCTCTCAACTGATGGAATCGGGAGCCTATTCGCTCTTTACTAATGAAGGACCTCATTATGGCGCTTATCGTAATCTGTTCTGTCAAGGTAAATATGCCGGCAACTGCGAAATAATCTTGGCTCGTTACTATGGTGCGGAAGTGAAGTTGACGCATAATGCGAATGGATATACCGTATCCTCGACGACCGGTAAACCCGGTTTCACAAAGCGTTTCGTCAACCAATACCTTAATGCTGATGGTACGCGTTTCACGGATCAAGAGAACTTTGATTTAATCCCGATGGGTAAGGAGATGACCAATCGTGACCCTCGTATGGAACAAACGATTTTCCGTCCTACTCATTACTATCGTGTAGGCGAGAACGAGGCGGATAAGTATAGTGCTAAGACATCTTCCACCGGGTACCAACTCATCAAGTACGTGATGGAACGCAATAAGGATACCTATAACCAATCCGATTGCGATATGCCTCTCTTCCGTTATGCTGAGGTACTGCTCAATTATGCCGAGTGCTTGGCTGAGGCAGGTGAATTAACTCAAGACGACATTAACCGGTCCATCAAACTCCTTCGTGACCGCGCCAAGATGCCTAACCTCGATATGGCAAATGCTAATCTTTATCCGTGCCCATATATGGAAAGCCTCTATCCACACGTGGATAAAGGAGGTAACAGAGGTGTGATCTTAGAGATCCGTCGTGAACGCGACATCGAACTTGTACAAGAAGGATTCCGCTATTGGGACCTCATGCGTTGGGGTGAGGGACAAGCTCTTACTCAACCCCTCACCGGTTTAGGTTTCAAGGGTGTGTCTAAAAATAAAACCGATAAGAGTGGTTGCATCAATACGAAGAACGATAATCCAAACTCCTTTGATGTTTGCGTTTGGAGTACCGCCAATCCTCAAGATAAACCCTTCTCCTTCGGTGTCACCTACCTTGAACTGAATAAAGATGTGTGGTTGACCAATGGTCTTGACGGAGGAAATATCCTTTGCCATGGTACGGATGTGCGTACCTTTAGAGAGGACCGCGATTACCTCTATCCTATACCGACACAAGAGATTATCCTGTCTAACGGAGCACTCAAGCAAAATCCGGGGTGGTGATTTAGTGTAGAGTTTAGAGTTTAGAGTTTAGAGTAGCCGTCTAGTTTAATAGTTTAGAGTTTATAAGTATAAAAGTTAACAAATTATGAAAAAAGTTTTCTTAAGTGCGCTCATGGCAGTAGCTGTTCTTAGCGCAAATGCAACCGTTTTTTATTGTGACCCTGCTTCGGGTAATGACGAGGCACAAGGTTCTAGTTGGGATGATGCCGTTTCTGTCTTTATGATGAAAGAGGCTTTATCAAGTTTAGTAGGTAGTGGTGACACCATCTTTATCAAAGGTGGAACGATCAATTTTCAATCCGGTAATGACGCTTGGGTGATTACGGGTAGTATTGCCCTCATCGGCGGTTTTGATCCCGCTGCTACGGGTGTTGCTACCTCTTTGCCGACCTATCCTTCGGCTACGCCTACTATTTTCAATGGTGATATAAACAAAGACGGTGTTGCCTCTGCGGGCGACTCCCCTATGCTTATCCGTGTAGATCTATCCGGTGCCAATAATGACGTGGTAACCCTACAAGGTCTTGATTTAATCAATACCTATAACACGGCTACCAATGGTACGGAGGATATTGATTCTTACCTCGACCAAGCAGCTGCGCTGCGTACTATCTGCGGTACAGTAATCGTGAAGAACTGCCATATCTATAACCACATCACTCCTAACTGCCGTGGTTCACAAGCGGTTACAGTGGTAGGTTCTAAGTTCCATGCGATGGATTGCGAAGTACACGATTGTGTTGCTATGAGCCGTGGCGGTCTGTTCCGTTCGCGTAACTTCTTTATCGGTGGTGACAAAACGAATCCGCAAATTCCTGAAATTGTTCTCGAACGCTGCTGTTTCTATAATGGTAGTGCTCTGGGTTTGAATGAGGATGATCCGAGCATGAGTTTAGAGGCTCGTATTGCAGCCAAAGATGCTACCCTTGCCAATGGTACGTATGGTGGCGGTCTGCAAATATCTTCGGGTCCTTTATACATGATTAACACCTCTATTCTCAATAATAAGAACTATTCCAATGGTGCCGGTATCTCGGGTAATGTAAAAGGTTTCTATATCATCTCCTCTACCATCGGTAACAACGAGGGTATCCGTGATGACCACGACCTTGGTTCTTCTCCAAAGAACTGCTGCTACGGTTCCAGCTTACGTATGGAGAGTGATGGTGTCATCAAGATTGCTAACTCTTTCGTAACGGATGCAAAAGATAATACGAAAAAACAATACGCTCCTATCTATCAAGACGGTAACACGAAGATGTTAAGTGAGTGCCTTTTCTCCGGTGGATATAACGTATTAGGTACGGTTTGCTACTATCCTGAAGCAAATGTAGATGTAGAAAATGTTTGGAAAGAAACCGATCTATTTTCCGTTTATAATGGCGGTTCTGTAGATTTGGCTCAAACCTTCCCGCAATATTTCGGTACCTTTGATAACTTCAAAGACAATGGTGGTTGCAGCAAGTCTATTCTTCCTCTTCAAATGCAAGATGGTGCTGCGGTTGCTGCTCTGCAAGAGTTGGCAGATGCTTGGTTCCCCGCTTGGGCACATGTAGATGCTTCTTTGGACCAACGCGGATATCAACGTGATGCAGCGAAAACGTGTGTAGGCGCTGCCGCTGTTGAGGCTGTTCAGCCGTCTAATCTGCCTCAAACGTCTGCTCGTAAGCTTAATAAACAATCCATCAAATATATGCAAGAGGGTCGAATTATGATCCAAGCCAATGGTGTGAAATATAACTTGTTAGGAACTCGCGAATTATAATGTTAGACTTTTTTAAGAAATCTCCTGCTTCGGCTCCCTTTGAAGGGACGCCGGAGCAAGTAGATAAACGCTATAAGCGAATGGCTTTTTCGTCGTTTATCGCAGCGACGTTAGGCTATTCCTTATATTACGTTTGTCGTACAACCCTTAATGTCGTCAAACAACCTATCATTGACGGCGGTATCTTAGACGCCACCCAATTAGGTGTTATCTCTTCGGCACTGCTCTTTGCGTATGCCGGAGGCAAATTTATTAGCGGCTTTTTAGGGGATCACAGTAATATCAAACGCTTCATGGCGTTGGGAATACTCATCTCCACGATTGCTAACTTAGTCGTTGGGTTCTTGGGATTTCTTACCGCCAAACAAACGGCCATCTCTATCAGTGTTTTCTATGCTGTCTTTGCTATCTTCTGGGGTATCAATGGTTTAGGCCAATCGATGGGTGCTCCTCCTTGCGTGATAGCCTTAAGCCGATGGTTCCCTCTCTCAAGACGAGGCACTTTCTATGGTTTCTGGTCTGCAAGCCATAACCTTGGTGAGTTCTTCTCTTTTATTTTGGTGAGCTCGCTCGTTGCTGCCTTTGGCTGGCAATATGGGTTTATCGGAGCTGCTATCGCCGGTACGATAGGTTTTCTCATCATCCTCTTTATGCTGCACGACTCGCCCGAGAGTAAGGGATTGCCGCCTGTGGAAGTCTATGCGCACGAGAAAGCCGAAGTCAAACCCGAAGACAAGAATGTGGGGAAAGCGCAGATGATTGCCATCAAGAACCCTTACGTTTGGGTGCTGGCTTTAGCCTCCGCATTTATGTATGTGAGTCGTTATGCCATCAACGGATGGGGCGTGCTTTTCTTACAGGAGACCAAAGGGTTTGAACTGGTGCAAGCCGCACAGATCGTTTCCATCAATGCCCTGTTAGGTATTATCGGTACGGTCTTCTCAGGATGGATATCCGATAAGTTCTTTAAGGGAAATAGATACATATTAGCCGTTTCGGCAGGGTTATTAGAAGTGTTTGCACTTGTCCTCTTTGCCTTTGGTGGCAATCTGCTGTGGGTAAACATCTTAGCGATGGTGATCTTCGGTATTGCCATTGGTGTGCTGATCTGCTTCGTAGGAGGACTGATGGCGGTTGATATCGTTCCGCGTGAGGCTTCCGGTGCAGCCCTGGGTATTGTGGGATTAGCTTCTTACGCAGCTGCCGGACTACAAGACATCGTCAGCGGTGTACTGCTTGACGGAAACAAAGTGGGGGACACCTATAACTTCACTCCCGCTCTTTGCTTCTGGATAGGTGCCGCATTCCTCTCCGTCCTCTTAGTCTGCGTCGTTTGGCACAAAGCTAGTCAAAATCACAAATCATAAATCACAAATCACCAATCACAAATGAAAAAAAATCTTTTTGCATTAGCGGTCCTATTGCTTCTCTTCTCCTCTTGCGCTAAAGAGACCTACACGATAATGTCCTTTAATATCCGCGACGCGCACAAGGATGATGGTACGAACTCGTGGATCTATCGTCGTGAAGCGTGCGTGGCTTTCCTTGATAGTCTGCGCCCCGACGTGTTTGGAATGCAGGAAGTAGTGACGGAGTCGGATTCGTTTGTACAAGCGAACCTGCCCCTCTACAATCACGTAGTACAAGGACGGCACCCCGGGTTATGGTCTGACGAGAGTTGTCCGCTCTATTGGCGAACGGATAAGTTTGACCTCGTTCAGTCTCGCACCTTCTGGCTCAGTGAGACCCCCGACACCCTTTCAGTGGGTTGGGACGCCAAATACGAACGCATCGCTACGTATATCATGCTTCAATCGAAGGCAACAAACAAACGTCTCATCGTCTTCAATACCCACCTCGACCATAAAGGTGCTACCGCCCGGCAAGAGTCTCTAAGACTGATTGCTGACACCTTGCGAGCACTCAGTGGCGACACGATGGCACTTTTTGTGATGGGCGACATGAATGTGGAACCCGAAGACTCCGCTTTGATACCGATGTACGATTATATGCATTGGTCACAAGCGGAAGCTAAGAAAACAACGGACATGAAGACCTTTACCGGTTTTAGACATCGTCCTAATAAGGAAAAGATCATCGACTTTATCTTCTATCGCAATGCTACGGCTGAACAGTTCGATGTTTTGTGCGACACCACACGGGTGCCTTTCCTTAGCGACCACCGTCCGATACAAGCGGTTTTCAGTGTAAAAAAATAAACGAACATCACTTTTTATTATGAAAAAACTATTGCTGAGTTTAGTGGCTCTGACTATAATCACTACCCTTTGTGCCGCCACAACGGTGACGGAAGATTATAAGAATGTTAATCAACCTTCTGCTACCTCCTCCTACACACCGACTATCTGTAGTTTTGATAATCAACTGCCTTTGATTTATCGAAATGCCCGTTGCGGTACCGCAGATACGATAGGAACAACGCAAGGCATCTGGTTGTGCCGCGTCGTGGGTTCTGCAACGAAACATAATGCGTATATAGAAATCGGACAAGATGAAAACACCCAAGAGGGTAGGGAGGAAATAAAGTTTGAAGGCGGTGTGAAAGGCATCTCCTTCGCCTATCGTCAGTTCGGCTTTGATCCGAATAAAGGAGATGATAACGCACGTTTTATTTTAGCCGTGCGCATCAACGGAACAGGCATAGACTCAGTACAATTTGACCCGCAAAAAACGCCTGTTTCCGGTGTCTTTACCAGAGCTATGGACGTTAAAGTGCCCGCGAAGATAACGATTGCTAATCTGTCCTTCCCGAAAGATGATCCTACTTCCTATACGTATGGGCGCATGGTGGTAGGTCCTATCACGATTACTCCATATCTGCTCTATACATCTAAGAATGTTAAGATAATGGTTGGTGATCAATATACCAACGAGAACCTCATAGATAACCGCGATAATCAAACACCTATCCAATATTCCTCTTCTAATACGGATGTCGCTACGGTGGATGCAAATGGTTTGGTAACGGCTCTCAAAGACGGTACCACAACCATCCGTGCTACTTGGGATGGCATCACCACTTCTTATAGCCTAACCGTAGCGAAAGACGGGAAAAACACCCATCGTATAGGAACATTCAATATCCGTACTTCGGGTGCCAGTGCTGATACCGGTGATAAGGCTTGGTCCGCACGCCGTGAGGCGGTGATCACGATGATTCGCGATACTATGGAATATGATGTCGTTTCCCTTCAAGAGGTGTCCACGACGCAACATAATTACTTGAGTGAAAAACTCGCAGCTACCTATACCCTCCTCTATAGCGGAACGGCCGGTGGTGCGGAGTTGCTTTATCGTACTGCTAAATATGATGTATTAGACAAGGGTACGTTTTGGCTTGCTCCCGATCCTTCCACAAAACCTTCCAAACCTTCTTGGGATGCCCAATATGTGCGAATGACCGTTTGGGCTAAACTCAAAGATAAACAAACCGGCGAGATTTTCGTGTTCGGTGCTACTCACTTGGACCTCAATCCTATCTCTATTCGGGAAGGCGCTCGTGTGAATGCAGAGCAACTCAGTCTAATAGCCGGTGATTATCCTTGCATCGTTGCCGGAGATATGAACTGCGAACCTATTGACCATGACCCACATGCGAACTTCGGTGCGTATTTTGCTAATGCTCGGCAGATATGTAAAATAGAACCGCGTGGTTCTTACAACACCTTCTCGTCAGGCATGAACCCCATCGGAGCCAGCAAACTCATTGACTTTGTTTATGTCCATGGTATAGAGATAGAAGATTACTATGTATCGTCTTCTACTATTGGTCGTTCCCTTTTGCCGTCCGATCACCTGCCTACCGTTTGTGAAATGACGATGCTCCCAACGACTCGCGAAAAGGTTCACCGCGTTTCCAACATGGACGAGTTACGACAAGTGGCGAAGACCATTCAACCGAACGATACCATTATCGTTGAAGGCGATTATGACTTCGGGTTAGAACCCCTCAAAATAGCCAATACGTGCGTCATTATAGGAAACAACTGCACCATCACCGGAAAAACGAATCTGTTCCAATTAGCCGATTTTATTACCCTCGATATAAGCAACATCCATTTTAAAAACGTTACTCTCTCAGCCAATACACCTGACGGAGGAGTCCTCGCTGGTAGCGGCTTATATCTCCATGTATCCGACTGCATTATCGAAGATTGCACCACCGAGGCCCAAGGACTCATCAGCAATAACCGTGCAGACCTTACCCTCGACCATTGCATATTCAGACATAATGTGACGGATAAAATGATGGGTTGTGTGTATATGACGAATGACAAAGACTTGGTAGTCAAGAATTGTTTGTTCCAAGATAACCAAGCCGCCAAAGGTGCCGCTATCTATGCCACTACTACGGGTAAGATCTATATCTATGGATCTTCTTTTATAGGTAATGTCAATAAGACACAAGGCTCCGTTGCTCTTGTAGCTCCTTCCTCTCATGCAGATGTTCGCGTAGTCAATAGCACCTTCGCTAACAATAAGATTGATGTCAAAGCCTCCCTGGCCAATAAAACGACCGGAGGCTCTGCGCTCTTCTTACAAGCTGCTGCCACAGGACAACTCACGCTGATGCAAACGACGGTGGTGGGAAACTATACTTCCTGCTTGAAGAATGGGGTTAATGCACCCGATTTTGTGGGCGGAGCCATCTATGTCATGTCCGGCAACCTCTCGCTGACGAACAATATCATTGCCGGTAACTATTCGTCTTGTCCTCGTCGTGGAGATATCTCTTTAGTGGATTCTACCGCTGTCAAGACGGGACACAATAACATCTTCTCTTGTCAGTCGAACATGAACTACCGCAAGTCCTTGACCGATGTTGCGGCTGCGGATTGGACTACGGCTTGTAACGAACTCGTATCCTTCTTGGGAGGTACAGCCTCAACGACCTATCAACCTGCCCTCATGGCGTTTGGTCCCAATGAGGATGTCATCTCTATCGCTCCTATCAGTACACAATATGCGTCCAAAAATGTCCAAAACATTGCCGAGAATATGCTCAAAGCTACCTACGTAGGCTCGGACATTCTGAACGAAGGCGGACTGACAGGAACGCTCGAACGCGACCAAACGGGAGCCTTACGTGCACCCTTTGACCCGCAGGCTTTGTCTTCGTTATCTGTGCCGGGAGCTATCGAATATGGCACACAAGGAACACCTATCCCAATGAATATTGACAACACGCTCGCTCCAATACAAAAGCATAAGGTGATGAAATATATTGAAAAAGGTAACCTTGTTATCCGTGTTGACGATTGTACTTATACTATCTTAGGACAAACCCTTTAAACAAAAAATCAATAATAATAATGCGCAATAATCTGTCTTCTCAAATTGTTCTTTCGCGTGTACCGAGTAAGCTTTATCGCACTACCGATGCCCTTGAGTTAGCTCGTCTTACCCGTCGAGAGAAAATTAAAACAACCATCGTCGAGAATGCAGCTGAGGGTAGTGCTCTGGTTTCCTCACTCATAAAAGACCGAATTCAAAAAGCCTCTTCAAAGGCTTTTACGGTAGTCCTTTCGGTGGGACGTACGCTTGTGGATGTTCGCCCTCACTTAACGTCCGTACTATCCCAAGCCACTTTCCTTGATTGGCGCGATGATGGTGTTATCCCCGAAGAAACGCCTATTGACCTTCTTGTTCTTGGACTCGGTCGCGTGGGTGAGGTTGGAGGACAAGGTATTCGTACCATGCTCCGTGCGAAAGAGGTAGTCCTTGTTGCTTGGGGCGAACATAAAGCAAGTGCGGTCAAAGACACTGTAGAGGGCGAAGTGAACGACGTTTGTCCGGCTTCTAAGTTGCAGTTCCACGATCATGCGCAACTCATCTGCGACTTGAACGCATCCCAACTGCTGACACGTATCCAATATCCGTGGCTCGTGACTATGTGCGATTGGACACCGGCTCTCACCCGCCGCGCATTGGTGTGGTTGTGCGAGAAAACAGGTAAACCAATCCTCAAACTCACCAATAAAGACTATAACGATAATAGTCTAAACGAATTGGTGACGCTCTATGGTTCTGCCTATAACTGTAACATCAAAGTCTTTAATGATATCCAACACACGATTACCGGTTGGCCGGGTGGTAAACCGAATGCGGACGATAGCAACCGTCCCGAACGCGCTAATCCGTATCCGAAGGATATATTGATTTTCAGTCCTCACCCCGATGACGATGTCATCTCTATGGGTGGCACGTTTGCTCGACTTATCAAACAGGGACACAACGTGCATGTTGCTTACGAGACCTCCGGCTGTATTGCGGTGGATGATACCCAACTCCAATACTTCCTCGACTTCATGAATGGTTTCAATATCCACAAATCACAATTCACAAATCAAAAATCACAATTCACAATTCACAATTTCTCTCCCCGAGAAATCTTAGATTTGAAAGCACTTCTCCGTCGTGGCGAAGCCACAGCGGCAGACCGCTTTATGGGATTGAAGGAGGATCATATACACTTCCTCAACCTGCCTTTCTATGAGACGGGGACGATCAAGAAGAACGACCTTAGTCAAGCGGATGTGGATATTGTGAAGGAACTCTTGCTCGAACTCAAACCGCAAGAGATGTTTGTGGCAGGAGACTTGGCCGATCCGCACGGAACACATAAGGTCTGCTTAGATGCGGTCTTGGCGGCTATTGACGAGTTGAAAGATACGGAGACTTGGTTACAAGACTGCCGTATCTGGATGTATCGTGGCGCGTGGATGGAGTGGGAGGTGGACTTGATTGAGATGGCAGTGCCGATGTCTCCGGAGGAGTTGCGGTTCAAACGCAATACGATTCTCAAACACCAATCGCAAATGGAGTCGGCTCCGTTTATGGGAGATGATGAACGTCTCTTCTGGCAACGTGCGGAGGACCGTAACCACGCTACCGCAGAGCTATATGAACGATTAGGCTTAGCTAGCTATGAAGCTATCGAAGCCTTCGTTCAATATCGCCTGTGAATACATGCTTAATCAATACGCATTTATCTGTTCATCGACGGTCTTCTTGATGAAGTCGGCAAAGTCCTGGATGGTCATCTGACCTTTGTCCTCGGCACCTTGCTGGCGAACAGAGACAAGTCCTTGTTCTGCCTCTTTCTCACCGACGATAAGCATAAAGGGAATCTTCTTGAGTTCGTTGTCGCGAATCTTACGACCGATCTTCTCGTCACGGTCATCCACGATAGCGCGAACATCTTGTTGCTCTAAGATTTCTTGCACCTTGTGTGCGTACTCGTTCGACTTCTCAGAGATGGGAAGGATAGCCACTTGGTCGGGTGTGAGCCAGAGTGGGAACTTACCGGCCGTGTGCTCAATCAGTACGGCAACGAAACGCTCCATCGAACCAAACGGTGCGCGGTGAATCATCACGGGACGGTGCTTGAGGTTGTCTTCACCCGTATATTCGAGTTCAAAACGCTCAGGCAGGTTATAATCGACTTGGATTGTACCTAACTGCCAACGACGACCGATAGCGTCTTTCACCATAAAGTCCAACTTCGGACCATAGAAAGCTGCCTCTCCATATTCCACTTTTGCGGGTAGGTTTTTCTCCTTACAAGCCTCGATGATAGCTTGTTCGGCTTTTGCCCATACTTCGTCAGAGCCTACGTATTTGGTGTGGTTGTTCGGGTCACGCAACGAGATCTGCGCTTCGAAGTTCTGGAAATCCAGTGCTTTGAAGATGATTTCGATGATCTCCATCACGCGAATAAACTCACCTTTCACTTGGTCTTGACGGCAGAAGATGTGGGCATCGTCTTGTGTGAACGAACGAACACGTGTCAAGCCGTGAAGCTCACCCGACTGCTCGTAACGATAGACCGTACCAAACTCTGCAATACGCAAAGGCAGGTCTTTGTACGAACGAGGACTGTTCTTGAAGATCATACAATGGTGAGGGCAGTTCATCGGCTTGAGCAGATACACTTCGCCTTCCTCGGGTGTGGTGATAGGCTGGAAACTGTCTTTACCATAGTGATCCCAGTGACCGGAAGTGACGTAGAGGTTCTTATTTCCAATATGCGGAGTCATCACTTGCTGATAGCCGTAGCGTTTCTGTATTTTCTTAAGGAAGTCTTCCAAACGCAGACGCAGAGCCGTACCTTTCGGCAACCAGATAGGCAGACCTTTACCCACCATCTCGGAGAACATAAACAAATCCAGTTCTTTACCAATACGGCGGTGGTCACGTTTCTTTGCCTCTTCGAGCAGAGCGAGGTATTCGTCTAACATCGATTTCTTGGGGAAAGTGATGGCATAGATACGCGTCATCATCGGACGCTTCTCGTCACCACGCCAATAAGCAGCAGCACAGGACAACACCTTGACTGCCTTAATCGGAGCGGTCGAAGTCAAGTGCGGACCCTTACACAGGTCAGTGAAGTTACCTTGGGTGTACGTGGTGATATGACCATCCTCCAGCTCACTGATAAGTTCGCATTTGTATGTCTGTCCCTTGTCGCCAAAGGCTTTGAGAGCATCGGCTTTCGAGATGTCACGACGAACGAGTTCGGACTTGCGTTGGAGCAGTTCCATCATCTTCTTCTCAATGGCGTCAAAGTCGCCCTCTTTGATGGAAGTGCCCTCTGCGGGCAGAACGTCGTAATAAAAACCATTCTCGATGGCAGGACCAATACCGAATTGGATACCCGGGTAAAGTTCTTGCAATGCCTCTGCCATAAGGTGCGACGAGGTGTGCCAAAAAGCGTGTTTGGCTTCGGCATCGTCCCATTTGTGGAGCTTGATGGCGCAGTCAGTGGTGATAGGAAGGGAAAGGTCAATAACTTTCCACTCTCCACTAGCCCCTTGGGCGTCACTTTCCACTTTAATACTTGCGGCCAGAACATCTTGCGCCAAACGTGGTGAGATACTCTCGGCTACCTGATAAGCGGTGATACCGCTTTCGTACTCACGGACGGAACCGTCCGGAAATGTAATTTTAATCATATTTGTTAAACCTACAAATGTTTATGTCCTTGGAACTCACAACTGTCCCTTAGACAAAATATGTTATTTTTGTTGTGATATTTTTTTATCTCTCACAGATTCCACAGATTACACTGATTATTATTTCTCCTATTTATTTATTATTTGTCTTCGTGAGCGAGCTCCCAATCCAAATAAATAAATCAATAGTAGGGCTGGCTCACCTGCGGTTCACCCGCCGTGTCTGCTGCGCATCCACCTAATAATTCATTTCACAGATGGCGAGGTTCGTAAACTCACATCCCGTGTTGTTGCCAACACAATAATAAAATTATCAAAGACCATTTCACAGATGCGAGGAGCACCGCAGGTACTAATAATAAAAATCTTCCGCGAAGCGGTGCGTAGCCTATGCCGGACGCCCGCAGGGTGTAATTTAAGTCTTCAATCGCCGAAACTCGGCGAGGGTAATGGCAGTTGCAATGGCTACATTGAGGGACTCAATATGAGACCCTTCCAAGCCTCCCCTCGAAGGGGAGGATGTATAACTTGGTATATACAGCGGATGAGTGATGAACTTCTTTACCTCGGCGGATATACCGTTTCCCTCGTTGCCCATAACGATGATTCCGTGTGCGGGATCGGGGATAGCGTCTTTCTCGTAGAGGTTACGCCCATCGAGGAGAGTACCGTAGATGGGAGTAGGGGAGTAGGGGAGTAGGGGAGTAGGGTTGCCGGATATTCCGGAAGTTCCGGATATTCCGGTTAACATCTCAACTAAATCCACATAATGTATCTCTACGCGTGCGAGCGCACCCATAGTCGCTTGAACAACTTTCGGGTTGTAACAATCGGCTGTGTCGCAAGAACAATAGATATCGCTAATCCCGAACCAATCGGCAGTGCGGATAATCGTTCCGAGGTTGCCCGGATCCTGAATATTGTCTAACGCCAATATTAGTTTAGAGTTGAAAGTTGAAAGTTGAAAGAAGTCGTCTGGTTTAATAGTTGAAAGTTGATTAGGTGAGAGTTGATTAGACCGCTGCCTAAAGACAGCGAGGGAGCCTTGTGGAGTTTTGAGAGAGGACATCTGCGAGAGTTCCTGGGGAGTAGAGGAGTAGAGGGGTAGAGGAGTAGAGGAGTAGGGGAGTAGAGGGGTAGGGTTGCCGGAAATTCCGGAAATTCCGGATGCTCCGGTTACCACGAGGGTGACAAGGTCAAAATGACCGAGGAGTTCCCCGATGCACTTATCGCCTTCTGCGACGAAGAATTTTTCTTCGTCCCGAACTTTTTTTTGCTGTAAAGAGCGAATAAATCGCACCTGATTCTTCGAAATATGTCCTAAAATAGGTTCCATTTGCCAAAAAACGCTGCAAAGGTACAAAAAAATTTGCATATTTGCAAACTTTTTAGTAATTTTGTGCGCTAAATTAAAATGCCGAAGAAGAGACTTATCATATTATTTGCCGTTTTGGGCATGGCGTTGATGGCTTTGACGGGTTGCCATCCGTGTCGTTATGTGCCTGCAAATGAGTATCTGCTCAATAAGGCAAAGATACAGGTGGAGGACCGTAAGGATGTTTCTACATCGGAACTGAGCAATTACTTGCGGCAGAAACAAAACACCGAGATTATGGGCTTTTGGAAACTGCAACTGCATATTTACAATACCGCCCCCAAAGATACTATCACGAAATCGCAGAAGCTGCTTACAAAAAATGCGCATAAAATGGGTGAGGCTCCCATCATCTATGATAAGGACGCAACCACAGCGTCAATGCTTCAGCTCAAGAAAGCAATGGAAAACCAAGGTTTTTTCAATGCTCAAGTGGATACTGTCGTTACGCGTAAGGTAGATGAAAAGAAAGATGAGCGAAAAGTAAACATCACTTATCTGATTAAGGCTAATGAGCCCTACACAATTCGTGATTATAAGACTAATATCTCCAACGATGTAGTGCGTCAGATTGCTAATAACAAAGGGCGTACCATTAAGAATGGGAATCAGTTTAATGCTTCAGCCCTTGATGATGAGCGTCAACGTATTGCTACAGGCATGCGTAATCGAGGTTATTATTACTTTGATAAGGCGATGT
Organism: Paludibacteraceae bacterium; assembly: GCA_045616645.1. Lineage (GTDB taxonomy): Bacteria > Bacteroidota > Bacteroidia > Bacteroidales > Paludibacteraceae > Colicola. Next base: position 89,278 of record JAZLHD010000179.1, read on the forward strand.
TGGAGTATCGTGCTGATAGTAGCTATCGTAGTAACGAAGTCGCTATGGAGATTAAACTGCAAGATTATATAGAGAACTTGCCCGATTCGTTGCGCGAGCGTCTTTATCGCCAATATACTGTTTCGCATGTGTATTTCCATCAAGACTATGACCCTAAACACATGCCGGAAGACGTGGCCTTTACAACGATTCAGGATACCATGGGTTATACCTTTACATATAAAGGTGCACCGTTATTGCGTAATAGAGTGTTGAAGAAAGCCTGTAAGATCCGTCCGGGATTTCTTTATAGTGAAGCAGCGGTGGAGGATACTTATGCCGCTCTCAATGGTTTAGGTCCTATCAAGTATATTGATATTGCTTTTGAACCCATTGGAAATCATGAATTGGAATGTCACATTACCCTTTCGCGTAGTAAACTCAATAGTGTTTCGGCAGAGATAGAAGGTACCTATTCGGCCGGAGATTGGGGTATAGCCGCAGGGGTGGGATTTGTTAATCGAAATATCTTCCGCGGAGCGGAACAGTTATCCATCAATGCTCATGCCAGTTACGAATGGCGTCAGAATGGCGGCCGAGCTATCGAAGGAACTGTTGATGCGGGTCTGCTTTTCCCTAATACTCTGCAGCTCAAGATAGGTTATCAGTACCAAACTCGTCCGGAGGAATATACGCGTACCATTGCGAATGCAGGTTTGTACTACACCGCCCATAAGCGACATAAGAATCCGAAGTGGCATCATTCCTTTAACGTTATTGACATTAGTTATGTCTATCTACCTTGGATCTCTGAGCGTTTCCGTCACGATTTTCTTGAGAAATCTACTGTGTTGAAGTACAGTTACGAGAATCATTTTATTGTTGATTGGTCTTATAGCGGTCGGTATAATGGGTACGATGCACGACATCCTTTGCGCAGTTTTGTCACCTTCAATTATGCGTTAGAGACAGCAGGTAACTTCCTCTATGGAATGAGTAAACTCTTCAAGCAGCAACCGAATGATGTGGGACAATACGAGATCTTTCATATTCCATACGCGCAATATGCTAAAGCAGACTTAAATTTCACGTTCCACCACGTTGTCGCGGAAAAGCACCAACTGGTGACGCACGTGGGGCTTGGCACCGCAGTACCCTATCTGAACTCCGGTGTAGTTCCTTTTGAAAAACGCTATTTCGCTGGTGGTAGTAATAGTGTTCGCGGTTGGCAAGCACGTGCTTTGGGTCCGGGAGCATTCGCAGCACAAGGGAATAGTAGTCTGCTTTATGAACTCAAAGCGGGTGATATACGGTTTGATGCCAACTTGGAATATCGTTATCACGTGTTGAAGTTTCTCGAACTGGCAGCGTTCTTTGATGCAGGAAATATATGGACTATTCAAGATTATCCGGAGCAACCCGGTGGACAGTTTAAGTGGAGTGAGTTTTACAAACAAATCGCTATGGCATACGGTTTGGGTGTGCGTTTAGATTTCAGTTTCCTTATCTTCCGTGTGGACTTTGGTGTTAAATTATATGATCCAGCACGAATATACGGAGAGCGTGCTGGTACACAGTGGCGTACAGTACCTAACGGATTAGGTTGGAAAGATGATATGACTTTCCACTTCGCCATAGGGTATCCGTTCTGATTAGTTGAGAGTGTAGAGTGTAGAGTGTAGAGTAGCCGTATAGTTTAATAGTTTAGAGTATGTTGAAGCAATATAATATACAAGGAGTCATTGAGGCGGGCTGCGATGAAGCGGGTAGGGGACCTTTAGCTGGAAGTGTGTTCGCGGCAGCGGTGATTTTTGAAGCCCCTAACCCAGCCTTCCCCCCGAAGGGGAAGGAGGTCGTAGCAATAAATGAGGAAATGATGAATTTGATCAATGACTCCAAACAACTGACCGACAAACAGCGTCAACACTTGCGTCTTTGGATAGAACAACACGCCACTGCATGGGCGGTAGCAGAGGTGACCGCCGAGGAGATAGACCACATCAATATCCTTAACGCCTCGATCCTCGCCATGCAACGCGCCCTTGACCAATTGACAATACGACCGGAGCACATCCTTGTGGATGGGAACAAGTGGAAACCTTATATCCCCGAAGGTGAGATAATGGCAATCCCTGCGACTACGATTGTCAAAGGAGATGCTTCTTATTTGAGTATCGCAGCAGCGAGTATCTTGGCCAAGACCTATCGGGATGAGTATATGAAGCGATTAAGTCAAGAGTATCCGCAGTATGGTTGGGACAGAAATATGGGCTATCCCACTGCTGAGCACTACGCTGCTATCCGACAGTTTGGTATCACGCCCTACCACAGAAAGACGTTTAAACTAATCAAAAACTAAAATAACTAGACAAACAAGATTAACTATACTAACTAAAAAAAGAACCATTATGAGTATTATTATCAAAAGGAATTCCGAGGGTAAACAACCTCGCCGTCACGGTTGTCTGTGGACAATCATCATTTGTGTTGCCATCTATATAGGTGGCTGTTTTGCTATCGGCGCTGCCATAGCGAATGGTAGTTCTGTTTCTGTTAAGGATAACAGTGTGTATATGCTTACCCTCAAGGGGGTTCTTCATGAACAAGGACAAGAAGCTAATCCTTTCGCCGGTTTCTATTCCTCTATCTATGGGATGAGCGATCCTTCGGTTGTCGGTTTGGACGACCTACTGGCAAATATCCGTTATGCGAAGGAAAGTGCGGCCATCAAAGGTATCGTTCTCAACAAGGGCGAACTCGCTATGTCGGCAGCTTCCGCCAAAGCATTGCGTGACGCACTGCTCGATTTCAAGACCTCCGGCAAATGGATCATTGCATACGCTGAGAACTACAACACGATGAACTACTATGTGGCTTCCGTTGCCGATAAGATTTATATGAACCCATCCGGTTCGCTCAGTTGGCATGGTATTAGTGGACAAAAAATGTATTACACTCGCCTTCTTGAGAAGATTGGTGTTGAGATGCAAATCGTCAAAGTGGGTACTTTCAAATCTGCCGTAGAACCTTATTTCCGTACTTCAATGTCCGACGCAGACCGCAAACAGACCGAACAATACTTGGGTGGCGTGTGGTCAAACATCGTTTTGGCAGTGAGCACTTCTCGTGGCATTAGCGAAAGCAACCTCAACCACTATGCTGACCTTTATATGGACCTTCAGCCTACGGAAGATAACGTTACCTACGGTCTTGTTGATAGCCTCACTTTCCCACAACAGATGGACACCATCGTCAAACACCAAATCGGCGTCAAAGACTTTCACTATCTCTCTACCTCTGACCTCGTGTCTGTCAAGAAAGACGAGTCAAAATCTAAGAACCAAATCGCCGTTGTCTATGCCGAAGGACAGATTGTGGACGAAGGACGCGATGGAATTATCGGTAAGAAGATGGTGAGGACCCTCAATAGCCTACTCAAAGAAAAAGACCTCAAGGCCGTTGTCTTCCGTGTGAACTCTCCGGGCGGTAGCGCTTACGCCTCTGAACAGATTTGGCACGCGGTCACGATGCTTCAAGAGAAAGGACTGCCCGTCGTTGTATCCATGGGTGACTATGCCGCTTCCGGTGGTTACTACATCTCCTGCGCAGCCGATTATATCTACGCTGAACCAACGACTCTTACCGGTTCGATTGGCATCTTTGGTACGATTCCCTCTTTCAATAAACTGCGCGATAAAGTGGGACTGGACATCGATGGGGTAGAGACCAACGCCCACTCCGGTCTCCAAAACAACATGGTTCTTCGCGGTATGAACCCTGCTGAACACCAACTGATGCAATCGATGGTGGAACGCGGTTACGACCTCTTCACTACCCGTTGTGCCGACGGCCGTCATACGACCCAAGAAGCCATCAAGAAGATTGGTGAAGGACGCGTTTGGTTGGGACAAGATGCTATTGGTATCGGACTGGTTGATAGTCTCGGTAACATCAACGACGCCATTGCTAAGGCAGCCCAACTGGCAAATATTGAAGACTATAAAACCGTTTCTTATCCTCGTCGGAAGTCGTTTATGGACGAGTTTATGAGCACTCTTAACGAACCTAATTCCGAGGAGGAAAAAATCGTTTCCAAGGTGCGCGAATTTGTTAGCCAACCTCGTATTATGGCTCTCATGCCCGAAATAACGATAAAGTAATGAATCCATTTGCCTCCATCTTACTTGCTCCTATTAGTGCACTTATTAGTGTAGTACTATATATCCGTCATCGTCTTTACGATGCCCATATATTGCGCTCTTCCGATGTGCAGGTACCCACTATTTGTGTGGGTAATCTTGCACTCGGAGGAACGGGTAAGACCCCGCACGTTGAATATCTTATTCGTCAGCTCTCCTTGCGTTACCGCTTAGCTGTGCTATCACGAGGTTATGGTCGTCGAACCAAAGGCTTTCGGTTAGTCACAAGTAACGACACTGCTTTTACCGTTGGTGATGAACCATTACAAATAGCGACGAAATTTTCGAATATTCCCGTTGCAGTGTGTGAAAAAAGAGTATTAGGTGTGCGCAAATTGCTCAAGATATATCCGGATCTGCAACTTGTTATTCTTGATGATGCTTTCCAACATCGCGCTATCAACTGTGACCTTACTATTTTGCTCACTGCATACGATAACCTTTATGTCAAAGATCGTGTGTGGCCTTTGGGCAATCTGCGCGATCTAAGAACGCGTAGCCATAAAGCACAGGTGATTATAGTCACTAAGTGTCCTTTGAGCATGCAACCCATAGACAAACGCATTATCGAGACTACACTTCACAAGGCGTCTTTCCAACAACTTTATTTCTCTTCCTATCAATACGCTCCGCTGCCTTGTAAAGGAACCCCGCTTTTAGTTACGGGTATAGCCAATCCGCAACCTCTATTTGACTATGTGAAAGAACGGCAACCTGCCACCGAACTGCTTGCTTTTCCGGATCATCATAATTTTATGCCTCCCGAGGTGGAGATCATCAAATCACGTGCAGCTAATTTTGACTATGTCCTCACAACGGAGAAAGACCTTCCTCGTTTGCAGGCCGCAGGTTTAGATGAAGTTTTAGGCGACCGACTATATACCCTTCCTGTCGAGGTCATAATCCTCGATGAAGGAGATCAACTAATCAAGAAAATTGCTAACACCATAGACAGACTATGCTAAAAATCTTCCGCCGGTTTATACCACCCTATACACATTTTGTGGTACTTAATATCTTTTTCAACTTGATATCGACTTTATTGTCCTTATTCTCGTTTGCTACCATTATACCGGTATTGCAGATTCTATTCGGGATAGAACAAGTGCAAGCGCAATATACAGAGTTAACCTCTGCTCTCCCATTTCAAGAGTGGCTTATGGCACTGAAAGGTAATATGTATTTCTACCTCGGGCAACTCATTGAGACTCAAGGAACGGGTACAGTGCTTTTCCTATTGGGTGTGGTTCTCGTTATTCTCACAGGGTTCAAGTGCTTGACCGCTTGGTTAGCTAATTATTTTATGGTTCCTATTCGGACGGGAGTATTACGTGACCTTCGTCAACAACTTTATTACAAGGTTGTTTATCTTCCTATTGGTTATTTCACAGAGGAACGCAAAGGGGACGTGATGTCTCGGATGACGAATGATGTAAGCGAAGTAGAGGCGTCTATTATGTCTTCATTGGATATCTTATTCAAAGATCCTATTATGATTTTTGTTTATCTTATCACCCTCTTCATTATTTCTTGGCAACTTACTCTTTTCGTTCTTATTCTTTTGCCGATTGCAGGATTGCTCATTGGACGCATAGGAAAAAGTCTCAAACGAACCTCTACTAAAGGACAAGAACAAACAGCAGATATCCTTACCCAAATAGAAGAAACATTGGGTGGATTACGTGTTGTAAAAGCGTTCAATGCCGAGGAGAAACTGAAAACTCGCTTTGATAAACTTATTAACGATACTCGTGCGACGTTCAATCGTATCAACCGACGTTATTTCCTTGCTCACCCCGTATCTGAGTTCCTTGGTACGGCTCTTATCGCTATTCTTATCTGGTATGGTGGGGGACTTATCCTTAATAATCATGCGTTTATTGATGCTGCTACTTTTATCTACTACCTTGTGATTTTCTATTCTATCATCAATCCCGCCAAAGATCTCAGTAAAGCCTCTTACGGCATTCGCCGCGGACAGGCCTCTCTCGACCGTATCGACAAGATTCTCAATACCCCCAATCCCATCCTCGAAACGCATTATCCCGGAATATCCGGAAATTCCGGAATATCCGGCTCCTTTTCCTCCTCCATCGAATACCGCGACGTCACCTTCGCTTACCAAGCCGATGTTCCTGTTCTTCGACACATCAACCTTACTATTCCCAAGGGTTCGATGGTGGCTCTCGTAGGTCAATCGGGTAGTGGCAAGACCACGATAGCGGATCTTCTTCCGCGGTTCTATGATGTTAACGATGGCGCTATTCTTATCGATGGTGTTGATATACGCTCCATTCGACCTTACGATCTACGCGCACTGATGGGTAATGTCAATCAAGAAGCGATTCTCTTTAACGATACTTTTTATAACAACATCACTTTTGGTGTTGATACTACTCAACCAGCTCCCAACGGACAGACCTGGCAACAAGCCGTTGAACAAGCCGCTCGTATTGCTAACGCACACGAGTTTATCATGGCTACTCCTGATGGCTACCAAACCACCGTCGGCGATCGCGGTTCACGACTCAGCGGAGGACAACGACAACGTATATCTATCGCTCGGGCTATCCTTAAAAACCCACCTATCCTCATCCTTGATGAGGCTACTTCCGCACTCGATACCGAGTCCGAAAGACTGGTACAACACGCGCTTCAGCGACTGATGAAAGATAGAACTACC